>JAZQHJ010000076.1:0-13084 GCA_045540515.1 Eubacteriales bacterium
TAAGGGAGGAAGGACTTATGAGCAGAAGTTTAAAGAAAGCACCTTACGTAGAAGAAAAGCTCTATGCCAGAGTTTGTGCTATGAACAAGTCGGAGGCCAAGCGGTCTTAGGAAGACAACATGTTTCCCCAACTCCTTGGCTCACAGAACGACATGGCTACGATCCGACTTTAAGGGAGGAAGGACTTATGAGCAGAAGTTTAAAGAAAGCACCTTACGTAGAAGAAAAGCTCTATGCCAGAGTTTGTGCTATGAACGAAAAGGGCGAAAAGAAGGTTTTAAAGACATGGTCACGTTCTTCAACAATATTCCCAGAATTTGTTGGACACACAATTGCTGTTCATGACGGCAGAAAGCATGTTCCAGTATATGTAACCGAAGATATGGTAGGACACAAGCTCGGTGAGTTTGCTCTTACAAGAACATTCAAAGGTCACGCAGGATCAAAAACATCTAATAACGGTAAGTAATAGGAGATAACAATGGAAAATAAAGTAGCTAACGCATATCTTTATGATGTTCGCATTGCTCCCCGTAAAGTTCAAATAGTTCTTGACCTCATTCGTGGCAAGGATGTTGAAATGGCAGCAGCTATTCTTAAGAATACTCCTAAGAGAGCAGCTGCATACCTTGAGAAGCTTCTCAAGAGTGCGGTAGCAAATGCTGAAAACAATCACAATCTAGATACATCAAAACTCTATGTTTCAAAGTGCTTCGTAACAACTGGTAGCCATATGCTCAAAAGAGTAATGCCAAGAGGTAAGGGAAGCGCAAACAGAATTTTAAAGAGAACAAGCCACATCACACTTCAAGTGGCTGAAAAGGAATAAGGAGGAGTCAAGGAATGGGACAGAAGGTTAATCCACACGGTCTTCGTGTAGGTGTAATTAAGAACTGGGATTCAAGATGGTTCGTTTCTGATAAGAATTTCGGCGACACTCTTGTTTCTGACTACAATCTAAGAGAGTACCTCAAGAACAAGCTTCTTAACGCAGGTATTTCAAAGATTGAAATTGAAAGAGATTCAAATGAAACCGTAAAGGTATTCATTCACTGTGCAAAGCCTGGTATGATTATCGGTAAGGGCGGTTCTGAAATCGACAAGATCCGTGAGGATGTTGAGAAGATTACAGGCAAGAAGGCAGTTGTAAACGTTGTTGAGGTTAAGCCAATTGACCTTGATGCTCAGCTAGTTGCTGAAAGCGTTGCAAGCCAGCTTGAGAGAAGAATTGCATTCCGTAGAGCTATGAAGCAGGCTATCGGCAGAACAATGCGTCTTGGCGCTAAGGGTATCAAGATTGCAGTAAGTGGCCGTCTTGGCGGAGCAGAAATTGCACGTACAGAGCACTACCATGAGGGTACAATTCCTCTACAAACAATCAGAGCCGACATTGACTACGGCTTCTGGGAAGCAAACACAACCTACGGTAAGATTGGTGTTAAGGTTTGGATTTACAAGGGCGAAATCCTTTCTGAGGTAAATAAGACAACAGAAAAGAATGACAAGCCAAGAAGAAAGTTCAACAAGGACAACAACAGAGGTGACCGTAGAGACAGAAGAGCACCACGTGCTCCTAAGACCACTGAAGGAGGCGAGCACTAATGTTAATGCCAAAGAGAGTTAAATACAGACGTGTGCAAAGAGGCCGCCTAAAGGGTAAGGCTTCAAGAGGTAACAAGGTAACAAACGGTGAATACGGTTTAGTTGCTTTGGAGCCAGCTTGGATTACTGCAAATCAAATCGAAGCAGCACGTATTGCTATGACAAGATACATTCGTCGTGGCGGTCAGGTTTGGATTAAGATATTCCCTGACAAGCCTATTACTGAGAAGCCAGCTGAAACACGTATGGGTTCCGGTAAGGGTTCACCAGAATATTGGGTAGCCGTTGTAAAGCCAGGCAGAGTAATGTTTGAAATGGACGGCGTATCCGAAGAGGTTGCAAGAGAGGCTATGCGTCTTGCAATGCACAAGCTCCCAATCAAATGTAAGTTTGTAAAGAAGGAGCAAATCGAGGAAGTGGAGGAATAAGCTGTGAAAACTACTGAACTTAGAAATTTAAGCGTAGAAGAGCTTGAAGCAAAGCTTAAAGAGCTCAAAGAAGAACTCTTCAATCTTCGTTTCCAACATGCTATAAATCAGCTCGAAAATCCTCACAAGATCGCAGATGTTAAGAAGGACATCGCTCGCGTTAAGACTGTTCTTAACGAGAAGAAAGCTTAATCGGAGGAGAATGAGTTATGACAGAAACACGTAACCTCAGAAAAACAAGAGTTGGTATCGTAGTAAGCAACAAAATGGATAAAACAATTGTTGTAGCTATTAAGGATAATGTAAAGCATCCAGTTTACTCAAAAATCATTAAGAGAACAACAAAAATCCATGCTCACGACGAGAAAAATGAATGCTCAATCGGCGACAAGGTAGAAGTTATGGAGACAAGACCTCTTTCAAAGACAAAGAGATGGCGTCTTGTTCAAATTATTGAAAAGGTAAAATAATCTTAAGGGTACATTTAAATAAACAATGTGCCGAATTTAGGGAAACCTTATTAGGAGGAAAATATGATTCAGCAAGAAAGCAGAATGAAGGTTGCCGATAACACAGGCGCTAAGGAGCTTCTTTGCATCAGAGTACTAGGCGGTACAGGTAGAAGATATGCAAATATCGGTGACGTTGTAGTATGCTCTGTAAAGAAAGCAGCACCAGGCGGAGTTGTTAAAAAGGGCGACGTAGTAAAGGCTGTTATCGTAAGAAGCAAGAGTGGAGTTCGTCGTGCAGATGGCTCATACATCAAGTTTGACGAGAATGCAGCAGTAATAGTAAAAGAAGACAAAACACCAAGAGGAACACGTATCTTTGGCCC
Source organism: Eubacteriales bacterium (assembly GCA_045540515.1). Taxonomy (GTDB): domain Bacteria; phylum Bacillota; class Clostridia; order Oscillospirales; family CAG-272; genus RGIG2000. The sequence goes on from JAZQHJ010000076.1 coordinate 2,866, forward strand.
AGTGGCTAGAGAGCTTCGTGAAAAGGAATTTACAAAGATTCTTTCTCTTGCACCAGAAGTACTTTAATCGGAGGTAAATAATAATGAAGAAAATTCATGTAAAGCGTGATGACACTGTTATTGTTATCTCTGGTAGCAGTAAGGGTGTAATTGGTAAGGTGCTAGCAGTAAGCCCAGACGAGGGTAAGGTTATCGTTGAAGGCGCACACGTTGTTAAGAAGCACCAAAAGCCAAGAAGACAGGGCGAAACAGGCGGTATTATGGAGGTTCCAGCTGCTATGTACGCATCAAAGGTACAAATTGTTTGTCAAAACTCTAAGTGCGACAAATACAATAAGGGCACAAGAATTAAGCACGTTATCAACGAAGATGGTAACAAGATCCGCGTTTGCGCAAAATGCGGTAAAGAGCTTTAATAGGAGGTAACTGAAAATGGCTAGACTAAAGGATATGTATAGATCAGAGGTTGCTCCAGCTCTTATGGCTAAATTCAACTACAAGAGCCCAATGCAAATTCCAAAGTTTGATAAGATTGTTATCAACGTTGGTGCAGGCGATGCAAAGGATAACTCAAAGGTTATTGACAGCATCATCGACGAAATCTCACTCATCGCAGGACAAAAGGCAGTTCCAACATACGCAAGAAAGAGTGTTGCGAACTTCAAGCTCCGTGAGGGTGTAAAGATTGGTGTTAAGGTTACACTTCGTGGCGACAGAATGTACGAGTTTATGGATAGACTCTTCACATTTGCTCTTCCAAGAGTTCGTGACTTTAAGGGTATCAATCCAAACGGCTTTGACGGTCGTGGTAACTACTCAATGGGTCTTCGTGAACAGCTCATTTTCCCAGAAATTGAGTACGACAAGGTTGACAAGATTCGTGGTATGGATATCACATTCGTTACAACAGCTACAACAGATGAAGAAGCAAAAGAGCTCCTTACACTTATGGGCGCTCCATTTGCGAAATAATTAGAGGAGGTACGCTAAGATGGCAAAGAAGGCAATGGTGCTTAAACAGCAAAAGAAGCAAAAGTTCTCAACAAGAGAATACAACCGCTGCAAAATCTGTGGCAGACCTCACGGTTATCTTCGCAAGTACGGTATTTGCCGTATCTGCTTCCGTGAACTTGCATACAGCGGACAAATCCCTGGTGTAAAGAAGGCAAGCTGGTAAGCTCCCAAAGGGTAGCATAAAGGCTTACCAAAATTAAAATAAAAATACAAAATAAAAAAGAATACAAGGTATTCACTCCAATCTAATCGGAAGGAAGCAAAGCTTAACCACCGATGTAGCGGCCACCAAAATGGTGGCAGCAAGCTTGGTTACTTGCATATATAGGAGGAAAATAAAATGCAAATATCAGACGTTATTGCAGATATGCTCACCAGAATCAGAAACGCAAGCAATGCAAAGCATGAAACTGTTGACATTCCTGCTTCAAACATGAAAAAAGCAATAGCTGACATTCTTCTTGAAGAGGGCTACATTAAGGCAGTTTCCGTTATTGAGGACGGTAAACAGGGCGTTATCAGAGTTACATTAAAGTACGAACAGGGTAAGGTAAGAGCAATCCGTGGCATTAAGAGAGTATCTAAGCCAGGTCTTCGTATCTACTCAAATTGCGAGGATATGCCAAGAGTTATGAACGGTCTTGGAATCGCAATCGTATCTACTTCAAAGGGCATCATGACAGACAAAAAGGCTAGACGTGAAAACGTTGGCGGCGAAGTTCTCGCATTTGTTTGGTAATTTACGGAGGATAAGATTATGTCAAGAATAGGAAGACAAGCAATAAATGTTCCTGCAGGCGTAAACGTATCTATCGATGCTGAAAACAGCATAGTTACCGTAAAGGGCCCAAAGGGTACATTAACTTATAATTACAATAGCAGAATGACACTCACACTTGAAGGTGCTACACTTACAGTAACACGTCCAAGCGATGAGAAGGAAGACCGTGCAATTCACGGCTTAACAAGAACACTTGTTAATAACATGGTAATCGGTGTAACAGAGGGCTACTCAAAAAAGCTTGAGGTAAACGGTGTTGGTTACAGAGTTGCAATGCAAGGAAAGAACCTCAACCTCACACTTGGTTACTCACACCCAGTAATTGTTGAGCCTGTTGAGGGCATCACATTTGAAACACCAGATGCTAACACAATTATCATTAAGGGTATTGATAAGCAGGTTGTTGGTCAAACAGCAGCCGTAGTTCGCTCAAAGAGACCACCTGAACCATACAAGGGTAAGGGTATTAAGTACGAGGGCGAAAAGATCCGTCGTAAAACCGGTAAGACCGGCAAATAATGAAAGGAGAGGAAAAAGATGGTATCAAGAAAGGATAAAAACGCACAACGCCTTAAGAGACACACAAGAGTTCGTGGAAAAATTTCTGGAACAGCTGAGCGTCCACGTCTTTGCGTTTATCGTTCAAATAAGAATATCTCTTGCCAAATCATTGATGACGTAGCAGGAGTTACACTCGTTTCCGCTTCTACAATGGAGGCTGGTTTTGAGGGTATCGGAAGCAACAAGGAGGCTGCAAAGAAGGTTGGCCTTATGATTGCTGAAAAGGCACTTGCAAAGGGAATCGACACAGTAGTATTTGACCGTGGCGGTTTTGTATATCACGGACGTGTATCTGAGCTTGCAGAAGGTGCAAGAGAGGGCGGACTTAAGTTCTAATAAGAGCTTAAAGCCCCACACTCAGGTTTGTACACTCGTTTAAATTAAATTAAACTAGGAGAAATAAAATGGCAAATAAAATTGACGCATCAGCTCTCGATTTACAAGAGAGAATGGTCGCACTCAACCGTGTATCAAAGACAGTTAAGGGTGGTCGTATCGCCCGCTTCACAGCTCTTATGGTTGTAGGCGACGGAAACGGACACGTTGGTTACGGTCTTGGTAAGGCAGCCGAGGTTCCAGACGCAATTCGTAAGGGAATTGAGGATGCTAAGAAAAATATGATTACAGTATCTATTAAGGATACAACAATTCCTCACCAGGTTATTGGCAAGTTCGGTGCAGGCACCGTGCTTCTAAAGCCAGCAGCACTTGGTACAGGTATTATCGCAGGTAAGACAGTTCGTGCTGTTCTTGAGCTTGCAGGTATTAAGAATATCAGAGCAAAGAGTCTTCGTTCAAACAACACAACAAACGTAGTTAAGGCTACATTTGAAGGTTTGAAGGAACTCCGTAGCGTTGAAGAGGTTGCTAAGATTCGTGGAATCGAAGCAAACAAAGTTTTAGGTTAATTTGGAGGACGAAAAGATGGTAAAGGTAACACTTATAAAGAGTCTAATCGGTTGTACTCCTAACCAAAAGGCAACAGCAAAGTCACTTGGCCTTACAAGAATTGGTAAAAGCGTTGTTCATGCAAATGACAGCGTAATTGCTGGTAAGGTAAAGGTTCTTGCTCACCTTGTAAAGGTAGAAAACGTATAATCTAAAACACAAACAGATTGAACACAATCTAAACTAAATTAAATTCAACAAGGAGGATAAAGATATGAAGCTCCATGAACTTTCACCAGCTGCTGGTTCAGCAAAGGCAGCATGGCGTAAGGGTAGAGGTACTGGCTCTGGTAATGGTAAAACAGCTGGTAAGGGACACAAGGGTCAAAACGCACGCTCAGGCGGCGGCGTAAGACCAGGCTTTGAAGGCGGTCAACTTCCACTTTACAGAAAACTTCCAAAAAGAGGTTTTAATAATAAGTTTGCAAAGGTTTACTCAACAGTAAATGTAAGCGACCTTAACAAATTTGAAAACGGTGCAACAGTAACTCTTGAAAGTCTAATCGCTTGCGGTATTCTAAGCAAGGAAAACGATGGACTTAAGGTGCTTGGCAACGGTGAGCTCAAAAAGGCTCTAACCGTTGAGGCTAAGGTTTTCTCAGCAACAGCTAAAGAGAAAATCGAGGCAGCAGGCGGAAAAGCTGAGGTAAAATAATTATGTTTAAAAGCTTAGTTAACGCCTGGAAAATAGAAGATTTAAGAAAGAAAATCATATATACATTACTAATTTTGGTTGTTTACAGAATTGGTTCAAATGTAATGGTTCCTTTCATAAACTACAATTATGTTGAGATGGTAAGCACAAACCAATTCGGTATTTTCAATATCCTTGGTGGTAGCGCCTTCTCACAAGCAACATTGTTTGCGCTAGGTGTATCTCCATACATCACCACATCAATTATTATGCAGCTTTTAGCAGTTGCAATCCCTGCTCTTGAAAGACTTTCAAAGAGTGAGGAGGGCAAGCAAAAGATGGCAGCAATCACAAGATACGTAACAATTCTAATTTCAATTGTTACAGCAATCGGATACTATATGATGTTAAAGAACTATACCTTTATGAACATCTTCCAGCTATCCCTAACAAAGGATTACGGAAGCAAGGGTGCTAACTTCTTCATCGCAGTAGTAATCATTGCATGCTTTGTTGCAGGCTCATCACTTGTTATGTGGCTCGCAGAGAGAATCAATGACAAGGGCATCGGTAACGGTGTATCACTAATCCTTTTCATTAACATTATTTCAAGAGCACCACAAATGCTATCAGAAATCATTAACGTAATTAAGGTTTCAGGTAAGCCTTATGAAAACGGCTACACAAGCTACGGCTTCACAGCTGAAACAAGCTTCCTAGCTGGCGGACTTGCATACGTAATCGGTATGGCTCTATTTGTGTTATTCCTACTTTGGTTCATCATTCACTTCTCAGACAGTGAAAGAAGAATTCCAATCCAATACGCAAAAAGAGTTGTTGGTAGAAAAATGTATGGTGGTCAAAACACCAATCTTCCAATCAAGCTTAATATGGCTGGTGTTATGCCAATCATCTTCGCAAGCTCAATTCTAGGTATTCCACAAATGGTATATATGTTCATCCCAACAGAAAAGAAGCAGGGCTTCAATGAATTCTGGCAGGGCTTCTTTGGACAATTCCTAAATGGAACATCAATCACACTGATTATTCTTAACCTAGTGTTGATTCTTGCATTTGCATATTTCTACGTTGCAATCTCATTCAATCCAAATGAGGTATCAGCTAACATTCAAAAGAATGGTGGCTCAATCCCAGGTATTCGTCCTGGTAAGCAAACAGCTGACTTTATTAAGAAGGTTCTTTCAAAAATTACATTCATCGGCGCTCTTGCCCTTGCAGTAATTGCTGTACTACCTCTTATCATTCAGCTCGTAGTAAATACAATTTCACCTGTAATACCATTCTATGTATCTGATTTTGTACAGAGTGGTACTTCAATCATCATCGTAGTAGGCGTAATTCTTGAAACACTTCGTGAAATTGAATCACAGCTTTCAATGCGTCACTACAAGGGATTCCTTGAATAATTAATAGAGGTATTGATTATGAAAAATCTCAAAATGATATTCCTTGGTGCACCTGGTGCAGGCAAGGGAACCCAATCTGACATCGTTGCTGAAAAGTATGGTATTCCAACTATTTCAACAGGCGTAATGATCAGAGAGGCTATTAAAAACAACACTGAGATGGGAATTGCCGCAAAGGCTTTCGCTGAAAAGGGACAGCTCGTTCCTGATGAGGTCGTAATCGGCATCATCGGCGAAAGACTTGCAAAGGACGATTGCCAAAACGGCTTTATTCTTGACGGCTTCCCAAGAACAGTTCCACAGGCTCAGGCGCTTGACAATATGGGTGTAGAAATCAACTGTGTTGTAAGCATTGAGGTTGCGGATGATAAAATCGTTGAACGTATGAGTGGCAGACGCTCCTGCCCAAAATGCGGTGCAACATACCATATCCTTTATAAGCCTTCAAATGCTGGGGATGCTTGCGACAAATGTGGCGAGACACTCACCATTCGTAAGGACGATGCTCCAGAGGTAGTGCTAGACAGACTTAATGTTTACCACAACCAAACAGAGCCTCTTAAGGATTTCTACGGTAAAAAGGGAGTTCTTGTATTAGTTGAGGGACAAGAAAAGGTAGAGGATACCACAAAGCTTACCCTTAACGCAATAGAGAGCTTAATTAAGTAATTATGATTCAGCTTAAAACTCCACAGCAAATTGAGCTAATGAAAATTGCTGGTAGAATTACTGGCGAGACGCTTTTATTTGCAAGGGAATTGATTCATGAGGGTGTAACCACAAAGGAAATTGATGAGAAAATTAACCGTTATATCAAGAAAAACGGCGCAAAGCCAACCTTTCTTGGTTACGGTGGTTTTCCAGGCAGTGCCTGTATTAGCATAAACAATGAGGTAATACACGGCATTCCGTCACACAAAAAAGTGCTTAAAAATGGCGACATTGTCAAAATCGACGTTGGAGCTACCTACAAGGGCTTTGTTGGTGATAGCGCTGCAACCTTTGCAGTTGGTCAAATTTCCGATGAGGCGCAAAGACTTATAAATACAACCGAGCAAAGCTTCTATGAGGGAATTAAGGCAATTGAAAATGCCGAGGTTCCAAGACTTGGCGACATAGGACACGCAATACAAGCCTACGCAGAGGCGCAAGGCTATGGTGTGGTAAGAGAATATACTGGGCACGGAGTTGGTGCCGAGCTTCACGAGGACCCAAATGTTCCAAACTACGGAACAGCAGGTCGTGGTGTAAGAATTTGTAATGGTATGACTCTTGCAATTGAGCCAATGATAAATCAAGGAGCAAAAGAGGTTCGTGTACTTAAAGACGGTTGGACTGTTGTTACAGCTGACGGAAAGCTATCTGCTCACTATGAGCACAGCATTGCCGTAACTGATAACGGAATAATTCTTTTAACCAAGGTTGAATAACCCAAACGAGAAATAAAGCATCTAGGGCGGCTGACCTATGTGCGATAAACTCTTAGCACTGCACGTTACTTCGGTGCTAGGACTGAACCAAAAGCTTATACCGAAAATAATGAGAGGAAAGATATGGCAAAGGATAATGTAGTTGAATTTGAGGGTGTAGTTGTGGAAGCACTTCCAAACGCAACCTTCAAGGTAAAATTACCTAACGGGCATATAATTACAGCCCACATTTCTGGTAAATTAAGATTAAATTATATAAGAATTCTACCAGGTGACAAGGTTACCGTTGAGGTTTCAATTTACGACCTCACAAAGGGACGCATCACTTGGAGAGCAAAATGAGAAAGGTGGTTTCATAAAATGAAAGTAAAGCCTTCCGTAAAGAAGATCTGCGATAAGTGCAAGGTTATTAAGAGAAAGGGTACCGTAATGGTAATCTGTGAGAACCCAAAGCACAAGCAGAGACAGGGCTAATAAACCAATAAATCAATACTTAAAGGAGAAAAACTAAATGGCTCGTATAGCTGGTGTTGATATTCCAAACGCAAAGCGTGTTGAAATTGCTTTAACATACATTTACGGTATTGGATTAAAAAGTTCAAAGGACATTCTTGCAAAGACAGGAATTGATCCTGACAAGCGTGCAAAGGATTTGACTGAGGATGAAATCGCGAAGCTTCGTGAGGAAATCGAAACAAATTACCACGTAGAAGGTGAACTCAGAAGAGAGGTTGCCCTCAACATCAAACGTCTAGTTGAAATCAACTGCTATCGTGGAACTAGACATAGAAAAGGTCTTCCAGTAAGAGGACAAAGAACAAAGACAAATGCAAGAACTCGTAAGGGTCCTGCAAAGACGATAGCTAACAAGAAGAAATAAGGAGTGCAGAAAGATGGCTGAAAAGAAAGTTGTTAGAAAACGTCGTGAGCGCAAGAACATTGAAAAAGGCGCTGCACACATCTGCTCAACATTTAATAACACAATCGTTACTATAACAGACCTTGCTGGTAATGCTGTTTCATGGGCATCTGCTGGTGAGCTAGGTTATAAGGGTTCAAGAAAGTCCACACCATTTGCTGCACAAATGGCTGCTGAGGCCGCTGCAAAGGCAGCTATGGAACATGGTATGAAGACCGTTGAGGTGTACGTAAAGGGTCCTGGTCAAGGACGTGAATCAGCAATTCGTGCACTTGCAACAGCAGGACTAACAGTTACAATGATTAAGGACGTAACTCCAATTCCTCACAACGGTTGCAGACCACCAAAGCGCAGACGCGTTTAATTAACAAGGAGGACTAACGAAATGGCAAGATATACAGGACCTTCATGCAAGCTTTGCCGTAGAGAGGGCACAAAGCTTTACTTAAAGGGTGAGCGTTGCCTAAGCGACAAGTGTGCGTTCAACAGAAGAACATCAGCACCTGGTCAGCACGGCGCAGCAAAGAAGAAGCTAACTGAATACGGAATGCAACTCCGTGAAAAGCAAAAGGCAAAGAGATACTATGGTGTTCAAGAAAAGCAATTCCATAGCTACTATGAAAAGGCAGACAATCAAGAGGGTATCGCAGGTGAAAACCTACTCAGACTTCTTGAAAGAAGACTTGACAACGTAGTTTATAGAATGGGACTTGCAGCAAGCCATAAGGAGGCACGTCAGCTAGTGCTTCACGGTCACTTTACATTAAATGGCCACAAGGCTAACATCCCTTCAATCCTTGTTAAGGTTGGCGATGTTGTTGCTGTTAAGGACACAGAATCTCCAAAGATTAAAGAGCTTGTTGAGTCAATGGGCGATAGAATCGTTCCAAAGTGGCTTGATGTTGATAAGACAAACGGAACAGCTAAGGTTGTTGCAATGCCTGAGCGTGACGATATCGACTTCGAATTCAATGAGCAGCTCATCATCGAGCTTTACTCTAAATAATAACTCTTTGTCATCTGTACTCATTTCTATGCAGATAGATGGCACAGCACGTGTTTTAGAGTACAGAGGACATCAATGTTATGTAACCAAAAATCTTCCCACGTGGGAATTACAAATTGCATAAATTGAATTTTAGAGGAGGGTTATATTTAAAATGATGATAGAAATTGAAAAGCCAGATATTACAATAGTTGGTGAAAGCGAAGACGGCAAAAAGGGTAAATATGTCATTGAACCTCTTGAAAGAGGCTTCGGTACAACACTTGGAAACGCTTTAAGAAGAGTTCTTATTAGCTCACTTCCAGGCTATGCAGTATCATCAATCAGAATTGACAGTGCTTTGCACGAAATGGCAAGCATTGACGGTGTAACAGAGGATGTTACTGAAATTGTACTTAACGTAAAGGGAATTATTGCTAAGCTTTATTGCGATGGCTCTAAGACCGTTTGCATCGACAAAAAGGGTCCATGCGTAGTAACCGCAGGCGACATTTCACATGACGCTGACCTTGAAATTCTTAACCCAGAGCTTCACATCGCTACACTAGGCGAGGGAGTACGTTTCTATATGGACCTCACATTTGAAAGAGGTCGTGGCTATGTTTCACAGGAAAAGAATAAGAATGACCATATCAAGAATAACATTGTTATGCCAATTGGCACAATTTATACTGACTCAATCTACACTCCTGTTTACAACGTAAGCTATAATGTAGAAAATACACGTGTTGGTAGCATTTCCGATTATGATAAATTGACAATTGAGGTAGAGACAAACGGAACAATCACAGCTACTGATGCAATTTCACTTGCAGCCAAGGTGCTCAACGATCATTTCACATTGTTTGTAAATCTTTCCGAAGAGGCAAAGAACGCAGAAACAATGGTAGAACGCGAGGAAGCGAAGAAAGAAAAGTATCTTGAGATGACCATTGAGGAGCTTGACTTATCTGTACGTAGCTTTAACTGCTTAAAGCGTGCAGGTATTGATACCGTAGAGGACCTAATCAATCGTACAGAATCCGATATGATTAAGGTAAAGAACTTAGGTAAGAAATCTCTCGATGAGGTAATAAACAAGCTTGCTTCACTTGGCTTGTCCCTTAAAAAGGAAGAGGACTAAGCAAAGAAGCACGTGAACAAGGTTCACATAATTCGGCAAAGGAGGATAAGTCAAAATGCCAGGAACAAGAAAACTCGGTAAGAAGACCGACCAAAGAAAAGCGATGCTCCGTGGAATGGTAACACTTCTTCTTGAGAAGGGCTCAATTCAAACAACTCTTCCAAGAGCAAAGGAGCTTAGTGCAGTTGCTGATAGAATGATTACACTTGGTAAGGAGAATACACTTGCTTCACGTAGAGCTGCTCTTGCATACATCACAAAGGAAGATGTAGTTAAGAAGCTCTTTGATGAAATCAGCCCCAAGTATAAGGAAGTAAACGGCGGTTATTGCCGTATTATTAAGACAGGTCCCCGTCGTGGTGATGCTGCAGAAATG
>JAZQHJ010000077.1:0-9266 GCA_045540515.1 Eubacteriales bacterium
CTGTGAGCCAAGGAGTTGGGGAAACATGTTGTCTTCCTAAGACCGCTTGGCCTCCGACTTAGAGCACCGATTTGCTTGGAGAGCTTATTTCTGCTACCACGAAGGCTATCACTCTCTGATTTTATCTTACGATATTCCTCATCAAGCTTAATAACCTCATCAACTAATGGAAGCTTGTGGTCCTGGAATTTCTTTCTTATATTTTCCTTTACAATTTCAGGATTTTCTCTTAAAAACTTAATGTCTATCATTTTGCACCTGCCAAATAAACTTAATATTATTTATAATATAGCACCATTTGTATAAAAAGTCAAGTAATAATTTAACAAAGAAAAGCATAGATTGTATTAACAAATAATCATTAAGGAGAAAAGCAAATGGAAAGCTTAAATTTAAGCAAAGAGGGCATAAGCATAATATCAAGTGATAATAGCGTATCACACGAGCTAAGCGAGGAATTTGTACTACCCGACTATATTCCCGAGATAAGAAAGCTACTTTCTTGCAAGGCACAGGTGCTACCAGAGGGTAGATACATAAGTGAAAGGAGTGTTCAAGGCTCTGGCAGTGTTACATACCACCTTGTATATACGGACGATGAGGGAAATTTGTGTGGTACTCCGCTAAGCAGTAGCTATGAGGTGGAGGTGCCAATATCCGAGGGAGCACAAGGTGTTTTCCTTGATACAACAATCGAAAGCATAATGCCAAGGGTGAACGGACCAAGAAGAATAAGCATAAGGTCAAGGCTAAAAAGCAGAGCCCTTTGTACTGAAAAAAGGGAAATTACCGAAAACATAAGCCCAAAATCCAGTGCTGACGAAATGTTTTTGCAAAGACAAAGCACGGAGCTTGATGCCTTTGATATTTACCAAGCAAGGCTTGAGGGAATTAAAATAAGCGACCAATTTGATATGAGGGATATAAAATCCGCAAAGCCTCTTTGGTGCGATGCCTTTGCTATCATAAAGGAGCATAAAATAAGAAATGGCACAGTATCTATAAGGGGAGACGTCACTGTAAAATGCATATGTCAGGGACAGGACGGAATAATCACCCTTACTAAATCCGTTCCGCTAGCCGAGGAGCTAGAGTGTGAGGGAGCAAGGGAGGGTTGCACGGCAAGAGTTGGTGCAAGATGCGTTAGCCTTTCTATATCAAATGAGCAAAATTTAGACACTCCTCAGCTCTTTTTTGATATTTCCTGTGAGGCGGAGGCAGAGGTGCTACGAAAACGCAAGGTAGAGGTAACCACCGATTGCTATTCAACAAAATACGAGAGTGAGGCTGGCTACAAGGAGCTTGAAAGCTATGATGCAATAAAAATGGTAACAAGCAACACAAGCTATACCGAGGGAATAAAGAGAAAAAACAATGAAATGGAGCAGATAATAGACCAAATTGTCAACCCTGTGTGCGAAAAAATAGATGTAAAGGGAACAAAGCTAGTAATTCAAGGTAAGCTAAACACAAGCATAATAGGCTCGAAGCATACAAGCGACGATAGCACGGAGATTGAATATCTTTGCGATACCTACGACTTACCCTTTAAGCACGAGATAGAGCTAGGCAAGGAAGCAAGGGGCGTTGTCCCAAGAGTTAGCATAGCTTGTGGTATGCCAAGTGCAAGGTATGATACAGATAAGCTATACCTATCCTGCGATATGTACTTTATGACAACAGTCTTTGAAAAAAACAAGACAAGAGTGCTTGACTTTGCAATAATGAACAAGGAAAAGGAGGTAAGGGCTGATGAATCCGTGGTGAAGGTTTATTTTCCAAAGAATGGCGATACTCTTTGGGAAATAGCTAAAAAATACCATACAACAGTTAATAAAATCGAAAGTGAAAACGACCTTGACAGCCCAAGCAAGCCAATAATTGTATAAAAAAGCAAAATCCCGACCACGTGGTCGGGATTTTTATTATAAACAGAGCATTTAGTCTGATTAAATATGCTTTTAGTCCTTATAATCATTAAGAGCCTTTTTGACATAAATTCCTGTATATGAGTGTGGATTTTTTGCAACCTCCTCGGGAGTGCCAGCTGCGACAATTGTTCCACCACCGTCACCACCCTCTGGACCTAGGTCGATAATATGGTCGGCAGTTTTAATCACGTCAAGATTGTGCTCAATTACCACAATGCTGTTACCTGCATCAACAAGCCTTTGAAGTACAGAAATAAGCTTTTTTACGTCATCGGTATGAAGTCCTGTTGTAGGCTCATCAAGAATGTAAATTGTCTTGCCGGTTGAACGCTTTGAAAGCTCCGTTGCGAGCTTAACTCTTTGCGCCTCACCACCCGAAAGAGTGGTCGAGGATTGACCGATTTTTATATAGCCAAGACCAACGTCGCAAATTGTTTGTAGCTTCCTTGAGATGCTTGGGATTTCGCTGAAAAATATTGCGCCCTCCTCGGCAGTCATTTCAAGCACGTCGTTTATATTCTTACCCTTGAATTTAACCTCCAAGGTATCACGATTATATCGCTTGCCCTTACAAACATCACACTTAACATAAACGTCTGGCAAGAAGTGCATTTCAATCTTTTTAACGCCGTCACCCTGACAGCTTTCGCACCTACCGCCCTTGACATTAAAGGAGTATCTTGAAGCTGTAAAGCCACGAGCCTTTGAGTCAGGAGTTTTAGCAAATAAATCTCTAATTTCTGTAAAAAGACCAGTATAAGTGGCTGGATTCGACCTTGGTGTACGTCCTATTGGCGACTGGTCAATGGCAATAACCTTGTCTAGCGCCTCGTAGCCCTCAATGCCGTCACATTTGCCAGGGAAGGTGATTGCACGATTTAATTTATTTGCAAGAGTTTGAAGTAAAATCTTGTTAATGAGTGAGCTTTTTCCAGAGCCTGATACACCTGTTACAGCAACAAAGCACCCAAGAGGAATTTCAACATCAATGTTTTTTAGATTGTTTTCACGTGCGCCTTTGATTGTTAGCTTGTTGCCATTGCCACTTCGTCTTGTTTTTGGAATTTCAATCCTTTTTCTGCCAGAAAGATAATCACCAGTTAAGGAGCCCTTACAAGCCATAATTTCCTCTGGCGTACCACAGGCAACAACCTCACCACCGTGAACACCTGCGCCTGGACCAATATCAATTATATAGTCCGAGGAAAGCATTGTCTCCTCGTCGTGCTCAACAACAATAACACTATTGCCAACATCACGAAGGTCCTTTAAGGTTTTAATAAGCTTTGAATTATCTCTTTGGTGAAGTCCAATGCTTGGCTCATCAAGAATATAAAGAACACCGACCAGTGATGAGCCTATTTGAGTTGCAAGCCTAATTCTTTGAGCCTCTCCACCGCTAAGCGATGCACTCTTTCTTGCAAGAGTTAGGTATTCAAGACCAACGCTTTGTAAGAATCCAAGACGTGCCTTGATTTCCTTCATAATTTCCTTTGCCACCGTCCACTCACTAGGAGTAAAGGTAAGGGAATTTACAAATTCAAGCTCGCTTGTAATTGACATCATACAAAATTCGTGAATGTTTTTACCGCCAATCTTAACGCTAAGTGCCTGCTTGTTGAGCCTTTGTCCGTTGCAGACGGGGCAAGGGGTTTCCTCAATGAATTGGTCGTAATATTCATCACCCATCATTTGCATTCTTGACTCAATAGTGCGAATAACACCCTCAAACTTAACCGTTTGACGCTTTTTTTGCTTTGCAAAATATCTATCAACAGTATAATATTCGTCTCCCGTGCCATACAAAATAGCATCAAGCTGCTCCTTTGTAAAGTCCTTAACAGGGGTATCAATAGAAACGCCTATTCTTTCGCAAACAGCCTTGAAAAGAGGACCTGTCCAGCTTTGCTCATCAATGCTCTTAAAGCCGTTTACCTGAATTGCTCCCTGTGCGAGTGAAAGGGATTTGTCTGGAATGATTTTATCGGGTGAAATGTTTCTTAGCTCACCAATTCCAAGACAATGCTCACAAGCACCAAATGGATTGTTAAAGGAGAATGAACGAGGCTCAAGCTCTCCAAAGCTAATTCCGTGCTCCTCACAGGCATAGTTGGTAGAGAATTCAAGCAATATGCCCTGTCCCTCTCTTGGCATTGTTAAAATATTAACCTTGCCATCACTTGCCTTTAAGGCACCTTCAACCGAGTCGGCAAGACGGGAACGAATATCCTCCCTCATAACCAAACGGTCAATAACAATATCAATATTATGCTTTTTGGTAAGCTCAAGCTCAATGTCCTCGCTAAGGTCGTAAACCACACCGTCAACATAAATTCTTGCGTAGCCATTTTTTCTTGCATCAGTAATTACCTTTTCGTGCCTACCCTTTTTACCACGTACAACAGGAGAAAGCACCATAAAGCGTTCTCCCTGTGGTAGCTCTAAAATTTTTTCTATGATTTGGTCAACGCTTTGTTGCTTAATAGCCTTGCCACAGACAGGGCAGTGAACTGTGCCAAGACGTGCGTACAAAAGCCTTAAATAGTCATAAATCTCCGTAACCGTGCCAACCGTTGAGCGAGGGTTCTTTGAGGTTGTCTTTTGGTCAATGGAAATAGCTGGGGAAAGCCCCTCAATTGAGTCAACGTCAGGCTTGTCAAGCTGACCTAAGAATTGTCTGGCATAGGACGAAAGCGATTCAACAAATCGTCTGTGTCCCTCTGCAAAAATTGTATCAAAGGCAAGAGAGGACTTACCAGAGCCAGAAAGACCGGTTAAAATAACTAGCTTGTCTCTTGGAATGGTAACATCAATATTCTTTAAATTGTTTACTCTTGCACCCTTTATTTCAATATTTTCCTTCACTAATCTCGTAGCTCCTTAATTCTATCACGTAGGTATGCGGCACGTTCAAAGTCAAGAGCACGTGCAGCCTTGTGCATCTCGTTTGTAAGCTCAACAATAAGCTTATCCTTTTCAGCACGTGTAAGCTTTTTCTGCTTTTTCTTGTCGTCCTCAACCCTTTTACCAATATCAATTACATCGTGAACACTCTTAACAACAGTCTTAGGCACAATTCCGTGCTCCTTGTTGTATGCCATTTGAATTTCTCTGCGTCGATTTGTCTCAGAAATGGCATTTTTCATTGAACGAGTAATTGTATCAGCATACATAATAACTCTACCGTTTGCATTTCTTGCAGCACGGCCAATTGTTTGTATAAGCGAGGTTTCAGAACGGAATAAGCCCTCCTTGTCAGCATCAAGAATAGCAACAAGCGAAACCTCTGGAATGTCAAGTCCCTCTCTTAATAGGTTGATACCGATGAGGGCATCAAATTCGCCAAGCCTTAATGAACGAATTATCTCCATTCTTTCAATTGTATCAACATTGTGGTGAATATATTTTACTCTTAACCCGTTTTGTAGCAAGAAGTCTGTTAGGTCCTCTGCCATTTTCGTTGTAAGAGTAGTAACAAGCACCCTTTCGTTCCTCTCGGCACGAACCATAATTTGTCCCATAACGTCATCAACCTGAACGGCAATGGGCTTAATTTCAATTTCAGGGTCCACAAGTCCAGTAGGACGAATAAGCTGCTCTGCAATAACAGTGGAATGCTCCCTTTCATAGTCAGCAGGGGTGGCGGAAACATAAACCACTTGATTTAGCTTGCTTTCAAACTCCTCAAAGTAAAGAGGTCTGTTATCATAAGCAGAGGGAAGCCTAAATCCATACTCAACAAGATTTCTTTTTCTTGCAAGGTCACCACCACTCATTCCACGCACCTGTGGAATACTCACATGGCTTTCATCAATGAACATAATGTAGTCATCGGGGAAGTAGTCAAGCAGAGTATAGGGTGTTGAGCCTGGCTCACGTCCTGATAAAATTCTTGAATAGTTTTCAATGCCAGAGCAAAAGCCAATCTCTCGAAGCATTTCAATATCGTACTTGGTTCTTTCCTCAATTCTTTGTGCTTCAAGTGGCTTGTCAATTGACTTGAAGTATTCAACCCTTTCAACCATTTCATCATAAATCTGCTTTAAAGCCGCCTCTCGCTTTTCGCTTGATACAACATAGTGATTGGCAGGGAATATAGCGGTATAATTTAATTGCTTTGTAATCTCTCCTGTAAGCACCTTGATTTCAGAAATTCGGTCAATCTCCTCACCAAAGAACTCAACCCTTATCGCTTTTTCACTTGATGAAGATGGCATAATTTCAACCACGTCTCCACGAATTCTGAACTTATTACGAATAAAATTCACGTCATTTCTTTCGTAGTTCATTTCAATAAGACGGCGTACAAGGTCATCCCTTGACATTTGCATTCCCACACGCAAATCAATTACTAGGCTTTTGTATTCTCTAGGGTCGCCAAGGGAATAAATGCACGAAACACTTGCAACAATAATAACGTCTCTGCGTTCAAGCAAGGAGCTAGTTGCACTGTGTCTTAGCTTATCAATTTCATCATTTACCATTGCGTCCTTTTCAATGTAAATGTCCTTGCCAGGAATATATGCCTCTGGCTGATAATAATCATAATAGGAAACAAAATACTCAACAGCATTATCTGGAAAAAGCTCCTTCATTTCAGAGCAAACCTGAGCAGCAAGCGTTTTGTTCGGCTCAAAAATAATAGTTGGCTTATTTACATTTGCAATAACATTTGCCATAGTAAAGGTTTTTCCTGAGCCTGTAACACCAAGTAGCGTTTGTCCCTTTTCGCCACGCAAAATTCCGTCAGTAAGTGTCTTTATTGCTTGTGGCTGGTCACCAGTTGGTGTAAAAGCACTTTTTAAAACAAACTTATCCATTTTGAGCCTCCCTTTTAATTTAGTACAGATATTTTAACATATAATATTTTAAAAGTAAATAATAATTTTATAACAAAATTGTATAATATTGCAAAACAAAAGGCACACAAAACGTGTGCCCTTTTCTTATGCGTGTGCCTTGTCGCTTTTTTGCTCAGCCTGTGTTAAATCCTGATTGCTCATTCTACCAAGCTCATTACAGCGATTTAGTAAAATTGTCGCAATCTCAGTCCTACTCTTACCACCCTGTGCAAGCTCGGAATAGTAAATAGGCGAGTCAACCATATATTTAAGCCTTTTTTTATTAAAATATGTAACATAAATAGGAACGTCAATTCCTCTTTTGTAGGCAACCTCGGCAAGCATTACAAACCCTGCATGAAAGCCCTCTAGGGTGTCAAGATATCCATTTGTAGAGTCCTCTGGAAAGATAACAATATTTTCCCCGCATTTTAGTGCATCAATGCTTTCGTGAATTGTTTTTACAAATCTTGCATCTTTGTATGTTGAAATTAAGTTAAGTCCCTTATAAAAAATATTAGTAATAGGACTTGCAATCAAGCAAAACAGTCTAGCAAGATGTAAATTCCAGTGCTTTTTCTCGTGATAGTAAACCCTTGATTGATATTTATACATTTTTATAACGCCAGAGTTCATCTCATGCGCACCCCACATACGTATAGGAATACTTGTATAAAGCTCCAAGCTAAGGGGAGCATCGGTGCCCTCGTGGTTACTTAAAATGAGTCCGCCCCTTTCAAATTCCTTACCCAAAAATATAAACTCTGGCTTTTTGTATCTGCCAGTTATTCTTAAAAATTTCTTTAAGCCTCTGAACCAAGCCCTGCGGTTTTCCTTTGAGGAATAAACCTGCACAAGCTCCTTTCTTTTTTTCTTAGCCATTCCTTGCATTTCTCCTGTACGACAAACAAAAATCTTATTATGGCAAAATTATACATTAGGTAAATAAACTAAAAATAAACAAAAAAGGGAGAATAATTCTCCCTTAATATATTTCTGATATATTACGCAAGAGCCTGCTTTTGCTCGTTGTCCTCTGCCTTTATATAGCCACCATCTCTTGACATTTGTCCAAGCTCATTGCAACGGTCAAGAAGAGTGGATGCAATTTCAAGACGTGTCTTTCCTTGCTTAACAAAATCAGAATAGTAAATAGGCTCATCAATTAAGAATTTGCCTTCCTTCTTGTTAAAATATGTAACGTAAATTGGAAGGTCGTTTCCTCTCTTGTAGCAAACATCTGCAAACATTGCAAAGCCTGCAAAGAAGCTTTTTAGCTCATCAAAATAGCCCTTTGAGGAGTCCTCGGGGAAAACGACAATGCTTTCGCCTCTCTTAATTGCATCAAGGCTTTGGTGCACAGTCTTTACAAATCTTGCATCCTTGTAGGTGGAAATAAGATTTAATCCCTTATAGAACAGGTTGGCAACAGGAGCAGCAATAATTCCGAATACCTTTGCAACAGGAACCTTCCAGCCCTTCTTTTGTGGATAGTAAATTGTTGTAAGATAGTTATAAACGGATTTAAGACCTGAGTTCATTTCATAAGTGCCCCAGAAGCGAATAGGCTTATCCATATAAAGCTCTAATGTAAGTGGTCCGCTTGAACCAACGTGATTGCTAATAATGAGGCTACCTTTTTCAAAGCCCTTGCCAAGATAGATATATTCAGGCTTTTTGTAAATGCCAAGAAGCCTAATAAATTTCTTGAAGCCTCTGAACCAAGCCTTGCGGTTGTCTTTTGGTGAATTGATTTCCTTTAATTCCTTGCTCGCTTTAACTCTTTTAGCCATATTGGGTTAGCTTACTTCTTAAATAAAGAAGCAACATCCTCCTTAGTAAATTCGTATTTTTTGTCACAGAAATTGCATTCGAGAGTAATAATCTCGCTTTCATTTCTTGCTCTTTGCTCTGCGAAGATTTCCTCAATTTCCTTTTGTCCGACGCTTACAAGTGCTCTTGCTGTACGCTTTTTTGAGCAATCGCATTTATATTCAACCTCAAGCTCGTCAAACAAATCATATTCAATGCCCTCAAGAGCAAGCCTCAAAATCTCCTCGTTTGAAAGACCTTGATTGAATTTTAGTGAAATGTTTGAAAGATTTTTTGCATTCTGCTCGAGCCTTTTAACAACCTCCTCATCAGCGAAGGGAAGAAGCTGAACAAAAACGCCACCACTTGCCTTAACACTAAAATCCGTGTCAACTAAAACTCCAAGAGCAAGAAGCGTTGGTGTTTGCTCGCTTTGAACATAGTAATTTGCAATATCCTCAGCAACCTCACCAGAAATAAGCTCAACTGTTCCGTTAAATGGAGTCTCTGTTCCAACGTCCTTTGAAACGCAAAGAGTTCCACCACCCACAATTCCACTAACATCAAGCTTCCCGTTTGGCTTAAGTGGAAGGTCAGCCATAGGATTTGTAATACAGCCCTTGACATTGCCATAATAATCACTAACTGCAATTGTAGTGCCAGCAGGGCCATTGCCACGAAT
>JAZQHJ010000078.1:0-57546 GCA_045540515.1 Eubacteriales bacterium
CACCGCCAACATCTATATCAGCTATAGCCTGTGGCATCTGTGACACCTTATATTTATCTGTTGTGCCTGTCTTTGCTCTGATAGCGTCAGCGATAGCTTGAATATCTGTTTCTTCATATCGTTTTAATGACATCAGTACTCAACCTCGCTTCCGTCAGGTATCATATCAACTACAAGGTCAGCGATTTCTTGCTTGTCGGTGTCGGTTAGGGTATACTCAGTAGATAGCTTTTTCCACTCATATGTACTTGGAACGCCAGTTTCTGGACTATTGTGTTGGATTTTTGTGCACACATATAAACTGTCAAATTTTCCGTGTGGAAAGTGTGCTATAACCTCACTTGCTTTGCCAAACGTTAATTCTGTAATTTCATCATCATAAACAGGTCTTGCACGATGGATTTCATTATAAAACAACTTAGCACTTGGGACTTGTTCGTCATAACCACCTGCGTCTACATATGTGACAATATTAGATGTATCGACTTTTGCGTTTAACGATGTTTGTATTGCGTCAAATTTTCTATATAACACATTATTTTGGACTGCGTTATAAGAATATGGGGCTAAATAACTGTCATATTTATATTTCTGGCTACTTGTTTTATCCACTAAATCATAGAACAATTCTTGTTTTGAATATACCGCATACAAAGTTAGATGTTTATGCTCTGTATGAGCAACATCTAAATATTCTTCGTATTTAGCAAAAAAAACGAAATCACCGTTATACCCCTCGCTCAATACAATCATATAAGGGAAATTTACTTTAAAATCATCATACTCGTAAATTTCATCTTCAGTCGAAAATTCTAAAACTTCAAAACCTAAAGCATTTGAAAGTTCCTCAGCTGTAATATCTTCCGATAGTTCTTTATCTGCGATTTTTCGTGTTATTGGTACATAACCGCTTAAATCAACATCACCATTACCAGACGGTGCTATCTCCACCCATTTATAAGTGCCATCGGTTTGTTTGCCCAGACACAAATATAGACCTGTAAACTTAGTGTTATCTCCGACACAAACTAACTGTCTGTATTCGCCAACATTATTAGATGTAGGTGGATTAAAAAGAGTCCCTATAGTGCTGACTTCCAAAGCACCTTTTAATTCATCTGCTGTTATGTTGTTTTTCAACTTTAATTCCGCAAGCGTGGTATTGTCTTTGAGATAATCAGTTAAGCAAAGCCAAAAGTAATTCGCATAGCCGTTTTCAGTTACTTGTTTTCCATAACAAACATAGAGTGCTTTGTCTTTAGAAATAAGCCAAAAGTCACCCACTTCTGCCAAAGTTTCTAAATCGTTAGTTGGCGGTAAGGTCGAGTGTATAACGATTTTTCCTTTAACATCAAGTGCGGTTTTGAGCTTCTCTGCCGTAACGTCATCAGCCAAACTAATGCCTGCTATGGTTCTTATCGTTGGTACATAATTTGATAAATCTATGTCACTACCAGTAACAATCGGTATCCACTTATATGTGCCATTAGACTGTTTTCCTAAACATAAATATAACGCCGTTATCTGTGACCCATCACTAACACCCAAAAGCTGTCTATAGTCTCCTATTGTGCTTGGTGTCGGAGCTTTAGGAAGCAACCCTATACCATAAACTTGTAAAGCACCTCTAAGCTCCTCTGCCGTAATGTTGTCAGTTAAATCAACACCTGCAATATTTCGTGATACGGGTACATAATATTGAGCTAACGCCCCCAGCGCTACGTCTGAGTTTAAAATATCCTCTTCGTTGTATATTGTTTTCATTACAAGAATATTAAACTCAGCTGAAGCAATTTTATGATCTACAGTTTCGCCGTCAACAACCTCAACAGACGAAATAACAAACTGACACTCGACCTTACCTTCCACTGCTGTTGTCTGTTTGTGATTGTCGCTATCGCCATTATCTTTGTCTAAATCATATATAGCTATGTTTTTGTTCTCGTCCACGTCACAGGTACAATTCAAAAAAGTACCATCGGGCTTTGTTGCGGTAAAAGCAACATTACACTCAGACAAAATATAAGGCACACCATTTTGTGTAAATGACACTTGAATTATTCTCTTTGTATCACCACGAAACATTGGTATTTGAATTTGAGATCCGTGTTTGTTTAAATCTAAACTAATTTTTATAATTGATGGGTTCAAAAAAACGCCCCCTTGTTAGCTTTTAATTTAATGGTAGCACACCTTTTTAGATATCCACACCCACCCCAAAAAGACATAAAAAAACAGCGCACACTCCGTAGAATGTACGCTATCAATACGTTATTTACTTGTATTTGCTTCCAGTAGGTTTTTAATATTTTATTGACAAAAATTTTTAATAAAAGTAGAATGTTGTTGAGGTGGTTGTATGAAATTTTTTAAAGAACATAAATTTGACTTTATATTTAATATATGTTTTATTGTCTTTTTATTTCTTAACTGGTTTGCTGGCGATATCGTTAAGAAAATTATTAGTTTTTTAATAAGCTTTATTGGAGCTATAATAATAGTTGCAATTCTTGCTTATACTTTACATAATTTGACCAAAAGCAAAACCTTCAATAAAATATTCGAAAAATTAAACATCTCATATATAACTCGTGTTACAGTGTTTTTCTCTATAGCTATAGCGATATACACTTGTTTAAATGTTTTTATATAAACAATTACCCCTACGGAACAATTATGAACCGTAGGGGTTTTTTTATTTGCGAGACTCTGCCTGCTTTTCTCTATCTTGCTTTTCTAAATAGCCTTCTCGCCAACCTTGACAAAGTTTATCTATATCAGCAAGTTTGCTCCACAAGCCTGTTGAATATAATACTCTTTTGATTTGATTTGCCTTGTTAGCGTTTTTCTCAACAAATAGATAGTTAAGGTACACATCTTTATAATAGTTACCAAAAGAGCTCTTGACAGAAGAAATCGCTTTTTTCTTAGCTTCTTCCTTTGTATAACCTTGTATATAATACTCATCGTATTTTTCCTGCACTATTTCATCAACTATAAGCTGAGTTTCTGTAGTGTTACCCTTCTCATACGCTGTATTATATCTATTAATATTTTGAGAAATTGAACGATTTGTTCCTGCTTCAAACTTCAGAAAGTCACCGTTAGCAATATCAACATACCAATAGTACAAGCCTGTAGCAATTTTTTCGACATTAGTAAGAGGAATACCCGTAAGCTGACATACCGATTTTGCTAAATTATTAAAATTCTCTAAATTAGGTTCTCCTGAAAAATCAACTATGCTATCTGCTATTTCGGCGAACGTCTCTACTCCGTTTAATGACATACCATAATAGTAATCTTTACCATCGCCAAACCACTTGTTCCATAATACTTTGCTCAGAGAATACATATCAGAACCTAAGAACACACAGCCAACTATAGTATCTATAAGGTTATCGAGTAATGTTAAAGATACGCTTTCTGCTGTTAGCTCATCATCATCGTCTCTGTATCCATTAAGACTGTGCATTAGGATGTCAGATAAAGCTTTCATAGCAACGATAGTAACCGCTGCTACCGCCTGACTGCTAACGGCTCTGTTAAGATCTATTTTGGCATCTTTGACATCTTGCACTGTTACTTCGTTCTTGCCTGATTTATAGTCTTTCAACATTTTATTATATTTACCTACAGAACGATAAACTATGTTGAAATTCTGCAAACGCTGTGTCATAAACATAGTCATAGTCTTTAATAATGAGTTTGGATTTCTTAACAAATCAGGTCTTTGCATAGTGGCGTAATTAGGCTGAGTGCGTTCAACTATATTGTTAAACACCTTTGCAACTTCCTCATAATATGTGTCTGTTCCTTTTTTAAGGTCAGTCTTGTTATCTTGCACATAATATTCAGCAGCATACCAGAGCCTGCCGACAGTTGCACCATCAACAGCCTGTATCCAGCCAAGCAACCAACGCATTTTCTTTTCTGCTACAATACGCTTACTGCGCTCGCTTTTGAGGTCGCCAATCTCAGTTGTTGAATATCCCTGCATACGCTTATATAACAGTGGACTCCACTTTGCTATAAGTTCCTTATCTGCACGACTAATAACGCTACCGTTTTTTCCGCCCTTAGCAAGGGCCTTAATTAGTGGTTTCCAACCTATCTCTGCTGCTGCTGTTGGATATGATGCTGCCTGAGCGATAGCAACTCTAAGGTTTACCGACAAAGTTGCATGTGCCAAGCTTCCACGTGCTTTATCCAATGTTTTGGATATAAAATCTGTAGAGCCTTTACGGCCTGCTGTCAAATCAGTTAAAAGATCATCAATATAGTTAGTAGCAATTTTTGAAAACTTCAAACTTAACTCTCGCTGTACAGAGGTTTCAAAACCTGCTTTTGTTGTTCCGTATACTTTTTGGAAGTTTTTGATCGGGATAGTCATACCACAATATGTTGACACTCTATCAATATAAGTGGTAATTACATCTGTGATATCCTCAAGTAAAATAGGGTTACTTGCTCCCATGGTACGACTCTTCATCATTCCAGAATTTTCAAGCGACAAATCTCTAACTATATTTTCGAAACTTGCAGCCCTATAGTTCGAATCGGTATGAATTGGATAATAGTTTTTAACTGTTGCTTTTGCGTAGCCATACAATTTGTATGTTGTATCGTTGAGTTCTCTTTTAGTTACTGTATCAAAGAAATAATGTGCAGTAGAAAGCCACTGCTTTTCATACTCTGTCAGCTGAGATTCTATAGCGCCTCTCAAACCCGATATATACTGTTCGCCCTGAGATTTTGCATTTTCAAGCTTAGTTTTTACATCATCTATTTTATTTTGAATATCTTTTGTTTTCTTAGGATCATCCTTAGCCTCTTCTAATTCATCCTCTAACTCAGAAAGCTGATGATTCAACTTTGAGGTTAAAAGTGAAATGCCACGTGCCGACTCCTGCTTAGTGCCAAATGCCTTATCCATATCGCCCTTGTAATAAGAAGCAATATCAGGAACAGTCAAACCGCCTCTTTGAATATGATTAGCATTCTGCTGATTAGTCAAGTGCATATACAGCGACAACATCATACCTCTTGTTATCTGTATTTTATTGCCCTCATCATCTGACAAACCTATGTCTACCAACTCTTTTGTATTTATGAGTGTTTTTAAGCTTTTTCTGTCTGCAAGCAACTCATCAAACAACTGATAAAATTCCATTTCCATTCTTGTGGTCTTGAGCTGACCATCGTTTAGCATACGATACAATTTAGAAGAATTAGAGTCTTTTTTGAAACCAGCAATCGTATCAAAAAACGACTCCGGACTCGTCATCATAGTTAGATACTTGTCCAATAAAGAATCATGAGATTTTGGAATATCTCTTATTTCTTGTATTAGAGTACGACCAAACTCGTGTGTTGACTGCTTATACTCAGTATCAGTTAATTTTACTGACTCACACACAACTGTATCAAGAGCCTTGAGTGTATCATAAGTATACTGCAACTGTCTAAATGACATATTAGTTATAGATGTGTTACCAAGTATGTCTGTCAAATGCAACATCATATTTGAAACAGTATCATCATACGCTGCATAATAAGAGGCATCGTTTTTCATAGCATCATAAACTGTACGCAATGAAGCAATTTTTTCTGTGAGTTTTTCACTTCTTCCAGAATCGAGATTAATAGCATTAAGCACATCTATAGTCTGACTCACAAGCTCTCTTGGTACATATTTATTCTGAGTAGGGTGCAACAAACGAGACTTAAAAGAATCGGTAAGCTTTCTGATCTTACCTCTGAGCTCGGTCTTGTTTCTACGCTCGGTGAGATTTTTTCGCTCTTGCTTATGCTTTTCTACAAGCTTGTCGTACTTTTTCTTTTCAGCCTCTTGAACCTTGCGTCTTGTCTCTGCCTTTGCTTTCTTGACTTTTTCGTTGTGCTCTCTATGCAGTTTTCTGACAAGAGTATCTACATATCCGTTTTTACGATTATTGTACTTTTTCTCAACTACATCAGCTATCAAACGGCCAGTTAACTCTCCTGCCAGGTTGTTTTGCGATTTGCCAAACGCATACTCCACACCAGCATCCTGTGGATGATAAATTCTGTCAACCTTTTCTAAGAAAGTCTCCCAATTATCTACAGCATCAGAATCTTCCGCACTAAACACCTGTGGAAACTCTTGAGCTAAATCGTAATAAAAAGTAGCAAAATCAACCTTGCGAGATTTGGTATCGCTGTTCTTTTTGACAACGTTAAGTTTGCCAAACAACTGATTTTTCAGCCACCCAACAGAACGACCTTGAAACTCAAGCGAGGACACCTGATCATCAGTCAGATAAACAGAATTTTTCTTTCTAAAGTCATTCAAATACTCTGATAAATCTTCTTTGAGTGCAATATCATCCTCAGTAGCAAAGGTAGTGTTTTTAATTACCTTTTCAAATGTAGAACTGATAAGCTCCATATTTGCTTTTACATCTGATATATTTTTGCTATCAAGTAAAGACAACAGAGCAATAGAGATATCCTTGTTGTTTGAACTATCGAGATTATACGACTTGACAAGTTTTGATACAATGCGATTCAAGGCACTATCTGATAATTCTGTTTTACGTGTGTTATTAATCAGATGGTTAACAGTCAAGGCATCGCCTGTTATGTACTGACCGATAAGATATGCGTCATTGTCTGTCAACTCGCTGTACTCGTCATCAAACAGAAAATCATCTATACTCGGACGAGGTTGGTATTTTGTTTCACCATCAAAGTCCAGGCGAGTTTGGTAGAGCTTTTCACCTATTTGATTATATGCGGATAAGTATGTTTCAGTTTCTGTATTACTTCCTGTTCGTTCTGTGAACTGTTTAGTATATCCGTAAGATTTGAAAGAGTCTGGTAATAATGCTCTTTCCCCTGTGTCTTTGCGTCCCTTGTGATAGCTAAAATCTGCCGACTCGTAGTTTCTAACAAATTGGCTTCCGATAATATTCTCAGAAAGTTGTAAGCCGTATGAGTACTCGGATTTATTTCTCTTGTGGTCTTCTTGCTCATAGTAAATAATCTCCTTATATATTTCCGCTTCTGTTTCATTATTGGCGTTTATTACCAACACATTATGTATGATTGGAGCCTCGAATGGTCCGCTAATTAAAACCAACTTATTGTTAACTTCAACCACTCGTGTTCCATCGCCTAAAACATTATCTGTTTTCTGACGAGTTCTTGTATTAAGCTCGTTAAACTTTTCTTGTAACAGCTTATGCTCTTCATCAGTAAACAATCCGCTTGCCCATCCACGATTATTATACACCTTAAGCTCATTATCATCAAGGGTATTTAGGTCAATATCAGTATATCTGCGAGAATATCGGAACTCCTGTATGCTAGAAACATAAGGCTCTGTACCATCAGCAAAATACTGTCTTATATCATTTATGATTTTGCTTGTTTTTGTGCCTGACGGATATTCGACACTAACTTTCGTGTTACCTTGCAAATCATCTATATCAAGTAATATTTCTCCGTTAGCACGAGTAATATAGTCACTCAAAGCTGATTCCTGTGCTTTTGTTGGTGCAACAGAAAGATTTATACCATCTGATTCAGGCATAATTCTGATATTGCCCTGTTGCATAAAGTGTACCATTGCCTCAGAACCACTTTCAAACTGTTCTTGGTCTTCTTCAGAAAAGCCGTCCCATATTTCTCTATGGTCTATTGTGCGATATCTTGCATTAGAGCCAAACTTTCTGCCTGAAAAATCGAGTTTTCTGCCATCCGTCAATAGATATCCTGTTTCTTTCCAACTATATGTAGTTCCAAAGTGTTCTACCGTATCAGCAATAAGTCTTTGAGAAGATTTTTTTGAATTACTGTTGCTTTTTTCGGTGGAATCGGGTATAATACTTGTAGAGACATCATCTGTTGGCGACAAGCCTGAGTTTTCATTAACTCCGCCCGCCCTTTCAGTGGTGTCTTCTTTTTTTATATCAAAAACAAACTGCGTACCATCAGGCAATACTAACCTGTGCATTTTGTAATAATTATTATCTGCCATCCTCACTACAACAGCAACATTACCTCGTGTACCATTTATTGACACAGGTCCAGCAAAAGTCACAGTATTATATAGTCTATTTTTGTGGTTACTATGCTCGCCAATTTTTATACCTTTCATAATAATTTGCGGAACAGTAGCAAATGCAATTATTTCATTTTCGTTCTTAAGATATCTAAATCCATTTTTAATACGCTTAGAATCAAGTATCACATTACCAAACCCACTACGATTAATAATATCACCGTATTCTTCAAGTTGTTCAACAGCCCAGTCTCTCGCCTCTTGTTTAGTAGTGAATTCAAAATCCGAATTCACCCAGGCTACTATGTCCATATTATTTAGTAAATCTATATTTTCAATAATTTGCTCTCTAAGAGAACTGCTGTTTTCTCTTGAAAAATGCTTCACACCGTCCTCTGTGGCGGTGTTTTTTGTTTGTGATTTACCTGTAACTGTATCAGCGTTTTTACTTGCGTTTATGATACCCTGTGACCACTTGTCCATAATATCACTTAGTGTATCTGACATCTGGCTTACTATCTTGCTTTCTTCTGAATCTGCCGATAGTCTGCTATATATCTCTTTTACCTTTGCTAAAAGGTCAGACAATAACTTCTTTATCTTCTGAGCAAGGCTTTTGTTTGTTTCAGACAGCTTTTCTACCTGCTGTGTCAGATTACCGTCAGCTAAGAAGCGTTCACAACTATCTGCTATAACTTCCTCAAACGCTTCGTTATAACTGAGTTTCTGTGACTGCATCCTGTCTTTAACAAGCTCATCCACATCAACGCCATGCTTTATGTACTCAGATACAAGAAAATCTGAAAAAGCTTTAAAATCTTCAGGTGAGTTCTTTGCGAAATAATGTGTTAGCTCGTGTGCCGCAGTAAACAGAATTGTACCCTTGCCGTTCATACCAGCATTAACGTCTATGTACATTGTGTTGGTATCTCGGTCAAACTGACCGTTTACTTCACCATATTTTGATGTAAAGCCACTCTTGGTCTTTGCTGAACGCTTAGATTCAAAGAATACAACATTATACCCAAGTTTATCCGCAAGATATGTAACAACAGCTACACCCACTTGCTGACGTGCTGTGAGCTGTGATTTATCAAAGCCCTCAAACTTAACCTTGCTCTTTGTCTTGTAGTTGCTGTTATTAAGCTTTGATTTTGCTTTTTGTACCTCTGCTTCGCGCAATGCCTGACCCACATCATAGTAGCTCTGCATTACACTTTGTGGCAACCCGTATGCTGTTAATTTACTATTATCAGAAATATAGCCTTTTGCTAACGCTGACTTAACGTCAGATATATACTCTCCTGCTGTACCAAAGCTCTCGTGATATCCATTAAAAATAGAATTAGCTATATATGGACTTAGTTCTACCCCCATATAATTTTGAATATCTACTACGCCCTGATACAACACAGCAGAGTCTTTGTTACCAAGACTAAGCTCTTTTACAGATTTAGTGCTACCGTCTGCCAGTTCTACAACAACATCATTTTTAGTAACACTTTTTATATCACCAACCTCAACAGCCTGTGCCGTGTCTGCTATATAGGTTTTGCCGTCATCGGACTGTGTGTAGTCTTCTATATCAATTTCTGTATCAGATGATTTCTCGACATTAGTGTTGTCAAGATATCTTTTGGTCTTATAAGTGTTATGTATTCCCTCGAGCTGCTTTTCTGCCGCTCTGTTTAATATCACATCTGAACTATTGCGTATTGTTTTAAGCACCGCCTGAGCTTGTTCGGTATTTATTAGAGCGTTTTCTTTTTTGCTCAGCTTATCACCATTAAGTTCAGAATATACAGCGTCTACAGTTGCGTCTAAACTCTCGGTAACACCTAACCCGACTAACTCTTCTCGTATTGCTTCCTTTGTAGCTATGCTCTCTGCTCCAAAAACGAGGTCTGCGTTTCTTTCTTGTAATAATGAATACAGTTTGCCGACCTGTTTATTAAATCGCTTAGAAGCTAAATCTGAGGACTTTGTAGCCCCCGTGCTTTTTATCTTTTTAGCAAGTCCTATAATTTCTGCGTTTTCAGAGGTATTTGGCAAACTCAATGCACTATCTACCAAAGCGTTAACGTTATTTGCCTCTGTTATATTCGCACCATATTTTTTGTTTTGTCGGTTTTGCTTTATTTCTGCGGATAAAGAAGGTGCATTAACAACAGCAGCTGAGCCACTACCTGCTACTAATCCTCCCATACCAGCTTCATATATTCGTGAAACCACCGCAAGAGCTAAAGCTACATTAGCAGACCACCCTTTTTCTAACATATAGACTTGAGCTTGTTGTGCTACATCAGATTTATCGCCTCTTAAAACCACATCAGCTGAGATGTTTACTATTTCTGTGCATATTTCTTCATAACCTTCTACACGTGCTTGTTTTAATACTCTCGCCAAAAATTTAGAGCCTTTTTTTGTGAATAATTTTTCTAAACTAATTTGTTCAAACACATACTCTGCAGCAGCTGCAATAGTTGCCTCAGTTGCTATTGTGCCGATATTTTCACCCTGCTCATAAAGTTCTCTCGCTCTTGCACTACCAGCAGCCATACTCAATGCTCCTGCCGCAAAACGCGAACCGCTTTTAACATCTTTTGTTACAGCAACACCAAGCGCACCAGCAAACATAGAATCAGCACCAGACATTAACGCTTGATAAGTGTCACCAACACTAAACCCCAACAAGTTTGCTCCATCTGTTTTTTTATCTATGTTGGAAGCTGTTTTTTCTCTTACTTTTTGGCTATCTGCCAACATAATATTAGAATTATCATATGGGCTATAATCATCTGTTAACATCTCATAACCATCAGAAACTCCTGATACAACACCGCCAACTACACCTGTTGGAACCGAAGCTAAATTTGCCAATATTGGTTGTTCTATAGCCCTCTTTTCTGCTTTTTTCATGCGATTATCAAAATTTTTCTTGTTAGTAATAATCGACATGTTCTCTAAGTATGAATCTGCCGCCTCTTTGCCCTCAGTGTTCAGAACGTAATAATACTTTGATACTTCTTCAGGTTCTAATAATGACCAGTTATTTTTATCACCACTCAGTATTATGTTTTTATATGTATCTACGTTTTCACCCGAAATATATGTATTGGTTAATAAGTGTTCTTTTTCTTCATCTGTTAATCCGGTATAAAACGCATAAGAGTCAGTTACAACAGGTTGTGTATGTCTCTGATAATAAGTATCATCTAAAACATCGCCAAACGCATCTACATAATAAACGTTACCATTACTATCATATTTTTCAGTAAATCCGTTGTCTATTCGTGTAGAGTAATCATTTATTTCCTGAAAACTTGGATTCACAAACTTTCTTTGCTTAGAAACAACATCATAATCATCATTAGTTTCAATATTATAGTAATCATCGTATGTTTTTAAGCCACTTCGTTCATATAAATTTCTTATGGTTTCAAGTTCGTTTATTCTGTTGTCTAAGCCGCTTGTTCCTGATGCACGTTTGTTTTTTAGCCCTTCGATTTCAGTAACTATTGCACTATAAGCATCTTTTCTGTTATCAACATTTCTTTTGTCAGTCCCATTATCGTTAAGAAAATTATACTTATAGTCTGACAGTTTAGTAATAGTTGCATCATATCTGTCAATGTTCTCAGTTTTTCCTCTACGATTTGCACCGGCTTTATAACTTTCCAGACGTTTGATATCATCATCTATCTGCTTTGAGGTAACTGTTTTTGCATCATAGTTAGAAATATGCTTATATGCTTCAAGCTCACCAAAAGTACTGCTGTTTTTAGAAACTTTCAAAGGATTATTTAGCGTTGCACCTGGTACACTTAATGTTTTACCTTTTAATGTCTGAGTTTTGTGTAATTCTTTTTCATCTACATACTCAACGTATGGTGTACCAAAATCTTTTAATCCCTTTGAAGCTAATTCTATATAAGCATTTGCTACCTTGTTTGAACTGTCATCATAAGAATCAAGATACGACATCATTTGTGTATAAGGCTCTTTGCCAATATTGTTCTTATTAGCATTATAGTAAGCCTTTATCAAATTACATCTGTTGTCTAAGTCACTTTTTTCTGCTAAAACACTTTTCTTTGCAACATCTTTGCCACTATAGCCAACATTACTATATTCACGCGATGCATTATTCAAAAACTGCTGAGAATCTGTAACAAAGCGTTTTATATAATTATCGCTTACATTAACGGTATATTTCTCTGCATTTTTCTTTATATCACTTGCAGATTTTTTAGATTTATTGTTGTTACTAAAAATATATTTTCCGTTTCTTGCTTCTTGTAATATTTCTTCTGCAGTTTTAGCCATACATTAACTCTCCTTATATTAATCCTTTTGCCCACATAACATATGCCTTTTGTCCCTCAGACAAGTTTGATTTGTCTAAATGTGTCATTATGCTATTTTTATCGTCTGTTCGTATACTCGCTAAAAAACGTCTTACCGCTTCATCATCGGCATATTGCGACACATCTGTTCTATCTGATGAACCCGATGCATCCGATGAGCCTGATGAGCTCTTATTGTTCAGTGCCGCATAATTATAGGCCATTTGTGAATTAAACTGGTCTTCCGCTACTGCTTGTTCGTATGCAGCCTGATTAAAGTTTTGTGCATTATAATAATTGTTCCAGTCAAGAGAATTAGCATTATATCTATTGCTCTCGTTTTGTGCCCAAACATCCTGATTAAGACCACGTAAAGTAGTGAGGTCATTGTATGCATAATCTCTGTCACTCTGCCAATCTGAAACCTTGTCTCTGTACTTGCTATAATCAAGTGCGTCCTGATTCTGATACATACCAAGCTGATTATATAACTCTGCACCCTCGTCCTTATATTTTGAGTATGCATTTTGATATAGCTCAGGCACAACATTATTAAGTTCAGATAAATAATTCTGATACGCCTGATTACCAACCGCTGTAGCGTAACTGTTTCCATAGCCGCCAGTAAGTGCCGAAGCTTGTCCTATTGTGTCCTGCATAGCCATTTTTCCCAATCCTGTATATTGGTCTTTATACTGCTGATACAAAGCGTCTGCGTTAACATCGTAAGAAAAAGGCTTTCTGTTAGCTATAGAATTTATTGTATTGTCTATCTGACTTTGATAAGCCGACTGATACGCAGAAGGTTTACTTGCCAACTGTTGCTTTAAAGTGTTTTGAGCTTGTGCTATCTGAGACGCATATGCTCCTTGTTTTTCGTCATATTCTTTTGGCTTATATACAGTTGACGGCATATTATAATTTATTGTTTTATATGTAGCCATTATTTTCGGTCTCCTTTATCTAAAATAGAAACGATATAGTTAAGTTGTTGTGATAATTGAAACAGATAATCGTTAATCTGTTTAATCTGTTCTTTTATTGTTAACCCTTTAATATTTGGTGGTTTAATAAGCATTAAATGTCGCTCCCTTGCTCTAAAGTCTTAGATATCGAATATATCTTCACATCTCCTACACCCTCTATGCGTAGTTTGAAGTGATCACAGCGTTTAGGTCTAATAGACTGAGTTATAGTTTTCAACTTTTCACCCATTAAAGTAACCTTGTGCTCCCATATACCATTAGAATCGTACTGAATATATATTGACACTTTAGCTCCAAGTTCCATGCTGAGTCGTACTGAAATACGAGTAATATACTTCTTATCAGCATACGAAAGCCCCATCTCGCCAGTCTCTATATACCACTCAACATTCTTCTCTTTAACCCCGCCTGTACCAAACAAAGAATATAATGTGCCATCTTCTATATAATAAATATCATTATCCACAGAGCACATCTGAGCAATATTTAATTCATCCTCTTTGTGCCACAAGCTATACTGTGTATCAAGCACAAACAATTTTCTTTTTGCCGTTTCTACATTTATCATTGAAATGTAATATTTGT
This sequence comes from Eubacteriales bacterium, assembly GCA_045540515.1. Taxonomy (GTDB): domain Bacteria; phylum Bacillota; class Clostridia; order Oscillospirales; family CAG-272; genus RGIG2000. The sequence goes on from JAZQHJ010000078.1 coordinate 13,965, forward strand.
TCTTATATGCGCATGCTATAGCATCTGTGTACATCTTATTTCCAAGAGCATGTGATACACAGTTTGGCAATGAACCTGAATACGCCATGACTCCCGCACGAGATTTATAATATAAAACCTCGTTTATAAGAGCCAAACTGTTTTCGCTACCTTTTTGTACTCCTCTGCACGCAGTATCATTAATTTGATACTGTGCCGGATAATTACCATAAACCATATGCATATAGTTTTCCTTAAAAAATAGCGGATAACCTTGATATGATATTGCGCCGGTAAAAACTCCATCAGTACCGAGTGACGCGACATAGCTGTCTGTAGATACTCCCTCAAAACAATTCCAGTTCTTAAAATCTCCCAGTTTGCTCGCATATATCTCGTTGACTGTTTCTCCGTTTGCGTTTGTGCCGTATCTACAACCCCACAGCCTATTTTTGCTTTCTATTACAAAATCCATCTCTGGCATTGTTCTACTTAAAGTGATAGCCTCATCTTGCATATATTGTGATTCTATTGTCGGACAGATTTTATCTCCCTCTTTTACGGTTAACCCCCAACTTAAAGTTAAGTTTGTATAATATCTATCTGTTAAATATTCTTCAGCCTTATATATCATCAATCCAGGGGTATAATTAACTTCTTTTGATAAAATTACGTAGTAATTATTTTCATCAACACCAATGCTTTCAATTCTGTTTACTTCCCCATTAATCAAAACTAAAGTAGCAGCATTAATATAGTTTCTAATGTCTGCGTAAGACCCTGTTCCACCAACAAATAGTTTTTTAGTTGTTACATTAACACCGTTGGCAGTCGTAGCATATAAACTGCTGAAAGCATCACAAAAACCTGTACTGCTGTTTCTATACTCTATACTTTGATTAGGTGCTGTGTTAGCTATTGCATAAGCCACTTGATTTCCAATATGTATATACTTGCCTGCAAGCGCATTTTCTTCAAAATCAGAGTCACAATAAGCGGGCAAATTTCCACCATCTTCAACCGTTCTACTATCTACAGCTTCAAGCACAAAATTACTTTCCATAGTACTTATCAGTCCTGTAACTATAATCGAATCATCGTCTGGTATGCTCTTTATAACAGTAGTAGCATTTAGATCCTGTATGTTTATATTTACAACACCGCTTATCTTGATTCCGTCTCCTTCTTTAAAACATGTACCAATACCCTTAGCACCTATTTTTACCAACGTCGAAGTAAAACCATACCACGAAGAATTAGAAGCAATATAATATTTGAGCGAAGCTGGAGAAACTGACGTGTCTAACCATACATAATCATCAGCAACATTCACAGGTTCTTTATCTCCTACATAATTTATTGAATACACTTCACCGTTTGAGCGACACGCTTGTAACGTTACTTTTTCTTCTGACGTGAAATTTTGCTCTATATATCCATAATCGTTCCAATTGTCGTCAGTATCGTTTATGATACTCATAGTATTAACATACTGTTTATCTGGCAAAATAATCAAATATGCGCCCATAGGGATAATTTGTCTTTTTACCTTACTGTCATATTCAGTTGTTTTTAAACTCTTATTAAAACCTATACCTGTAAGCGTATCGTAAGCATATATATGTAAGTAGTTATCAGTCACTGTCACATAATAAAACACAGACTTATATATCATACCTTGTACATTGCTTGATCGTATCGGTGCTACGCCTCGTTTTGCTCGTGGTGATAATACTGGGTACAAAGATGAAGACATGTTTTTCATGTCATAAAATTCATTATCTTTAATCCTCAAGTTATGATTATATCCACCAAAAATATCTATCATATCTCGAGAAGAATTGTTTTTTGCGTTAACTGTTGGGTAAATCATTAAACTACCCCCTAAAAATATGTTATATGTGAAAAGCCATTTGGCTTGTGTGTTCGTATGTAATATCGCCTATAATTATCAAACAAAGCATCAAATGTTGTTATGTTTATGTCGTATTTATCAAATTCATTATTGTGATAATCTATTTTGGCGAGTAAATAGTATATATACATTTCGTCAAACGGCGCCGGAACAAGTAGTTCTGTTTCTGTTGATACATCCTGATCATATCCATCAAACTCTAAATTTTCGTTTCCTTCATAACCGTCTAATATTTCTGTTTTTATCTGCATATCAAGAGTTGAAAGCCAATTTATCTTTTCTTTTTCATAATCGTTTGGCTTTAGCTCATTTACTGTTGCTATAACTTGACTTATTTTCATTGTTTCTACTCCTTAATATTCAAAACAAGGGGAGCTGTGATAGCCCCCCTATTCATATTATTCCTTTGATTTTGAAGCGTTAATAAACTGTATGCTTCTCATGTTCTGTTCCTGACTGTCAATTATCATATCAGCAACATAACGTGGTACAGTTACATCTTCACCCTTTTTTATTGCGATAGTCTTTTCGTTAACTGAAACAAAAACTGTATCAGGTTCATTCTTAGACAAAAGAGGAATTTTTATAGTAACGTCTTCCATCAAATAGTTTTTCTTTGTTTTAGCCATATTGTTCTCCTATTCACAGCAGAGGGTAGTTATTACCCCCTGCTATATCATAAATATTATTAGTTAGCCTCTTCCTCGTTATAAGTAGAACCAACTTCAAGTCTTACCATCCAGTTTTCACGAAGAATCTCGGAAACCTTAGATGCCTTCCAACCAGCAGAACCTCTCTGGTCAAGTGGGTCAGCTGTACCGGAAGAACCAAGCTGCTTGACAAATGTCTTAAGACCGCCGTTAGTAAGCTTTGTGGTTGCATATGCACCCTTACCAACAAATAAGCAAGAGAATACCGAACAACCCTCTGCGCCACCTTCACCAGGATAAATAACTGTGTTGTCTGCACAGCTTATTGTACCAGCAAGCTGTAAAGTTGTTGCTGTGTTGCTTGTAACCTGAAGCCTCTTGCCATCGATAATAACATATCTGCCCTTAAGAGAGTTAGGTTCAACTGTACCACCATCAAAAGTAACTGATGTTGTAAGTGAAGCAATTGCGCCGTTTACTGTAAGTGTTCTTGAATCAGATGCAAGGTCAGCGCCTGAGAAAATTTTAGCTTCTGTAGACTCACAAAAACGAACACCGCCAATTTTACCGATTTCGCCCTCTTTGAGATTATCAGGGTCAGCATACTTGCTGATATCGATAAACAGTGGGTCGTTCTGAAGGTCTTCTGATACGCAAGGATGTATGATACAGAAATATGAACCATCTATCTTTGGTGCATTCTGCTTCTTCAACTTTGTAACAGCTTTCTTGATTTCCTTTACATTTAGCTTGTTTTCTGGTGTAAGAGAATAACGAGTATAAGCCTTTGTGTTTTCTACACCACTCTCGCTATATGTAGATGCATAAGATACATTTGTACCAGCGTTGATACAATTACGTGTGACAGTATCAAGTGTAACACCAGCCTGAGCACCAAGAAGTTCAAGAGCCTCAGCAACGTTGTTGTCGATAGTAGTCATCTGGACCATATCAGTAAGTGGTACGAAATCGCCATACTGATCAACAGTAGCTGTGATAGTTGTTACTACAAGCTTACTGCCCTCTGGTGTAACACCTTCAACAAGTGGTGTGTCTGCTTTCATTAGCGGTGCGTACTTTCTAAACTCAATACTCTTACCGCTACCAGCTGGGATATCCTTCTGAATGGCAAACTGATCATGTACAAGGTTAGGTGATGCTTCTTTAAGCGCTACCTTATCATAAAATGTCTTCATCTCCGCTGAAAGTCCATCGGAGCCGGTGTTGTTTACAGGCTGTGCCTGTGGGTCATATGCAAATAACTGCAATAGATTAAGAAGTAGTTTCTTCATTTTGTTTTTTCTCCTTTGTTTTTTAATTGTGTTCAAGGAGAAAAAGTAACCTTTAGAACTTGTTTACTAAGTCTATGTCTTTCTCTCCCGAACGGACTCTGTCGAGAATTTTTTCGACATCCGCATTACTGAGTGAGGACACATCACTCTTGGTTACAACTGCCGCAGAAGACATAGCAGCTCCCTCGTTTGGTCTACCCTGATTAGCTCTAATGTTATCTGTTACCTTTTTTGTAGCAGATTGAGCAGCTGCTTCCATCGCAGCCGGAATAGCTTCTCGAGCATTTAACGCAGTCACAGCCGACAAAGCATCAATACCCAGATGCATCATCTTTATAAACTGTTCATTCTGCATAGCATCATCAAAAGTGATGTTTGGATATACAGATTTGACGTTTGTTTCAAAGTCTTTATACCATCTTGAGACTTCCTCTCGTCTCTGCTGGTCTTGTATCTGAGCATCTCTCTGTGCTATTGCTACATCGCGTTCTCTCTCAGCTGATTTCATACGTCTTAAAACATTAACATCTAAACCCTGTTTCATCGCTTCTTCTTCAAGATACCTGTCATCGTTCTGAATAGCTTTCACAAGACCTGATATATCATCTGTGTTAACGTTGTAATACTCAGCCAAAAGCTGTAACGCTGGCTGTGTAGCCTGTAGCTTAGCCTCTGTCTCTTTAAGCTTTGTTTCTGTCTCCTTTGAGTTTTTTAACCTTTTTTTAACGGTGTTTTCCACCCTCTTGTTAAACTGTTCTTTGTAATCGCCCTTAATAAGCTTTTCAAATTCAGCATCCAAATCTGGTGTATTTCCGTCTGTTGCCTGTGAGGAAGGCTCGGCAGTTACTTTATTTGAACTACCATCACTCACTTGTGACATGGCGTCTGTCGCTGTTGCGCCCATTGTGCCGTTTCCTGCTGTGCCACCTCCTGCAGCCGCTGAACCCTCAGCAAATATCTGCAGATTAACAGGAATCAAGCTAATTATTTTTGACATAAAATTATCCTTTCTCTGTAGGTTAAGCCTACGACTCTAAATTTTGGTTTATTTTTACGCTATTGTGCGCTACCAACATCAATAAGATTTACATAATCAGAAAAAGTCTCTGATAAGAGGTAATATCCTGTCTTTATGGTCATTAACGAGTTATACACAAGCGTGTAATACTCTTTTTTAGGTTTGCACGAAACCGATGCAAAGCCGTCACGAAGCTTTATTTTTGGTTTATTCACTAAAAAGCCTTGTTCTGACATACTCTTAATTGTCTGTACAAGCGTCAGAGCAAGAATAGATGCCGATGCGCATATAATATCCTCGCCTTTTTTTGCTGATTTAGCATGTCCGGTTACAGTCACGCTGAGTGTGTCTTTTAATTGATTTTCGTTATATTTTACCGTTATCATATAATCTCCTATTAAGTTGGACTCGTTGATTCTGCAACACGCTGTCTTGCGTCTTTTGTGTTTTTTGCTTCTGACGTTCTCGAGCTTCCGCCAAGTGATTCTTTGTTTTCTGCGTTAGGTACTGGTCCCGAGACAAATGGTGGAACCGTTCCGCCATTAATTTCAGCAGCTACTTGCTGTGCAAGATTTGTATCTGTATATTGATCCAACTGTGTCGCAACCTGTAATAACTGCATCTGAGTATGTAAAAGTTTCTGATACAATGTGCCGTTTTGCTGTATCTTTGCCTCAACAAAGCTTTTTCTATCAAAATCCATCATATCGAGACACGCCAACGCCTGATCGGTAAGCTGTGGATTAAACAAACCAGCTTTATAAAACTGTAATGCCATTTCGTTTTGTGACAACTTGCTATATGGGCTCTGTTTCTGTGCTGAAATTTCAACATCAAACAGTGGACATCTCAAGGTAGATGTACCGCCAAAAACTGCCTCAACAGTCTGTGTTTTTAGTCCTGCATTTGTATAATTTGTAATGTACTTATATTCGCCATTCTCTCCCATAACCCTAAAGCTTCTTGGCAAAGTATAAAACTGTCTTATAAGCTCAATTACCATAAGCACTATGTTTCGATACGCTCTATATGTAGCCTTAGTAGAGTCTCTCGAAAGTTTACTGCCCGCTTCTTGCATTGCAGCAATAGCGGAGGCTGCTGTAACGCCTGATGTAGTACCGCCGGTAGAGATATCTCTGTTGCCAGTTGTTTCTTTTAGCTCGTTAATTTTGTTGTCACGAACAGAAACATAAGTACCGCTCAACCCTGTTTTTGCTATTGGTACGAAAGAGTTAGAGTCAACAGGGCCTTCCGCTACTATTAACTCTTTGTCCCAGTCAGCAAACTCTTCTGGATTAATATTTGCAGACCTTGAAACTACATATCTTGGCTTAACATTAACAAGTAGGTTTTCGAGAATCGCTTTATCTGTTCGGTCTATATATTCTTGATCTGCTTTTCCAATGTCGATATAACCAAAGCCTGCCGGCGAACCCTTGATTTTAAATAATGGGTCAAACTCAAAAGGATAAAGGCCATGTGCATATATACCTTCTTGTGCAGTTTGTTCGTTATTTTCGCTTGCGTATAATACAACTCCACAACAATATGTACACAACTGCACGGTCATTCTGTTGTTAATTATTTTTTTGTAATAGCAGTCAAAGACAAGAGATTTATTTGATGTATCAACATTGTCATCAAACTGATATTCCGTTATCTGTTCAGTATATCCACTAAACTTGTCTTTTAACTGTGGATATATGCTTTCTAAGACATCGTTGTTTTCAAGTCTTACATAAAACAAATATGGTGATTTTTGAATATCTTCAACTCCAGACTCCCAAAACAAATTCATAACATCTACATAAGTAATAGAAATATCGCCTATGCCATTGTGTTTGTTTTTATCCCAAAAAACACCATAAACACCAGTGCCAGATTTTATCTTCTCGTCATTTGCTTTAGAAAAAGTTTCTTCAAAATTGCACTGTTCAAAGATAACTGGAATTATCGAGCTTAATATATCAGCCTGTTCTTTGTCTGCTTCTTCTCTCGGCAATATATTAGGAGCTGGATAATTATCCATTACATCAGCGTGTTTATTCATACATGTATTAAACAAATGAGCTGATTTAGGCTCTATATGATTTTTCTTTTTGCCTTTACTTTTTGATTTGTCCTTCTGGTGCAATACAGCCCAGTGTCTGCCTCTATACCACTCCTCGTTTTCTCTGAGTCTATCGGTTAAATTTTGTTTATCAGAACGATAGCGAGTGAATATATCGTTAAATTTTTTTACTTTTGCTTCATCAATAACAATTTTTTTAACATTTCGTCCTTGTTCTATAGGCTGTACTGATGCATATTGTCCTTTGTTTTGAAAAGCACCTTTGTTCTGTTTTGATTTTTTGTTAAAAAGCGCCATATATTAACTCCTTACTATGATTTGTGGCCTATATAATTTAGGACTAAGGTCTGATTTTTCAAAATCAAACACCGTGTGTAGTGTGCTCTGATAAAATCTGTCTATCTCTGCCGGTGCACGTGCCTCTATCGGTCTACTCATACAGAAATATCTTGTTTCATCCGCAATATGATCCTCTAACTTAGTGTTGCAATCTTCTATTTTTGTATCGTCAAACTGCATTAGCGGTATTGTGCGGATAAAGTTTTTGCATGTATTAAACACATACATCATCGGAAAACCTTTATCATCAAACGCTAAACGATATCTAACCTGCAACCAACCGGGTATGCGAGAGTTATCACCCGGCGTAAAATACACCCCACATAGAGTCGCTACCTCTGCTATCGATTCACCAGTCTGTGAATTGAATATTGCAGGGTCAGCAACACCTTGAATGTGTTTACCTTTCAGATATGGATGTTCTGACTCTATCTTTCGAATCTCTTTAAAAACATCGTGAGGTATCATCTTAACGCCCTCATCAGCTGTTCCTGTGCATCCATACCACTCAAGAATCCTGTACGCTACACCATCTGTGTCTACAGCCCACCAACCACAAGAGAACGGCTTGTTGAAACCCCAGTCAAAAGAACGTGTTATGTTCCAATGGCTTGGTATGTCAAAAGGTTCAATAACGTGCGTATATCTTCTGTCCTGATAATGTGTAGGGTCGTTGCGCCATTCGGTAAAGAACTGCCCTGAGTAGCTGTCCCAGTCTCCATATAAAAGAGCTTTTCGTTCTGCCTCTGGCATTGATGCAAGTTTGATAAGATAATTAGGGTCGTTTTGCAACAAAATTTGATTATCAAACACCGAACTCGGCACAAATATCCTTGATTTCTGTTGCTTAACAACTCGTCCGTCTGGAAACGGTACACTTACCGTCTCCCATATAGTTGACATTGGCGTAGCAGCTGTTATAAACCTTTCTTTTACCCAACCATGTCCAACACCACCAGGGTTAGCTGTAGCTCTGATATAACATCTTGTTCCCGGTCCATTAGCTCGGTTTCGGGACGACAAGTATATGTACTCGTCATACGCAAAGTGCGTTAACTCATCAAACGCAATAAAGTCATAAGCCTTACCCTGATAATCAAGCTTGTTTTTGCTATGTTGCAATGAACCAAACACGATTTTAGCGCCACTCGGAAAAAACCATGTGTGTGTTTCTGCGTTATACCTTGCGCCAGGATATATGCGTGGGTAATATAACAGTGACTTATCTATGAGATCTGTAAGCTGCGGGAAAGTCTTTCTCAATATCAAGCCTTTGTAATGCGGTATATCAACCTGTCTGAGCGCCTCAATAACAAGTGCGTCAGATTTTCCGCCACCTGCAGCTCCACCATATAATGCTTCGTCTTCAGCTCTGCTCATAAATAACGCTTGTTTCGGCTGTGGCGACCAGATAATGTTATTCACCTGAGCTCACCTCTATCTGTGGTGGAGTTAACGGAACAACGGCTGGTATCTTAACCACACCATATGTTTTTTCATTATCGTCATTACCTTTTTTGTTTTGATTCTCAAGGTTCTTAATACGAGCTTCTTGCTCTTTAATATCAAGGTCAGATTTAACCCCTTTAACATCTTTCAAATACCGTAACGATGCCGACATTTCTTTAATCATTGACACTGTTACAAACTCTTGTTGTGCCAACTCATCTAATCGACTAAGCAGTTTATCAGCAACATCGTTTATTTTTACTGCCTTATCCGCCTCAACATCAGAAATTATTTCTATTGTCTTCGCCACAGTTTTGCCACGCACCGCTTGTTTTTGTTTAAACCATTGTTCTTGCTTTGCCTTATCTTCAATAGTCCTGCGTGATATTCCGTATTTTTCAGCAAGCTTTCTGTAAGATGTTCCGCCTGCTATGTACTCTGCTCTTATAGCATTCCAGTCTACTATGCAACTTACAGTAAACCCACCTTTCTTTTGTTCTATATTTAATTGTAGAACACAAAACTCAAATTCCACACCCACCCCAACCTTCGCTTATTTAAGCCAAAAACAAAAAAAGAGAGAGGAGATTATCTCTCCCCTCTCTGATGATTTTGTGAACTCAACATCTGATACAACGGACACATCTGATATCTGCGCTCACAATATGATTTTTTATGCTCTTTTTTATTATTCATATTCGCATATGAGATATGTACCGTATTACCATCACTTATTCCGCTACAGCATATACTTTCCCGTGTTTCTCTTTGGTAAAACGGACACAGCGGCTTAACTGATGTGTACCAATTGTTGTTTTTCAAAATCTCACCTTATTTAGTCAATAGTTCTTTTTTCAGTTGTTTGCATTTATCAACAACCTCTTTTATAGTCTCATGCAGATTTTCAGCATCACAGTAAGCGTAGTCACCATACTGCTGTGGAATATTTTTCTCTTCGTCAATAATGGTAAATTTACAGCCAACTGTGTACTCCTTTCCATTATTCAAACTTCTGATAATAAGAGTGTAATCTTCCTTTGCTGTTTCCTCCTTGATTGTTTCTATCGCTTCGTCAGATGGTCTTGTGTGAACAGTGATTGATTCCACAACGTTGTTACCGATTTTTGAGCCTACTTCTAATGATTTCATTTTTAAATCTCCTTTTTGTCTATTTTATTTATGTAAAGGGTTAAATGCCCCTTTTACCTTAACGCTTTTTCTGCTCCGACCTTGATTGGTCATTCGGTATCACTCCAATCTAATGCTTGTCCGCAATGTTTACAATAATAATCTTTATCGTTTGGCGGTCTTAAATCTTTATACCTCATAACCCATTCTTCACAATTAGGACAAAGGTTTATAATTCCGTGATTATCTTTTGTTAAAACATCATCTTTTGTTGCAAGTCGCACATCACCTTTATGCTTTTCATCATCAACCCAAATTTGTTTTATTGGCTTTTTCGGTATCTGTTTTTCGAGCGCTTCTTTTACAAATTTCTTATCCAACAAATAGACATCACAAATTTTGTTTTCCTTTGCATAGTTAATTATTTCTTGCAGTATTGCATTATCTGTCATATCAACAATCTGCACCATCATTTGAGCTGTTATAGAATTAAAATCTCTTAGTTCTTCTAACTCATACGGAAGGTTAAGGTGTACTGCGACTTTATCTGCAAGTGTGTTCGACATATCATTTAGTGTCATTTCTCATCACCCACCCTTTCTTTTACAAGGTTGTCGATATCAAGACTTTTTATCCTGCCAAATTTAAAACGACCTTCTGGACTCATTCCGTCATTAGGTAATAATGCTTTCAACCTCTCCGCAAACTCTTTGATTGCTTCGTTTCTCTTACGCAAAACTATTTTATGAATATCATTAGATGTGTATAGTTCACTTATTTGATTGATTAGTCTGTTGTTTTCAACTTCAAGTTGGTTTATGTAAGCAAGGGTGTTCCTCGCTAATATAGTTGAACAATCTTCAAAAGGTTTCAGCGGACAATCAGCTGTTTCGTTATCGCTACACCCCAACCTTGTACAACACTCCAAAGCCTTTTTAATCTCGTTAGGGTTCATACTATTCATCATAAAGACCCACTTCCCAGTCTTCTTTTTTCTCTAACCACTTGCCATTAACAGTTCGCATAGTGTTGCTTATAGTAAATGGTTTTTCGACAGTCGTTACCTCAATCCCCTCACGATTAACAAAAATACTTATTTGTATACAATCACCATAGTGTTCTTTTATGAGGTCATATATCTTACTTAATGCTTTTTTACGGTCATTCATCTTCCTGTACCTCGCTTTCTATAAATCTTACAAATCTTTCATAGCATCTCATACACAAATCTATGCGTTGTCCTGGTCCAGCTCGGTACTCGCCAGGACTCCATAATTTAATCAGTGCAGACTCCCCACTTATCGCTTGTGCTGAGTGTCCGATTATTTCTGCCCCACAAATGTCGCATATATATGACATTGTTTTGCTCATTCCGTTACCTCGCTTTCTATGATACTCATTTGCTCAAAGTCTGAATTTTCAATAGCCTTATACTTAAAACTCTCTGTATTCCTTGCTTTTCTATTTCTCGGCTTATATCCCTTTGTTTCTGCAAAAGCGTCAATTTCATTAAACTCAAACTCTTTACAATGATTTATCGACTTTGCTGTACTATCGGCAATCTCTTTGTTTTTGGCTGTGCAGTATGTTCCGTTACCTGTAACAAGATTATTGCAATATCTGCAATACTGTTTCACTACTCCGACACCTCTCTTGCTCCTAAATAGTCATAAATTGTTGGTACGCAATCATCACAAACTGAGCATATCAATTTTGGTGTTGGTACTGAGTGATGACTTTTTGATATATAAATCTTATTCATCGAGCGTTTAGGTAACTCTTTACCGCATACTATACAGTAACCTCTATAATGCTGATAACCACTCACTACTCCGCACCGCCTTTCTGATTTAACAGTTTAATAAAATTTTCGTAGTAGTTTAAATCTTCCGAATTACCATAAAATTCATTTCGCATAAATACAGGCTCAAACTTTTTGTGAAAATCTAATTTCCAAGCCTTAATATCTTCTATTGTATGATTGCACATAAACTGTCGGCAAATTGCAGGACGGATAGAATATATAAGACATTTTTCGTTTGCTTCATCACGAAAAGGACAGGTCATATCTACACCATTCATATAATTATGTCTTTGTTCCTTTATATTGTGTTTTTTAATATATGATTTAATTCGTATAATTTCTCCGCTTGATAAAGGCAATAAATTACTGCAACATTGACCACAATTTGAGCATTTTTCGTTTTCAGTAAAGTCTTTAATTTCAAACATCATTCACTACCGCCTTTCTCGGTTGGGTTTAAACTTGACAGAGTCTCCCATCCACAGCTATAATCAACACCATTTGCGTGTGCTTGGTTTATGGTTAATGCTGTTATCTGTTTGAATGGCAATTCTTTATATTTCGGCATCTGCTTAAATTCCCACCATTCCGAACCGTCATATTCGTGCCGTTCAAGCCAAAAATCAACACCGATTATAAGCAAATCCTCAGCAACTTCAGAAGCACCATATCCACTATCATATTCTGTATTAGAATACTTAATAAAATCGTCCTTTGTGATTTGAAACTCATTACCACAAATAGCAACAACATCTTCAAAGGTTTTTTTGTTGTCGGTTAGTACCTCAATGGTTTCTTTGTATAAATTCATTTTCCCTCATCTTCCTTTCTCATATCAGCTTTACATACCTCACAAAAATCTTGTTCTGACCAGTATGCAGTCCCACATCTTGAGCAAATAAAAATAGGTTTCGCACACCAACCATAGTTAGTTGAAAATCTTCTATGCTCCTTAATCCACTCCCCACGCTCACGCTTTACATAGTCGGATTTATTTTTGAACACAATACAATGTTTTGCTGTATTGGTTAAAACATAAAGCATTTTACACACATCATAATGTAAACACTCTCTACAAGTAGCCATATTATTTGTCCTTTCTAAAACAATCGAATTTGTAACGGTCTGTTCAACATATCCCATCTAAAGGAAGCGTTTGGGTCAATACACATTTCGTCTTCAAGACGGAATCTTTTATCAAAATCGTGTACTGTGTGACCATCAGGTTTAAATGTAACTGGGCTGTCTTTATCCCACTTCAACAGTAACTTCCAGTATTCAGAATAATTTCTTCTCAACAATCGCAACTGTTGAACACTTTGATTATGGCAGAACCAACAACCACCTCTTGTCGCTGTGTTATAAATCGGCGATAGTAAGTCGTTATCCTCACACCACTTTCGGCACATTTCTTCCGTCCAACCAATTTCAACTAAAGGAAGAATGGTGTTTTCTTTTTTTATATGTCTTTCTATCCTTTTGGTTTCATCTGCCGCTATTCCGAGGATAAAAATATTCTCTTCACCGCTTGTAACCTTAATTTTCTTTACTGCTGCCATTTTAAGTTTACTATTACACCAAGGTCCCATTACAATAGGAAATCCCCAGATATCACGCTCATCGTCATACTGTCTATATTTAGATATTTGCTTACCTTTTTCTTTTCGTTTAGCAATCGTTTCTGGTCGGATTTTATGATAAAACCCTTTTTCGTATGTCAGGTCTGCTCTAAAATGTTCAACCTCAATTCCCCATCGTTCCTTAATGATGGCATCTGCTTTTTTCTTAAACTCCACCATAGGTGGTAAGTCAGCAGGAATTGTGTCTGTCGCCCAAACTTCTGCGTGTACTATTCTATTAAGTGGAAGCCCTAACTGTTCAATAGCGCCCAAACAAGCCAGACTGTCTTTTCCATATGATAAAGAAAGAATATGCTCCATATTAAAGTTCCTTTCTTACTCCGTAACTGCAAAAATCGGTAGGTCGTGTATATTGAAGTAGCTTAACATTCTCAACATTGTGAGAATAACGACTACATAAACCACTTTTTTCGTTCCATTTCTCACAATCCTTACATCTCACAACCTCTACCACATCGGCGGTGGGTGTTTGTTCAATAGCTTTTCGTACTTGTTCGCCCTGTCTTAACATCGCACTTTCTACTTCATTTTTTGATACAATTCCGTCTTTAAAAACTATTGCGACTTTATACTTTTTAATATTCTCAATCAACGCTTCACGCTCTATGTATTCTTTTGGCATATTAATCTCCTTTATTGCCTCTTTCATTAAGATGCTTCGTTGTTAATTTCAACTCATGCAAACGATTCACGTAATAGATTCTTTTATCTATCAAAACTTGTTTGTCATATGTGTTATTGCACTCTGCAATATCCTTTTCAAGCTTATGTATAAACTCAGCGAGGCTTTTAACCTCTGCCAAGTATTCCTCTGACCACGCTATATAATCTATCATTGCTTTTCACCATACCCGCACTTGAGCCCTATTCCGTGTTTTTTCGAATACTTACAACCTCTGCAACAAAACACGCACATATGCGTACCAAGCTTTGCATTGACGGCAGGATTAGGACATTTTTGAATTGAGCATTTTTCGTAACTGTGTTTACATTTTCCACATTGGTATTTTTCCATAATTGGCTCCTAATCATTAAACAAAGATTTACTTTTAAAATCTTCAGAAGAAAAAGATGAGTTCCTCGCGCGCGCACGCGCGTTAATATTCTTATCTTTCTTATTATTCTTTATATTCTTATTAAGTGTTCGGTCGTTGTTCGGTCGTTGTTCACTCGTTGTTCGGTCGTTGTTCGGTTTGTTGTTCACTTTTTGAAATTTACCCCAATTTATTAAGGTAATAAGCCTTCCGTTAGGTGTTTTTTGTTGTTCAATTTGTTGTTCGTTTTCGAGGTCATTTAAAATTCTTTCTACCTTAGATTCGCTAAAACCGTTGTTCAGCCTATTACAAAGGTCTTTTCTTCCAGTGATTAACTGACCCGGTTGAAGTTCTATTTTTTTACCATTGAAAATTGCAAGGTTCGGTGAGTTGTTAGCCAACAAGAGCAACAAACACCACACAGCGAAATGCGCAGCACTTTTCATTACTACTGGATTATCTAAAGTGCTTCTATGTAGTTTTATCCATCCTTTGTTATTTCTCATTCACTCACCGCCTTTAAAAGTTTAATAATACCTCGCCCAGTCTGATGCTTTGCACAAAAGTAGAACTTAGTGTTGTAGGTTGTTTCAAGTACAGATAATATCTTGTACAAGCGTTCGCCTGATACCGCTAATGGAGAGTTTTTGAGCCTTGGATTTACCCAATTTCTCACATCCTCTAAACAGCGTATATCAGGACCATGCTCAACTAAAAACACGAGTTTGATACCTAGCTTATTAGCGCGCTCAAGTTCTGCTACGAAGCGCTCGTGGTCCTGACAAACATTATTACAAACCTCAAGTAAGTTTTGTTTTCTGTCTACTACCAAACGAGCATTATCAAGACTCATATAATCACCACAAGGTAAACCAAAGCTAAAGTGCTTAATACCTTGTTCATCAAACTCTTTAATAATTTTCTTAATCGCTCTTTGCTTTTCTCGGGTATCAACCTGTATAGTCATTTGCTACCTCTTAAAACGGCAAATCATCATCATTTGATGTCGGAGGCTCATCGGTCATACTATTGAGTTCATCCAATTTTGATGCCGTATTGTTATCTTGTGGTATTGTCGTATGCTGATTCTCATTTTGAGCAGCTACGTCAGAGGTTTGAGTTTTTTTGCCCGAAGGAAACTCTACTTTATCTGCTACTATTTCAAATACATATCTATCTTCGCCGCCGTCGGTCTTATATGTACGAGTTTGAATTCTACCAACGAGAGCGATGCCATCACCTTTTTTAAAATATTGACAGATAAAAGCTGCTGTTTTTCTCCAAGCTACAATATTGATAAAATCAGCTTGCCTCTCTTCTCCCGGCTTAACATAATCTTTATTTACTGCTATCCTAAAATTAACAACTTCTACTCCTGTATCGGTTGTCTTCAATTCAGGGTTAGCAACTAATCTACCTTCTAAAACTACATTATTCAAAATCTAACACTCCTAACATTCTTGGTTCTTTTAATATCTTGGTTTTTTTGCAGTAGTCACAATGACCACAACGCTCTGGTTCAATCAATCCACGCTTGATTGCATCATATAACTGTACGCTTTCTTTAAAGCGTGAGAGTTCAATATCCAAATACTCTTGTGGAACCTGGATAATATCTATGTCTGTTTCGTTTTCTTTGGTAGCAGCGGCAAGATAAAAAGGAAGCTGTTTACCTGTATTTTGTCTTACTATCTCTTGATATACAGCACCCTGTAAGTCATACTGCCAATACTCTACCCAGTTAAGACGCCCTTTTTCCTCTTCATATTTAGGCTTGAAGTCCGCCATGATTTTTAAGTCGACAATCTTATCAGGATGTAAGCTATCAACCTTGATTTTCACAGGCACGCCCTCAATATTACCGGTCATTATTACCTGTTTTTCTCCGCTTATGTACTCCATAAAAAGATTATCAGACTTAATGCGTTCTATAACACTTGTGGCTTTGAGGTACTCACTTTTAAGCGTTCCGTCTTTTTTAAAGAGCTCTGGGTGGTTAATCACAAAATCATCAATAGCACCCTCGAAATAAGCATCCACGTAAGAGCCAACTAACAAAGCTGTAGTTGGCGTCTTAACATAGTCGCCTGTGACTTCTGCTAACGCAGATGCCTGACATTTCTCAAATGCTTTGAACTGAGAAACCCCCATATACTTCATCTGGTTTTCAAGACTAAAATAGTTATTGCTATTCAGCTCCATTTTTCTTCTCCTTATTTGCTTCAGATATCTTCATAGCACATTCATAACAAACCGCCTTACCACAATTAGCTTTGGTATACTCAGCAAACTGTTGTGATGTCATACCGCTACGAGGCTGTATATCCTTTCCGCAGTCTTCACACTTGGCACAAATTTCTTTAGCCTTAACTAATTTCTCTCTGATTTTTAACCCGCCTGTGGTTTCACCTGCAAATTTAACTTTAGGGTCTCCATAGATTTGAATTTTATATCCAACCCATTGTTCAATATCCCAGGTACCAGTTATACGAGTTAACACTTTACAGTGACTGCTATTAAGAATCATAGGTTTAATATTTTCTTCAAAATGACAAACTCTACACATTTTTTTTGTACCGCCCACGCCAACAACTTTTTCTTTTACGATACTTTTTATTGTAGCAACAATTTCTTTTCCGTCAGCAACACTATAAAAGCCTATATACGGTAGGTCTTCAAACTCTTTCCAGTGTGTCATATTACTTTCCCCTTTCAATTTGCATACCAAGCATCTCGGCTATCTCTTCGCCATTCATATCTGTCAAACAGTCGGCGTGATAGTATTTGCCGTGATAATAGCTCAGATATTCATCGTCTTTTGTGATATCAAGTCCACAATGTTCACATTTTGCGATTGTTTGAACTACTCGATATGGACACAAATTACTACAATATGAGCTACCACCATTACATCCTAAACATCTGGACATGATTACACCTCAAAAAATTTCTTGAATGTATCAGCGTTATACTGACCTTTTGTTAATGCTTTCATTTATTTACTCCTTGATTTTAAATTTCAATATGCTATAATATAGATAAGATATTTTTACATCTTGCCGATGTTAGCTTTGCAGAGCTGCATCGGCTTTTTTCTTTGCTCTTTCATTTTCTTTGTCAAATTGTTCCTTTGTCTTAAAGAACGGACACTTAGTCTGATACTCTCGTGTATCTGTCAAACAGGTACACTCTTTTTTTGAGTTTTCGTTAGCAAAACACGCCACTCTGTTGCATTTAACTTTGTGATACGGATAACTTGTCCTACTCATTTTCTGTGCTTCCCCCTTTCATCTACAAATAAATAAATTGCATCCAAGATAATTGAAAAACCAATAGCCATTGCTAATATAGATATAAATATCTGTATTAGCCTGTCGGCATTTAAATTGACAATTAAGCACAACAACCCGAATATTGTTACGATTACACCTATAATCAAATACAAGACTTTTTTGAACATTTAATCACCCCTTTGTCTCAATTAGCCAATATGTAGGCTCTGCGTTATAACTTTGCTCTTCGACAACTATTCGACTATCAGCAACCGTCTCTGACATCTGAGCCGAGCCAAACAGCACACCGGCACTAAACACAAGCACGGCAAGGAAAACAGCTATCACAAGATAGATAAGTCCAAAATATTTATTTAAAAAACCTTTGATGCCTTTTTTAGTCTTTTCTTTAGCAACCGTAACCATCGTCTTTTTGGGTTCTATGTAATCAGCCATGTCAGACGGAAGAAACAGGCTATTCCAGTTGCATATTTTGTTTTCGCAATGATGTCTTAATATGCAGTTGTCACAACTGCTGTGAGTTGCTCTATAAGCTTTGCAGTGGTTTGATAAGCTTCTAACATAGGCGTGAACTCCTGTGCTACTACCAACTCTTTTTAAACAATGTCCGCAGACCTATATACCCTCTGGTATTTCTGTTCCGCAGCTTGTACATTTGTTTGTGTTCATGCTATAAAATTCCTTTCTGTAAGTAATTGATTAACAGTAACATTCAAACGCTTAGCAAGTAGCTCTAACTCACCAAGCTTGAAGGTCTCCGGCTTAGCTCTACGACTACAATATGTAGCTTGTGACATTCTCAAAATAATTCTTTGTTCTTCAAGACTTACGCCATACAAATTACAAAGAGACTCGATGTTATCAACAAGTATTCTGTATATTTGATTATCTGGTGGCTTTATTATTCTTGGCATTATATACTCTCCTTATATAGATTTGTTTATCTCTTGCAGCATCACAGCAGCCGACAGACAACTGCTGGTATTTTTAGTGGTTTTGGTTTCGCGACTACTAAAGTTTTCTTACGGTTCGTCTGACAACAACCGTGAAAATTGTGTGCTTATCTTTAGGACGGTTTTTTAATGCTTAAGTTTTTGCTGTCTGTTCCTTTCGGAAACTTACTGCCCCCAGTAAACTCGGCTACTCTGATACTGCAAGAAACGGTATGTATTAATAATCTTGAAACTTTTACCAATATCACCTATAATTGAGTTGTCGGTATTTGCGGTACCGATAAACTCAAATGAATGGAGGTGTTATTATTGGTTAAACCAGAAAAGATTGCGTTTGAAGCAACAAAAGAAATCGTTATTGCTAAGATGACAAGTTCATCTATCTCACCATCGGCAGATGGTGGTGAAAAAGTTGGGGATTTTTTCAAAGAAATTTATGATAAAATCCTCGAGATCACCATGGAATTAGAAAACTAAATCTTATTATCCATAAAGGCCTTTGCAATCAGCAACATTGCAAGGGCTTTTGTATTCTCAGCTATATACTGACTATCTTTAACTCAATTTTTGGTTAATGGGTTTTCTATAGATACTTCACCTGTATCTATACGTTGCTCATCACGAGCAAGCAATTTACCATCTGTCGTCCAATACTCGACAATTTTCATTTGGCGACCTGTTAATGGGTCACACTCACGTAATCTAATTGTTTCTATAACAGTAATCAATTTTGCACTTAGCATAATTTCAACTCCTTAGTTAAAAATTGGGTTTTACTAAAAATAATTGACTTAATACAAGAAAACTTGTAAAATAATATTGTGCCTATGTGGCAATGAAAGGAGCTGGTCGCATTGACCAAACTTTTGAATTTGCCTGCTCTCTTATTTTAGGTCGCCATCGTGCTCGCATCACGTTTAATCTGCAGAGGCAACCCACTGATACGGCGAGGGCTTGCGGTTACCTACAAGCTCCAGAAATGGAAACCCACCGTATTTAGTGTTCCTAAAAGTTGTCAGCGATTAGGCTCTCGCAGAACTAAAACTGCAAAAGTGACAACATTTCTAATAGAAACATATTGTGCGATGATATGTGGCGAAAGCCTGCAAGAAATATAGGGTAAAAAAATTTAGGCAAATTCTGAAAGAAATCGCACTTCTTTCAGTTTTTTGTTGGCTAACTTGTTGCGTTTCGCAACTTATTTGGCATAAAAAAAGCTTCTATATTCATCATCAGAAATAGAAAGTATATTTTGAAGTTGGTCAGCTTCACCCAATGTCATAGGGGATTTACCTAAGATTTTCTGCCCAAGTATGTATGCGGATATTCCCATTTCGTTAGCGATTTTACCAATTGTTAAACCTTTTTCAACTATACGTGCTTTAATCTTATTTGTATTTGGCATATTATTCACCTCTTTTCGTTGCGTTTTGCAACTAAATAATAACATCTCTCTTTTAAGGTGTCAATAGCATTTTGCAACTTTTTTTATTTTTTTTACAAATATTGTTGCATTTGTTGCATTATTATGTTATTCTTTATTGGGTGATATTTATGAGTATTAGAAGTAATTTAATAGGAATTCGTCTCAAGTATTGTAGAGAATACAACAACAAAACACTTGAAGATATCGGCAAAATGTTTGGCGTTCATAAATCTACAGTTTCGCGTTGGGAAAAAGGAGAAACAGATAGAATCAACTTAATGGTTATAGCTGCATTAGCAAACTATTACGGTGTCTCTGAAGCATGGTTATCTGGTAAAGATGTACCTATGGATAGAAACAATACTTCTGACATTGATTTATCTGAAGTTGATAACGTTGTACCTTTCCCTAATATGAAAAAGGTACCGCTACTTGGTTCTATCGCCTGTGGTGAACCTATCACTGCTGAAGAAAACATTGAGACGTATTTGAATATGCCAGAAAACACCAAAGGCACTTTTGCTCTTCGATGCAAGGGCGACAGTATGATAACCGCACGTATCTTTGACGGAGATATAGTTTTCATCAGAGAACAACCTGATGTAGAGAACGGAGAGATTGCAGCGGTTCTGATTGATAACGAGGCCACTCTCAAGCGTGTATATAAATACGACAACAGAATTGAACTACGCGCCGAGAATCCAACATTTCAACCATTGAGCTATGAGGGCGAAAAACTTGCAGATATCCGTATCCTCGGTAAAGCTGTCGGATTTTTGAGTACGATTATTTGAGGTAATGTTATGTTAGATTTTTTTATCAAATTTATATCGTATATTTCTACATTATGTTTCATGTTTTTATTTGTCTTTCTGTGGTTTAAAATTGGCACTTGGCTTGCCTATCACATAAATAAAAAAGGTCCAAAATACCTGTATACATATTCATGTTTTTTAGACGACTTCGTAAACAGATTACCAAAGTTGATTCAACACATAATAACTATCGTTTTATTAATTAGTATTTCTTTAACTGTTGTCCGCCTTTTCTACACTAATAAAACACTATTCTTTATCATATCGACTTTAATACAACTTTTCGCACTAATCTCATTCTGTTGCGGCGACAATTCTCTATTTAATCTTATTAAATCAAAATTTATCAATAAATCAAAATAAAAAAACCGCCCTACCTGACTGGTCCTCAGATAGAGCGGCACATCACCACAGGGGGCAATGACACGATATTAGTGCAAGAAGATTGTATCATAAATCCCTGTGCCTTGCAATACAAAAAACAGGGGGGTATTTTTATGGCAAAAGCTAAAAAGCTACCGAGCGGTAATTGGCGAGTGCAGGTGTATAGTTTTACCGATACCGAAGGCAAACGCCACTACCATTCAATAACCGCCACAACTAAAAAGCAAGCTGAGTATGAAGCGGCACAATATGCTCTAAATCGTCAGAAAGATATTACATATTCTAATTTAACCTTATCTGAAGCATATGCTCGATATATTGATAGCAAATCCAACGTGTTGTCACCATCAACGGTAAGAGAATATACTCAAGCTATGCACAGAGACTTTCAACATCTAATGCCAATAAAATTATCAAAACTTACAGCTGAAATTATTCAAACAGCCACAAACGAAGCCGCCGCTAAATATGCTCCTAAAACGGTTAGAAACAAGCACGGTTTACTTCATTCAGTATTAAAAGCATACAGACCCGACTTAGTTCTTACAACTCACCTACCACAAAAGAAAAGACCAGAATACACCATTCCTACAACATCAGAAATACAACTTCTTTTAGACAACGCTAACGATAGAATTAAAGTTCCTATACTGCTCGCAAGCTCAGGGGGATTAAGGCGCTCAGAAATATGCGCTCTTACGCCCAACGACTTTAACGACTTCGGCGTAACCATAAATAAAGCTATGGTTAAAAATAAAGATGGTAAATTTGTTATTAAGCAACCAAAAACAAGTGCTGGATATAGATTTGTGCCGCTACCCAAAAACGTTATCAAAGAAGCACTCAACTGGGAACTATTTGGTGAAAAGCCATACACAATACAAAAGCATTTTTCGATCCTTGTGAAAAAACTCAATATACCGCACACAACTTTTCATAAACTCCGTCATTATTTTGCATCAGAACTTCACGCTCAAGGTATACCGGATAAATATATTGCACAAATAGGCGGATGGGAATCCGTTGAAATATTACACCAAATATACCAGCATACACTAAGAGATAAAGAAACCGAAATATCAAACAAAATTATAAATATTTTTGCAAATAACTTCAGTTCTAAAAATGATATCATTATATCAAAAAAGACCATTGTTTGATAAAATATCACACAAAATATCACACGACTTTTAAAAAACATAGTGTTTATGCGGGTTCAGGTCAATAAACGTGCAGGTTCAAGTCCTGTCACCCGCACCAAAATTTAAGGGTACATCATTGGTGTACCCTTTTAATTTTTTTACACAAAATATACAGGACTTGAAGGCGAGCGTTAATAAATTGTCATAGTATGACAATTTTAGAGAGAGCGATGATGAAACTTTTCTAAACTTCAATGAGGGTAAGACGAGGTAGCTTTTAATAAATATTAAGCACCTGTCACCCGCACCATCGTCGCAGACTCAAAAGGTCTGCGACGATTTTTTATTTTAAAAAAGTCGCACGACCTTAATGTCGCTCCTCCTCTCCCCAAAAATCAGGTTTTTCGAGGACTTTCTTTAGACATACCTCTTGATTTTTATATATAAATATACAAATCATAAACTCTTTTAGTAAAATAAAAAGCACAAATAAACGTACAAAAAACCGACTCTGTATATACAGAGTCGTTTTTTTGCTTATACGATTAGGTGAATCCAATCATTTTCTTATTTGTTGTAACTTTGTCTTATCAGAAGCCGTCTACTGTAAACACAACAAGCTCTGTTGCAGATTTGTCTTCACGCTCTTCTGTCATAATTGTAATGATTCTACCATCAGATAGTAATGCAGAGTTACAGAACCATGGATAATATGCACCAAACAGATCTTCGCCAGAAACCTCTGCAACAAACTTACCATCATTGTCCCATAGAATTACATCTCTCATATTTCCATCAAAGCCAATGTAGCCATTGTCGCTTTGAGCGACAAATGTAATGCTACCCAGGCTTTCACCTTCAGCATCACTCAGAGTTTTCTGGAGCTTACCGTCTGCATCATATACAAATACCTTGTGATTGCTGTCAGCGTCAGAGCCGCATACATATATATTGTTCTCATCAACATTGAGATGCATTATAGTCTCAACATCAGAGAAAACCATCTCGGTTGATGTGTATGTGCTACCATTAAATGTAGTTTTCTTGCATTCTTTTGATGTGAAATAATCAATACCCCACTTGCCTGATGGATGCATAGCAAGGTCATAAATGTCCTCGTGTGTTGCAGATACAGTCTCGTTCTTAAGACAAATGATATCGTTCATTGAGCCGCTAAGCCACAGAGCACCATCGTCTGTTGCTTCAACACTTGTATAATCGTCTTCAGGTAACTCGATTGTATCAACAAATGTCAACTTGTTGTCAGAGAGTGTATACTTTCTGAGCTCGCCTTCAACGAGCAAATATACTGTATCATCAACTGCAGCTACTGAGTGGTCAAATGTCTCAAAAGTTGAGATATACTCGTCAAGCTCAATCCATTTTGACTTTATAGTAAGAGAGCCAGCCTGAACGCTTGCATCGCTCGCTGAGAAAGGTGTGCCTTCCCACTCCCATGGACCGTCTTCGTTGCCTGTGTCCTCTACATTAATTTTAAGTCCTTTTAAGAGCTCTTCGATTCTGCTGTCTGCTGTATCCTGTGCATCAAAATCAAGGTTGACAGTTGCACCGGCGTTTTCTATACGATTGAAGTATAACAGTGTTTCTCCATCATCATATTTGAGCAAATTGACTCCACCAATAGAGGTTACTTCGTAAGCTTTGTTCTCGGCGTACTCGTACTGGTCAAATCCGTAATAAACCAAATCCTCACGGAAATCATACGGCTCATTTATTGATACTGAGATTTCTGCATTAATAAGGTAATATTCAGGGTCGTCAGGATCAGGTATCTGAAGAACTACAGAACAATAATCTTCTTCGTTTTGTGTATCTTCTTCATAATATGTCCAAACACTTTCGTCATAATCAAGAGAGAACAATAATGTCTCAATAGATGCACCAGCGTTTGATGGGGCATCAGTATCGTTACCTCCACAAGCTACAAGTGACAGTAGCATAACAAAGGCAAGAATTATAGCAAAACACTTTTTCATAATAACATTCTCCTATCTTTTTATTTTGATTTTGGTGTTTTATCAACATTTTTGTAAAGAAAGGTGTCATAACTTCCCGTGACACCAAAACTTCCGGGACGGGTATAAACTGTGGCATTTTTCTGTTTTCTGACGGATTTGTTTTTTGAAGCGACAGAAAACATAACAATAAAACCTATCGCCATACCGATAATAATACAAATTGCAATTCCCACTTATGACACCTCCTTAAATTAAGCCAAACAGGAAGGCTAAGCCACACAAAACTGCAGACACTCCCACACCAAGCAACAATGAAGCTAAGACAACAGCCTTATAATTTGTTGGTATGTTACCGACAAATTTGCCTGTCTGTCCGTTCATAGCAAAGGTGTATTTATTGCCGTTCCAGGTAGAGTTAAGTATCCAAACAGGATATAGTGCATATTTATAAAATCCGTTAGCTATATTTATGTTCACAATTCGGGAACTGATTGAGTTGTAGCCTTTGACTGTATTTTGCAGAGCATCGCCTGCGCTTTCTCTGATACGCTCATTGGCTCTGTTCATACTCATTTCAGCTGTGACATCATATTTGTCTGCAAGGTAGCCTGCAAGGTAAGCGGTGTTGAAATCAACAGCCTGTGATAAATCAAAAGGTTCTACTGATTCCATAAGGTCATCAGGCATCTTTGTTGAACCATCAACAGGAACATTGTCAAAACTTATGTTACCGCTTCTGAAAACATCATAATGAGATGTTTCTTTATAATCAAAGTTGTTATCAGACCATCGTCTTTCTTTTGTAGCTTTAAAACTTGCATTCGCAAAAGTGTCGCAAGTAAAAAGCCAATGCGGTACATATACACCCTTGATTTCCTCAATACGGTTATTATCAAGAAACGACTTAGGAACAAACTTTTTACTGGAGATGTGCTTTTTCAGCGCCTCTTTTGCAGCCTTTTTATCAAGCTTGAATGGTATAACCAAGTCCGGACGCAAATCACCTGAAAACTTAGATTTCATTACAACAGGATTGTCACAGTAAGGGCATGTGGAAGCACCTGTAGTGCTATCTGCTATTATCTCACCACCGCAGGATTGGCACGAATAAACGTTCATAGAATCTGTTTCTCCTGCTCCCCACTCGTTTTCTTGTGAATTCCAATTTATAGAATCAGTCTCCTCAACGCTATCCTGTTGAAACTGATTAATCTCAAATTCCGTATCGCAGTATGGGCATTTGAGCTTTTGTGCACCTGTATCAAACTGTACCCCGCCGCCACAGCAAGGACATTTTTGTTCTGAAATTGTTGGCATAACTAATCATCTCCTTTTTTAGAAATGTTTATATTATTCTTATTTTTCAGTTGCTTTTTATCCTCGTGGTGCACCGCAGGACTCACAGAATTTTCCTGCTTCATTTTTTGTGCCACAAGAGGTACAAAACCACGCCGGTGATACAGGAGCCTGCTGATTCATTGGCTGTCCATATGCAGGTTGCTGAGTATATCCCTGATTCATAGGCTGTGCATATCCCTGATTTATTGGCTGGTTATAGCCGTTATTCATCTGCTGATTATAACCATTTGCAGGCGCATAGCCATTGTTCATTGGCATACCGTTATTCATACCCATATTGGCATTTTGCATAAGGTTGTTAGTAAGCTGCATAGCCATTTGCTGATATCTGTTGTACTCCATAGTACCCATACCATCAACACGGGAACTATTCAATTTAACTTCGATTTCATCAAAGTAAGGATTGTTGACGTGGATTTCAACAATAAAATCATAATAGAAGTTATATCTTGGCGGATTGTAGCTTCTTCTCTCTCCATCACTGCCCTCCATATAAATTTCATCTCTGTCCTCATCAACCCTTAAATTACAACTGACAACACTTGAAATCGGAATAACATCAGGATTTTCGTCTGACCAGCTACCAGGTGTGCGATACGATACAACAAAGTTGCCTTTCATTACATCGATATATACTTTTTCGTTGTCGCCGAAAGTCATAGTCGGTGCAAACATAGCAAGAACGCTTTTGTTCTGCTCTCTATATTCAAGTTGATTTTTTATATCTGAAATTGTTGATCTTCTTCTATCACTAAAATGAGGTGAGAGTTTCTTTGCACAATTCTTGCACATATTACCGTCTTCAAGTTTTCTATTACCTAAAAGACCGATTTTATCACCACAGATGTCACAAAATTTCTTATCAAAAAGTCCCATTATATTTACCTCCTAAGACTTATTTAGCATCGTTTTCATCAAAAATGTCACCACATTCAGGGCAGAATTTAGGTGGGTTGTGTGGGTCTGTAGGTTTCCAACCACATTTATCACACTGATAAAGTGGTGCACCTGCAGGTTTCTGACTGCCACAATTCTGACAGAACTTGCCCTTATTGACAGCGCCACAGGAGCAAGTCCAACCGTCTGCAGCAGGCTTTTGTGTGCCGCATTCAGGACAGAATTTTCCATTAGCTATTGCACCGCAAGAGCATCTCCAGGAGTCAGCCTCTGGCTTTGGCTGAGGTTTTTTTGAGCCACAATTAGGACAGAAGTTTCCTGAAACAACGTTTCCACAAGAACATTTCCAGCCATTTTGTGGTGCTTGTTGCTGTGGTGCTTGTTGCTGACCCATTGCATAAAGATTTTGTGCGTTCATCCCACCTGCGTTCATAGCCATACCAACGCCCATAAAGCCCGTCATAGCACCGGCTTCGTTTTTAGCGGCATCTTGCATAGCTTGTGCCTGTGCGCCAACAAGTGTTGCAGCAGCCATTGTAGGGTCACGCATAACAGCGTTTCTCTGTAGCTGTTTAATCATATCTTCGTCTTCTTTTGGCGCTGTGATAGAGTTAATTGCAACTGATACAACAGACAAGCCACGAAGATTGCCCCATTTTTCAGTGAGCACTTCGTTCATTGCATCTGACAGCTCCATTGTGTGACCAGGCAAAGCACTGTAACGAATGCCCATATCAGAAATCTTAGCAAATGCAGGTTGTAAAGCATTCAAAAACTCAGATTTCAACTGAGTGTCGATTTCTTCTCTTGAATACTCAAACTCAACGTTTCCGCATACATTTGTGTAAAACAGCACAGGATCGCTAATTCTGTAGGAATATGTACCATTACAACGAACAGAAATATCAATATCGAGACCGATATTTTTATCAACTACTCTAAATGGTACAGGATTAGGTGTGCCGAACATATTGCCGACAAGCTCTTTTGTATTGAAGTAATAAACTCTTTGGTCCTTGCCTGTATCTCCGCCATATGTAAAACGTTTGCCAAGTGTTTTGAATGATTCTTTTATACTGTCAGCGAGATTGCCTGAGAAAATGCTTGGCTCAGTAGATGCGTCATATGTAAACTCGCCCGCCTCAGCACAAACCTCAACGATTTTTCCCTGCTCAACAATAATCATACACTGACCATCAGCTACGGCGATACCCGAACCGTTTGAAATAATGTTGTCACTGCCCTTGGTATTTGAGGAACGTGAGCCAACACGCTTTGTTCCCTTTACGACCATTACATCTTTTTCTATAGCATCACAATAGAAAAATTCTTTCCATTGGTCAGCAAGAACACCAGATAGTGCCCCCACACCTGCTCTAATAAGTCCCATAATAATATCACCTTTCCTAAAAAAATATATGAATTTTTACAGTTTCCTGTATTGTAACCGTTATGTATTTATAAAAATTTTTTAAATTTATTGATTATTTTAAATTAAAGTTCCGGTATAAGCTGTGCAAGGAACAGCTGAATCTGTGTTGCATCAAGTATGCTTAGCTTGCCGTCTCTGTCAGTATCTGCAAGAGCTAACTGCTCACTTGTCAAAGTGATAAGCTTTGCAAGGTGCATCTGAATATGTGTAGCATCTAAAATGCTGACTTTGCCATCCAGGTCTACATCACCAAGAATGCCAGCTTGTTGTCCGTTTAATGTATAACTGACAGTAAGTATTGCTGCAATACTTGAACCAACAGCCTCTGCCTCTTTTCCACCAATAGTAGCACTGATGTCAATCCAGTCGTATGCGTCTGTCTGGAATTTGTAGCCCTCGTTTGCTCTAAGCCACACCTCAAGCTCATATTCGTGTCCTGTTTCGAAAACATCTGTTTCTTTAAGATTTACATGTGATGAGGTTGTAACATCTGTCCAATAAACACCGTTTATGTAAAAAGCATCAGAAGAAGGTGTTACAGTAAAGTCAGGGTGAGCACCAACGCTTGGAGCGTCTACTCCTGTGATAGAAACTGAGGCTACTGGTGGATTTAGCTTTAGCTCTTCATAATGAATTGCTATTACATCCTCTATCTGTTGACCATCATCCATCGTAATAAGTGCACGGAAATACATAGTTGTCTCTGACTTTGGTCTGAAGTCAAAACGGAAAGGTAAAACATTACCCGCAAAATTGCCAAGCTCTGACCAAGGAGTGTTTTCGCCATCATAATGAGCCTCATCGCTCATATACCACGATATTGTTTTTACATTATCTCTGTTTTCTATCCACAAAAGAGGTGATTCTTCTATTGCGGCTGGAACCTCGATTGTGTCAACATAACTGAAAACAGCATCAAATACATCTTTATGTGTCTGATATACAGTACCGTTTTTACTGTAGATAGAGAATTCTTTTTTCATAAATTGATTGCTCAGTCGCTCAGAGATAGTCAATTTATCACTGCCTATCATCGTAGGAGGGGTAACCTCATAGTAATAACCTGTTTTGCCCTCGTACTCGGCTGAAACGAGATTTCTGCTGACATTATCAAGATAGCGCTGGTCACTACCATTGAGACACTTGAAGAAGGTTGTGCCACCTGCAACTATAACCTGACCCCAACCGTTGTTACAATATGCAAAACCTGCATATTCATCGTCAGGCTTTGCTATGTAAAACTCACCATCATAGACATAAACACTCGGATAAAGACATCCGTGCTTTGTATAATTATCAAAAGCTGAAACCTCAAAGTTAGAAATTTTACCGTAGAATGTGCCACCGTAAATATTACAATGCGGTACATCATAAAGATATGCATTGTGACGCAGTTCAATAGTATCTCCGCCAAAGGCTGTGTGAGAATCAAACACACCATCATGGATTTCAAGGCAACCCTGCTCTGATAAGAAGACAACACCGTCGCCTACCTCATACGGAGTTTTTATCTCATAATTACCACCGTAGATATCTACATTGCCGTTAGCAAGGATAACAGAACTTGTGCCTGCATAGTTACCGCTTGAAAAAATCATACTACCGCTTTTATCATCTGATGTATCCTGAACAACAAAGCGTGCATTTGGCAATACCTGTATAAGACAGTTATCAATACCACGTGTAGAACGGCTCAGGGTGTAACCGTTCAAATCAAGCACACAATCAGAGAGAGCGCTTAATTTAAGAACGTTATCATTCTTATTATCATCAACGATAATATCATTTTGTAAAACTAATGTTTCATCGTTTTGTGAATTGTTAAGCAAATTTTTGAGCTGGTCATAATCGGTAATGTTTATCTGATAGCCTGTTTCTGCCACATCAAGCTCTTTTGCTGATGCTAAAACTGTCTGCGAGCAAACTGCACCCACAACAACTAAAAGGCATAAGATTATTGATAGCAATTTTTTCATAAAAAATCCTCCTCGTTATACAAAAATCAGATATCTATTTAAGCGATAGCAATATTGACTGAAAAGTCAAAATAGACTATAATAAATAAATACCCTTTGCAAATTAAGGGTTCGGAATACACCTATCCCTTATATTATTACATTATAATTATACTAATTTGCGTACTTATTGTCCCCACACTAAAAGTGTGGGTTTGAGCTTTTTCAAAACAAGTATGAAAAATAAAGCTCGGACTATAATGCTATATACATTCATATTCAAAGGAGTGCATTATGAAGAAGTTACTTGCAAGTATACCTGTCTTGCTGTTTTCTATATTAAGCTTATCGGGTTGCAGTACTATCGGTGAAAAAAGTGCCAGCTTGTCGCTTATTTACGGCATTGCTGCTATACTGTCATTTTTGCTGCTTATAGGATGTTGCTTTTCGGTACGAAAAAAGAAGGCTTGGTTTATACTTCTGTTTTCATCGGTGCTTGTAGTTAATATCGGCTACACGTTTTTGTCGGTTTCCAAAAATCTGAATATGGCGCTACTTGCGAACCGTATCTCCTATCTTGGCTCGGTATTTTTGCCGCTTGCTATGCTGATGATAATATTAAATGTGACTAACACGAAATACAAAAAGCAACTACCTATTATTTTGTTTGGTATTGCTACGCTTGTGTTTCTTGTAGCTGCAAGTCCGGGTGTTTTGGATATATACTACAAGGAGGTTTCCTTTGAGATAGTAAACGGTGTATCTACTCTGAACAAAGTATACGGACCACTTCACCCGCTGTATCTTTTCTATCTGCTCGGGTATTTTGCTACTATGGTTACTGTCATTATCCGTGCAGCTGTTAAGAAAACAATAGACACAACCACACACGCTGTCATTCTTGCAATAGCGGTATTTGTAAATATCGGTGTCTGGTTTATCGAACAGCTTGTGAACGTTGACTTTGAGATGCTATCTATTTCGTACATAATCAGCGAATTGTTCCTGCTTGGCGTACATCTTATTATGAACGAAAACCAACGACTCAAGGAAATTGTCAAACAAGTTCAGACCGTACAAAACTATACCGAAAACGAAAAAGCAGAAGCTGACGCTATGCTTGATAACACTCAAGCACCTGAAACTGTAGATACTGCACGTTTGGAGGTCTTTGTAAACGGTATCGAAAAGTTAACAGCTACAGAGAAATCTATCTATCAGGCATATATCGCCCGTCTTACCACAAAGGAGATTTTAATAAAGCTCAACATAAAAGAAAACACCCTGAAATATCACAACAAAAACCTATACGGAAAATTGGGTGTTACATCACGAAAAGAATTGCTTGAGATATACAAACAATTAAAAGCAGTAAAAACAAAGCTTGATAACAACTAATAAGCAAAAAAGGGATACCAAAGCGGTATCCCTTTCCTTTATATATAATCTTAAATTTTAGGGTCAAATGATGGCATAAGCTCGAGTTTGAACTGATTTATCCTGTGCAGGCGGTCTATTCTCTCTTTCTTCTCCTTATCCTCGATAACACCCTCACGGATATATCGGTCAAGCTCGTCATAAGTGAAGCCTAAATTCTCCTCGTCAGTCTTGCCACACAAGCCGTCTATCGGAACCTTGTCAACGAGCTCAAAAGGAAGCCCTAAGAGCCTGCCTATCTGTTTGACCTCATTGACTGTCAGATTTGAGCAAGGGCTGAAATCGCCCACAGAATCGCCATATCGGGTAGAATAACCGACCCAGTCCTCTGACAAGTTGCAAGTGTTTGCAACTCTGCCATTATGACTCTGTGACACCGCATACAGCGTAGCCATACGAATTCTCGGTGCGAGGTTGGTCATACTCATAGTGCTAAGCTCAAAAGGTATATTGTCAATAACACCCTTCATAGCGTCTTCGATATTGACAACATAATGTCTGATACCCAGAGTATCAACAAGTAGCTGAGCCATATCTATGTCGTGTTGCTTGCCGTTTGGCATAAGCACGCCTATGACTCTGTCCTTGCCCAGAGCTTCGACACAGAGTGCCGCAACTATGGAGCTGTCCTTGCCACCTGAGATACCGACTACAGCGTTGCAGTCCTTGCCGTTTTCTTCAAAGAAATTCTGTATCCATTTTACACATTCGTTCTTGACTTTTAATGCATCAAACATAAATATACCATCCTTTTTTGTCAGTTAATCTGAATCTGGCAACATCTCATTGTATCAAGTGCTGCATTGTGTGTAGCTACAGTAACACCCGCACAGCACTGAGAATCAACCTTTATGAGCATCTGAGGAAAATGTGCCTTTAAAATCAGCGCATTGCTGACTACGCAGATATCTGTGCACAGACCCACAAGCTCTACTGTAAAGTCCTCACCCTTAGATGCTTCTTTGATGATATCGGGTAAATCAACGCTACCAAAGGTAATCTTCTCTACAGGGGTAAAGCCCTTTGCACTAAGTGCAGACTTAACTTTGTCGTTAAGCTGCCAACCGTCTGTACCCTTGATGCAGTGAGGCACCGGAAGATTTCTGCCCTCTGCTGTGTCCATATAATCCTCAAAATGTGTATCATATGTAGCAAAAATCTGTCCGTCAAAGCTGTTGATCTTATCTACTACATTGTCAACTATAGCGACAGCCTCCTGTGTGCCAAGAGCCCCGTCTACAAAGTCATTTTGCATATCAACGACTACTAAGAAATTTTTCATAGAAATACCTCTTTTATCATTTGTACAAGTAAAACTTAGCCCTGTATATCTTCTGCGTTAAGCTTAGTTTTATGTCTTAGTATATTAATCAAAATTATACCAATACTCACAGCTATCTGTGCTTGTGATAGCAGGTGTCATAGTCATCATTTCTTTTTCATCATCAAACTCTATTGTGACTTCTTTGCCGTTGCTATGGTTACCGTCATAATAGAAGATAACTGTATCATAAGATACTATTTCATAATCAAAGGTAGAGAGCGTCTCATCAAAGAAATAAGACTCAAATTTGTACTCACACTCATCTTCTGAAAAATCAAGCTCCAAAGTAAAGTATGAGTCATTGTCTACCTCGGTGCGTGACCAATCACGCATAAGCTCGTCGTGCAGGCTATTTTTGCCTACTGAGTTGGTAATAAAAATTGCCGCAACTACAGCTACAGCCAAAAATATTACAATAGGGATAACTACTGCAAAGGGAAATTTCTTCTTAGTCTGTACAGTAGGTACTACAGGCGATGGATAAGGCACCTGATTCTCTGTACCTATACCTACGGGCGCTGTAAAAGGCACAGCCTCATCAACGTTTGCTACAGGTGTGCTCTGTTTATTTGCACTTTGTTCTACAGTTTCGCCCTCAATCTTAGTGCCACAGACAGAACAGAACATATCGGTATCATTTAATAATGCTCCACATTTACTACAATACATATAAACCCTCCTTACAGGATAACTAAAGTATATAACACAAGTTTACCACAGAAATTTCCTGTTGACAAGTTAACATATTTTGATATAATAACTAGTGGAGACTCGGCTTTTGTGGAAAGCCTTAAAGGGAGGATGCGTCACCGACTGAAAGCGCATCTAAGGTGAGTAGTAAGTGCGGGAACACTCCCATAGTTCACAAAACTATATAAAAAGCGGATGCTTTTGTTTGCATCAACACGGGTGGCACCGCGGGTTTTTTTGATGACTCGTCCCGAGAATAGCACAAGCTATTCTCGGGGCTTTTTGTTTTTGTGATTATTACTTTGTATATTACCTAAGGAGGTATTTTGAAAATGTATAGAACACATTTTTGTAACGACATCCGTGAATCAGATGTAGGCATTAAGGTTGAGCTTGCAGGCTGGGTCGATGTTATTCGTGACCACGGTGGCGTTATCTTCGTTGATTTGCGTGACTACACAGGTATTACTCAGGTAGTTGTTCATAACGAAGAATTGCTCGAAAAAGTTGGCAGAGAGACAGTTATCTCTGTAAGCGGTATTGTCAGAAAGCGTGACGAAGATACCGTTAACGATAAGATTGCAACAGGTAAGGTTGAGCTTGTGGCTGATACTCTGACGGTACTCGGCAGATGCACCAATATGCTACCGTTTGAGGTATCTAACTCTCGTGCATCAAAGGACGAACTGAGACTTAAGTATCGCTATCTTGACCTTAGAAATCCTAAGAACCACAACAACCTTGTTATGCGTTCTAAGATTATCCGTCACCTGCGTAATCTTATGGAGAGCAAAAACTTCCTTGATATGCAGACTCCGATTCTTACTGCATCATCACCTGAGGGTGCCAGAGACTTTTTGGTGCCATCACGTAAGCATCCGGGTAAGTTCTACGCTTTGCCACAGGCTCCACAGCAGTTCAAACAGCTACTGATGGTATCAGGCTTTGACAGATATTTTCAGGTTGCTCCGTGTTTTAGAGATGAAGACGCCCGTGCTGACCGCTCACCGGGTGAGTTCTATCAGCTTGACTTTGAGATGGCATTTGCTACTCAGGAGGAAGTGCTCGATGTCTGCGAAGATGTAATCTACGATACATTCAAGACCTTCTCTGACAAGAAAATCACACCAAAGCCATTCAGACGCATCACCTACGCTGATGCTATGATGACCTATGGCTCTGACAAACCTGACCTGAGAAACCCGCTTGTTATCTGCGATTTGACAGACTTCTTTATGGATGTCAACTTCCCTGCATTCAAGGGCAAGCCTGTTCGTGGTATTGTCGCTGACTGTCAGGGCAAGTCAAAGAAGTTCTTTGAAGATTCTCTCAAATACGCTACCTCTATGGAGGTAGGACTCGGCGGTTTGGGATATATCACTCTCAAAGAGGGTGTGTTTGCAGGCCCTATCGCTAAATTCTTAAGTGACGAGAAAAAGGCAGAAATCGTAACACTCACAGGTGTTAAAGAAGGTCAGACTCTGTTCTTTATCTGTGATGATAAAAAATCAGACACAGAGAAAAAGGCAGGTATGATACGCACATGGCTCGCTGATAAAAACCAGCTTGACCTGATAAGAGACGATGCGTTTGAATTCTGCTTTGTTGTTGACTTCCCTATGTTTGAAGAAGACGAAGAAACAGGCGAGACAATATTTACTCACAACCCGTTCTCTATGCCACAAGGTGGTATGGATGCTCTGCTCAACAAAGACCCAGAAAGCGTACTTGCATACCAATATGACCTTGTATGTAATGGTATTGAGCTTGCATCCGGTGCTGTGCGTAACCACGATATCGAAATAATGAAAAAAGCCTTTGAAATTGCAGGCTATGAAGAATCTGAACTCAAGAAACGCTTCAACGCACTATATACAGCGTTTCAGTATGGTGCACCGCCTCACGCAGGTATGGCACCGGGTATTGACCGTATGGTGATGCTGCTGACTGATGAGGAGAAGATTCTTGATGTTATTGCATTCCCATTAAACGGTAATGCTCAGGACTTATTGCTTGGTGCTCCGGGTGAGGTCACTGACCAGCAGCTTGAGGATGTTCATCTGCTCGGCAACGGCAGTGCACTTGCTCACCGCTCTACAAAGGCAGGAGCTAAAAGCTCTATGGGCAAACGCTCAACATTCTCAAATGCACAACAGCTTAATCAGCTCTCTCTGACAGAGGACGAAGAGGCTGTTATGCAGGGCATTTTTGATGCTATGAAAACAAGCGAAGAAAGCCTGAAATCAAGCGATACAACAGATATAGAGCCTATGGTACACGTGATGCCTATGACTAACGTACTAAGAGATGACAAGAGAGTTCAGAACTTCAGCAGAGATGATTTGCTCAAGAGCTCTCCACAGCACTCTGACGATAGCTGGCAAGTGCCACGACTTGTAAAGTGAGGTGTGCAAAATGAATTATTACGCAACTAATATTAACGAAAACGGTAATATTGCAGTAGACGATAACATCCTCGTAAAAGATGTACCGTCTACAGCAGGCTCTCATATATTGGAGGGCTACAAGCCTCTGTTCTCTGCACATGTTGTTACTAAGCTTATTGATAAAGGCTACACAATAAAAGGCAAGACAAATGTTGGTGAGTTCTCACTTGACTTAGTCGGTGAATTCTCATACTACAATAATTATGACAAAGACGAAGCTCTTAAAGGTGCTACTGCTCAGGCTGTAAAAGATAATACAGTCAAGGCGGCTTTGGGTGTGGATATGAACGGCTCTTGCAGACGCTCGGCTGCGCTGTCTGATGTGGCATTTCTGAAGCCTACCTATGGTACTGTGTCACGATACGGCATCATCTCATGTGCTGCATCAGGCGAGCAGGTAGGTGTATACGCAAACTGCTGTAAAGATGTAGCTGAGATTATGACAGTAATCGCAGGACACGACAAGAATGACGGCACCTCACTACCAGAAAGCTCATACTCTTACGACACCAACAAAGATGTCAAGGGCATGAAAGTATGCATAGTAAAAGAACTACTTGACAAAGCAGACGACAAAACAAAGGCAAAGCTTACTACCTATGCTGAAAATCTGAAATCACAGGGAGTTGTGGTTGAAGAGATAAGCCTTGACCTGTTTGATAACGCTAACACCGCATGGCAGATACTGATGTGTGCAGAAACCTGTAACAATGTATCACGCTATGATGGCGTAAAATATGGTCACCGTAGCGAAAACTACAGAAACATCGATGAGCTGTATGTAAACTCACGCACAGAGGGATTTAACTTCTTGACAAAGGCTACTATCCTCTACGGCTCTGATGTTCTGTCAAAGAACCGCTATGCTGACTGCTATGACAAGGCTCTGCGTATACGCAGAATGGTCGCTGATAAAATGAGTAAAATCTTTGAAACTTATGATGCTGTGCTCACCCCTGCTTGTTCAAAATCTGAGTACTACGCATATGATATCAAAGACGCATTTGTAAAAGTATTTGAAGAGAGTGTATTCACAGCAGTACCAAACCTGATAGGCACGCCTGCGCTTGTGTCTCAGGGTGTACAGCTTATGTCAAAACACTTTGGCGAATCCACCCTACTCTCGCTTGCTGAATCTGTGGAAAGGATAGGTGAATAACTATGGCATATGAATTAGTAATCGGCCTTGAAACTCACGTTGAACTTAACACAGAATCTAAGATTTTCTGCTCTTGTGGCGGACACTCAAGTCCAAAAGAGCCTAACGACTGTGTGTGCCCTGCGTGCTGTGGTATGCCGGGTATGCTACCTGTTATGAACAAGCGTGTTGTTGAGCTTGCAGCTACAGCAGGACTTATGCTAAACTGCGAGATTAACCGCTACACTACATTTGATAAGAAAAACTACTACTATCCTGACCTGCCTTGTGCTTATCAGATTACTCAGCTAAACCACCCTATATGCACAAACGGCTGTGTGTCTGTAAAAACATCAAACGGTGTGCGTGATATTCGCATCAAGCAGATTCATATGGAAGAAGACGCAGGCAAGCTTGTACACGGTGGTAACTCATCATATGTTGACTTTAACCGTACAAGTGTACCGCTTATCGAAATCGTAACTCAGCCTGATTTCCGAAGTGCTGAGGAGGTTGTAACCTATCTCTCAAAGCTCAAGTCTATGTTTGTATCAAGCGGTATCTCTGAGTGTGAAGAAGGCGCTATGCGCTGTGATGTCAACATCTCTGTAAGAGAAGAAGGCTCTGAGGAGTTTGGTGTACGTACTGAGATTAAGAACATGAGCTCGTTTGAGGCTATTGAGCGTGCTATCAAGTACGAGTCACAAAGACATATGGATGCTATCGAGTTTCAGACAGAGGAGCTTGTGCAGGAGACTCGCCGTTTTGATGATGTATCAGGCAAGACCTTTGCTATGCGCAACAAAGAGACCGAGGCAGACTACAGATACTTCCCTGACCCTAACCTGATGCCTATCATCATTGATGACGAATGGTTAGAGCAGATTAAGGCTAACAAGCCTGTGGCTCTCGATGAAAAAGCAGAGGAATACTCAAACGCAGGCATTTCTGACAAAGAAATCGCTATGCTCATGAGCGAGCACAAGATTTCAAAGCTACTTGATGATGTAGTAGCTCTTGGTTGCAATGCAAAGGACGCTGCTGCGTGGATACTGACAGACTGTGCAGGCATACTAAGAAAAGCAGGGCTCAAGCTAAAAGACCTGAGCATATCTGCAGACGGACTTGCATATCTCATCAAAAAGGTTGAACAGGGCAAGCTAAACCGTGGTGCTGCTAAGAAGACACTTATTGCAGTTATCGAGCAGGGTGCTGACCCAGAGAAGTTTGTTGAAGAAAACGGTTTTCTCGCAGAAATTGATGACAGTATAATTATGTCTGTCATCGATAAGGCTATAGAGAGCAACCCTCAGGCTGTAGAAGACTACAAAGCAGGCAAAGAAAAAGCCCTGATGGCGATATTCGGTGCTTGTATGAAAGAGCTAAAAGGCAGCGGTGACCCACAGACTATCCGCACAATGCTCATAGAAAAATTAAAAGGCTAATCAGTTATTGCTGATAAAAACTAAACCGTCACGGGTAGAACACCTGTGACGGTTTTTGTATATCTCTGTCAATATTCAATTACAGTTTGTTGATATCTGCATCTGTAATCATATGGAAGCCTGCTCTCTCAAGCTCGCACTCTGCCTGTGCGTTATCTGCAACTCTAAGCACTACATATGCGTGCTTCTCAGTACGAGCCATAAACGCGTACAGATACTCCATATTAATATGAGCATTATCAAGCACCTTCAGAGCAGTTGAGAGTTTGCCCGGCTGGTCGCCGATTTTGACACCGACTACATCTGTTACTTTGATGAGATAACCCTCGTCTGCAAGTATCTTGCAGGCTGTATCATTATCATTGACAATAAGTCTTAGGATACCGAACTCCTCTGTATCTGCTATAGAAAGAGCTCGCATATTTATGTTGTGAGCTGCAAGTGTCTCTGTAATAGATACGAGTGCGCCCTGCTTATTCTCTACAAATATATTAAGCTGTTTTATTGACATAGTAACTCTCCTCTCTCTTAGTCGTGTAGCTTACGCTTGTCGATAACACGTACAGCCTTGCCCTCGCTTCTGACAATACTCTTAGGAGCGACAAGGTGAACTGCAGGATTAATGCCAAGCATAGTCTTCATAGCGTTAGCGAGTGACTTCTCCTGAGCTGTCACACCGCTGACGGTATCACTAAACTGCTCAGGTGACATCTCGACATTGACATCAAAGGTGTCGGTGTTGCCCTTGCGGTCAACAATAATCTGATAGTTAGGCTGATAGCCCTCCTGCAAGAG
Source organism: Eubacteriales bacterium (assembly GCA_045540515.1). GTDB lineage: Bacteria > Bacillota > Clostridia > Oscillospirales > CAG-272 > RGIG2000. The sequence continues at coordinate 53,195 of JAZQHJ010000078.1, forward strand.
TACAGTCTCTATTTGACTTGGGAATACGTTGACACCACGGATAATCATCATATCGTCACTTCTGCCCATAGGCTTGCTCATCTTGATATGAGTACGGCCACATGAGCAAGGCTTGCGTGTAAGCACGCAGATGTCACGAGTACGATAACGAAGTAGTGGAAACGCCTCTTTGTCAAGAGAAGTGAACACAAGTTCACCCTTGCTACCCTCCGGCAAAACCTCGCCAGTCTCAGGGTCAATAATCTCTGCAAGGAAGTGGTCTTCATTGATGTGCATACCTGTCTGCTCACAGCACTCAAAGGATACACCCGGACCTGTAGTCTCAGTAAGTCCATAGATATCATACGCTTTGATACCGAGTGTCTTCTCGATACCTCTGCGCATCTCCTCTGTCCATGGCTCTGCACCAAAGATACCAGCCTTGAGCGGAATAGTATCAGGAGTATAGCCTTTCTCCTGCAGAGTCTCGCCGATATATGCGGCATAAGAAGGAGTACAACAAAGTATAGTAGCGTTTAAGTCCATCATAAACTGAATCTGACGCTCTGTGTTACCTGAACTCATAGGAAGTGTCAGACAGCCTACCTTGTGCGAACCGCCGTTGAGACCCGGTCCACCAGTAAAAAGTCCATAGCCATATGCTACCTGACATACATCCTCGTTTGTACCACCTGCAGCCATAATAGCACGAGCACAGCAGTCCTCCCACAGATTTATGTCATTCTGAGTATAGAATGCTACAACTCGTCTGCCTGTAGTACCAGAGGTTGACTGAATACGTACACAGTCAGACAGTGGCTTTGCGAGCAGGCCGTACGGATATGCATCACGCAAATCCGCCTTAGTCAAAAACGGTAGCTTGTGCAAATCTTCGATACCCTTGATGTCATCAGGCGTAACGCCCTTTTTGTCCATCAGGTCACGGTAGTATGGTACGTTGTCGTACACGTGTCTGACCTGTTTGACAAGCTTCTCTGACTGCAGAGCCTTTAACTGCTCGACAGGCATAGTCTCGATTTCTTTTTGATAATAACGCTGTTCCATAAAATCGCCTTCTTGATATTAATTTTCCATAAAGGAATTATTTGTGATTATAACCCAAGTCAAAAGCTACCTTGTTCATCTCAACAAATCTTGGTGCTACGGTGTTCTCGATAGCTCTTATCCATGACTCATAAGGAATAGAGAAATGCTTGGCAGCCATACCCATAAGCACGATGTTGACAGCCTTTGGAGAGCCTGCCTGATTAGCAAGAGTGAGGGCATCGAGCGCCTCGATATTGACACCCTTACTTACAAGCTCTGAGAGCACGTCTGTCGGGTACTCTGCCGCACCGATAATAACAGGCATTGGGTCTATCTGCTGTGTGTTGACGACAATGAGTCCGTCTTTCTTGAGATATGGTGCATAGCGTGCAGCCTCTAACTTCTCGAAAGAAATGATTATATCAGCCTCACCCTCAGAGATAATCGGAGAGTAAACCTTTTCGCCATATCTTACATATGTAACAACAGAACCGCCACGCTGACTCATACCGTGAACTTCGCTTACCTTGACATCGTAGCCCTCGTCAAGCAGGAGTCTGCCCAGGAGTTTTGATGCAAGCAGACTACCCTGTCCGCCTACACCGACTATCATAATACTCTTAGTTTTCATAGTCTTGCCTCCCTTACACAATAGCATCGAATGCGCACAGCTGTTTGCATACACCACAGCCTACACACAGAGTGTTGTCTATCTTAGCCTTGCCGTCTTTGAAGCTGAGTGCCGGACAACCTAAAGTCATACAACGCTTGCAGGACTTACACTTGTCAGCATCTACGTTGAGTGACGGCTCGTGCTTGACGTACTTTAGAAGTACGCATGGTCTTCTTGAAATGATAACAGACGGTTCGTCTATTGAAAGCTCCTCTTTCACTGCATCATCACAAGCTTTCAAATCATATGGGTCTACAACACGCACACGATTAATACCGAGCGCCTTGCATAGCTGCTCAAGATCAACCTTAGCGGCCACATCACCTTTGATGTTATAGCCTGTTGTAGGGTTTTGCTGATGGCCTGTCATACCTGTAATAGAGTTATCAAGGATAATGACAGTAGAGTTTGTTGCATTGTAAGCGACATTTACGAGACTTGTCATACCTGAATGCATAAAGGTAGAGTCACCGATAACTGCTACAGAGTGCTTTTCTGCCTCTTCTCCCCTTGCTAAGTTATGGCCGTGGAGTCCTGAGATAGATGCGCCCATACATAGAGTAGTATCAAGTGCAGAGAGCGGTGGTACAGCACCCAGAGTATAGCAACCGATATCGCCGTATACTGTGCACTTGTTCTTTTTGAGTGTATAGAAAAGTCCACGATGAGGACAACCAGCACACATCATAGGCGGACGGTTTGGAATAACAGAGTCAGCAGATACTGACTGTGGTAATTCTTTGTCAAAAGCGTCTTTGATAGTCTTCTGAGAGAACTCGCCTAAGATAGAGAATTTATCCTTGCCGACAACCTCTATACCAAGTGAGCGGACATAGGTCTCGATAACAGGGTCGAGTTCTTCGATTACATATAATTTCTTGACTTTAGCTGCAAAATCTGTGATAAGCTTCTTTGGCAAAGGGTTAGGCATACCGATTTTCAGTATGCTTGCGCTATCGCCGAATACTTCCTTGACATACAGGTATGAACAGCCTGATGTAATGATACCAATTTCGTCACTGTTGTACTCAACTGTGTTGTAGATACAGTCCTCTGCAAACTGTGCTATGTCTGCCATACGCTGTTCTACAAAAGGATGACGTTTTATAGCATTGCCGGGCATCATAATATATTTTGCAGGGTTTTTCTCGTAATCTTTTAATACTGCAGAGGTTTTCTCTAAACACTCTACAACCGACTGGCTATGCGCAATACGAGTGCACATTCTAAGCAGTACAGGAGTATCAAATCTCTCTGACAGCTCAAACGCAGTTTTCGCAAAGGTGTATGCCTCCTGAGAGTCTGACGGCTCAAGCATAGGCACCTTGGATGCAATAGCATAGTGGCGTGAATCCTGCTCATTCTGAGAGCTATGCATAGCAGGGTCGTCAGCTACACAGATGACCATACCACCGTTGACACCTGTATAAGACAGAGTAAACAACGGGTCAGCAGCAACGTTGAGTCCTACGTGTTTCATAGCGCAAGCTGAGCGTGCACCTGCTACAGATGCACCAAAAGCGACCTCACAAGCTACCTTCTCGTTAGGAGCCCACTCACTGTGTATATCGTCATATTTAGCTAAAAATTCTGTAATCTCTGTAGACGGTGTGCCAGGATAACTCGAAACTACACCCAAGCCTCCATCATATAATCCGGCTGCTACAGCCTGATTACCTATCATAAGTTTCTTCATATCTATAACCTCTCAAATTAAGATTTGTTCTGTGAATCAACCAAACCCTCTGCTCCATAGATTTTTCTAAGCTTTGGCTTTTCGATTTTACCCGTAGGGTTACGAGGTACATCTGCAAAAATAATACGTCTTGGACGCTTGTAGCGTGGTAGCTCAAGACAGAACTCGTTAATCTCGTCCTCTGTACAGGTCATATCCTGCTTGAGCTCAATGATAGCTGTAGCTATCTCGCCAAGTCTTGAGTCAGGCAGACCAATAACAGCGACATCCTTTATCTTGTTGTGAGCTGAAAGGAAGTTTTCTATCTGTACAGGATACAGGTTTTCACCGCCTGAGATGATAACATCCTTCTTTCTGTCAACAAGATAGATAAAACCGTCTTCGTCCTGCATAGCCATATCACCTGTGTACAGCCAACCGTCTTTGAGTGTATCGGCAGTAGCCTGCTCGTCTCTGAAGTAGCAGGTCATAACACCGGGTCCTTTGAGACACAGCTCGCCTACTTCGCCTTGCTTAACCTCAACACCGTCAGGGGTTACTATCTTTACCTGCCAGCCATATCCTGGGATGCCAATAGCGCCGACCTTGTGGATATTCTCAACACCAAGGTGAACCGCACCCGGACCGATAGACTCGGACAGACCGTAGTTTGTATCGTACTGATGATCAGGAAAATACTCAAGCCATCGCTTGATAAGACTCTGTGGTACAGGCTGTGCACCTATATGCATAAGTCGCCAATTAGACAAATCATAGTCAGAAAGCTTAACCTCGCCTCTATCGAGAGCATTCAAAATATCCTGTGCCCAAGGCACTAACAACCAGACTATAGAGCATTTCTCTGTGCTTGCAGCCTCTAAGATGGTCTTTGCCTGTGTGCCCTTTAAGATAACCGCCTTGGAGCCTGACAAAAGACTACCGAACCAGTGCATCTTGGCACCTGTGTGATATAGTGGC
>JAZQHJ010000079.1:0-3867 GCA_045540515.1 Eubacteriales bacterium
CTTATTGCCATAAGACGATGACGACAATCCCAAAAGCGCTTTAAATAGTAGGGTTTAGGCTAGTTCGTATCGCTCCTGTACGGCATAACAAAGAAACAAGCCGACCTAAGTCGGCTTGTTTTTAATAATTTTCTGCCTTAATTTCAAAGTAAGCCTTTGGATGTGCACAAACAGGGCAAACCTCAGGAGCCATCTTGCCAACAACAATATGACCACAGTTAGAGCATTGCCAAATTGCATCATTATCACGGGAGAATACTAATCCACCCTCAATATTTGCAAGAAGCTTCTTATATCTTTCCTCATGCTCCTTTTCAATTTTCGCAACCTCCTCAAAAAGGTAAGCAATATGGTCAAAGCCTTCCTCTCTTGCTTCCTTTGCAAAGGTTGGATACATTTCTGTCCATTCGTAGTTCTCGCCAGCAGCCGCATCAGCAAGGTTGTCATCAGTAGCACCGATTCCGTCCTTTAAAAGCTTGAACCAAATCTTTGCGTGCTCCTTTTCGTTTGCAGCAGTTTCCTCAAAGATTTTAGCAATTTGAACATAGCCGTCCTTCTTCGCCTTTGAAGCATAGTAGGTGTACTTGTTTCTTGCCTCACTCTCACCAGAAAAAGCCGCCATTAGGTTTTTTTCAGTTTTTGTTCCCTTTAAGTCCTTCATAAAAAATCTCCTTTATATTATTTATATATTTTATTTTCAAATTCAAATCCTTTTAAGCAAGCATTAGTAAAGCTTGTAAAGCTACTCTTGTAAAGCTCGGGATTACTTACATAGCAAAGCACGTGTCCCGCACCCTCAAAGGTGCAAAGAGTCTTGTGCTCGGATGCAGATGCATTATAAATTTCAGTTGCCATTTCGTAAGGAACAACGTCATCATTTGTCCCGTGCATAAGCAAAATAGGAAGAGTATTCACCTTAACAGCCTTAATTGGGCTTGATGCCCTTAAATTAAAGCCACAAAACAAAAGTGACGCAATAACCGTCGTAGTATATGGAAACAAAATTTTTGGTATTTTGTGCATCTTGATAGTGTGATTAATAACCGCACTTGGCGAAGAAAAAGAGCCCTCGGCAATAATACCAACCACGGTTTTTGGCAGATTGAGCTCGGATGCCATAAGCACAGTATTCCCACCCATTGATGTACCATTTAAGAAAATCGGTACCTCGTTGCCAAATCGTTCGTACACGTAATTAGCAAGGCACACGGCATCAAATCGTTCCTTTATACCAAAGCACGTTTGACAGCCACTGCTTTTTCCATGTCCACGCATATCAACCAGCAAAATATTATGTCCAAGCTCCCTTGCAACATAAGCTCCGCCACAAAAGTCAATTTCAGCAAACCCACGATAGCCATGTAGCATAATATGAACAGGTGCTCCGTCATTTATATGATAATAACGACCAAAGAGCATTGTGCCATCATATGACCTTACATAAACATCCTCGTAAGGATAGCTCAAAAGCTCGTTTACCAGCTTTGAAACATTCTCGTTATTTATTTTCTTTTCTGAAAGTAGCCTTCTTTTTTTAGGTGTGCTGAATGTACGTATATATGCATAGATTGCTCCGCCAAGTAAAAAAAGAATAAAAAAGCCTAGGAAAGCGCATAGAATGTATAACCAAATCATTGCATCATCTCCTAAAATAATTATAAAGCCAATTTTTAAAAAAGTCAACATTTATATATTGAAAAAGCTCCCTGCTTGTGATAATATAATCAAAAAAGAGATTATCAAGTGTAGCAAAATTGGCACAAGCCTCTTGGCTAACTATTAAATTGACTAAGGAGAAAAAATGAAAATCAGTCAAAATGATAATAAATACGCATTTAGTAGGTTTTTATATATAATTGAAGCCGCCCTGGAATACTTCATCTCAATAGCGGTAGGCTCTGTCTATCTTGCTAAAATCACGTCTAGCATAGGAATGTCGGATGCTCTGACAGGAATATTAACCGCCTTTGTGTCCCTCGGCTGTGGATTCCAAATAATCGCCCTTTTTGTATCTCATAAAACCCCTGTAAAGGGCTGGGTTACAGCTTGGCACATAATAAGCCAAGCCCTGTTTGGACTAATGTATTTTGTCCCACTGCTAAGCACCTCACAGACTGTTAAAATTATCCTTTTAGTATTATGTCTATTTTTTGCACAAATAATTCACAACGCAATAAGCTCGCCAAAAATAAATTGGTATATGTCCCTTGTTGACGATAATAAGCGTGGTCGCTTCACGGCTAACAAGGAAATAGTCTCCCTACTTAGCGGTATGGTATTTACCTACGCACTTGGCTATATAATGGACACATACGCAACTCAAAGAGCATTTATAATTTGTGGAGTGTTGATTTTTGTCCTAATGGCAATACATACAGCCACCTTGGTATTTGCAAAGGAAAAGCAAGCGCCAAGAAAGGAAAAGGTAAACGTAAAGGACTCAATAAAAACACTTATTAGCAATAAAACCCTACTTAAAATAATAGGACTTTTTGTGATTTGGAATATTGCAAGTAGCACAACAATCTCATTTGCAGGTGCGTATCAATATGGCACACTTGGATTTAGCACAACCTTTTCATCAGTTATAATAATAGTGGCAAGCCTTGCAAGAGCAATCTTTTCAAGACCACTTGGCAAATATGCCGACAAGCACTCATTTTGCAAAATGCTATATATTTGCTTCATCCTTGAGCTTGTCGCCTTTGCAATAAACATTTTCACCGTACCATCAAATGGAAAGCTCTTATACATTTTATTTTATGTAATCTATTCAGTCGGTCAAGCGGGAATAAATAGCTCAATTATCAATTTAGCCTACGACTATGTACCAAACGAGCAAAAGACAGGAGCCCTTGCTCTTGTAAATACCTGCTATGGCTTTACAGGCTTTTTTACCACCCTTTTGGTTAGCCCACTCGTTGACCTTATCCAAAAAAATGATAATATGCTATTTGGAATAAAAATATATTCCCAACAGCTTTTGTCCGCAATTTCTGTGGTTTTTGTAATAATTGTTTTACTTTATCTAACAATAGTAATAAATAAAATTCCAAGAAAGCCAAGAAAAAATCTATACATACGAAAAAGCAAATAAAAAAGAAGTCTCCTGCGAAAGCTCACAGGAGACAATTTTTATTAAAATCAAGCCTAAAATAAAGCTAAAACTTAGGGGTTTCACCTCTGTCAAGCTTTTCAAGCTCCTTGACATAGGCATCAATTATATCGGCATCCTCGCCGTCCTCGCTTGGCTTTGATGAATAAGCGTTAGGAGAGGGACTCTCAACCTCGACAGTCTCCACGTCCTCGACAGTCTCCACGTCCTCGTCAGTCTCCACAACCTCGACAGTCTCCACGTCCTGGTCAACTTCCACGTCCTCGTCAGCTTCCACGTCCTCGTCAACTTCCACGTCCTCGACAACTTCCACAACCTCGACAGTCTCCTCAGCCTCGTCCTCCTCTAAATCGGCAAAGGACATTAGCTCCTCCTCGGTGAATGGAACAAATTCCACATCATCGCTTTCCTCGTATTCCTCATCGTCATCATCAAAATCGGTATAAAGCTCGGACGTATCCTCGTTGTCAAATTCCTCACAGTCAGCCTCGTCACATTCGCTTGTGCTGTCAGCATCACAAAACTCAATTTTATCAGTAATATTGCTATTAAAAGAATCTATATCGCTTGTATTATTAGCTTTTTCATCAGAAACAGCCTCATATTCACTCGAAGCATCAAACCCCTCATAAATCTCATTATCAGCCTCATCCTCGGCATAATGCTCCTCATATTCGGATACAGTAAAACCTTCCTCCTCATCAGCCCTCGACTTTTGCACAGGACTCTCAGAAGTCGGATCGTAGCCATGT
>JAZQHJ010000080.1:0-4729 GCA_045540515.1 Eubacteriales bacterium
ATAGCGTGATACTCCGTTAAGAGTATCACGCTAACTCTATTCGCTTTCGGCGAGCTCTATTGCTACGTAGTGATATTCGGCTTACGCCGAGTGACATTTGCTTCGCAAGTTTATAGGCGAATAGAATATCACTGAAGCATAAGGCTTCAATATCACTGTCGCCTTGCGACAATATCACTCTTTGCGTCAGCAAAGAATATCATTTTATACCAACAGAAAAAGAGATAACATTTCGACGAACACGATTTGTTATCTCTTTCTGTTTGTGTAGTGGTTCACGAATATGGGTTTGGGCTTAGCCCCTAATGCGTTTGACCAGTCAAATGCGATGCTCGCACTTAGCGGTGTTGTTTAAATTCTCCGCTAAGGACATCACCATATGCGAGATAGCTTTTTGTTGATATTATTAGTTGTCAAATTCGCTATTTGCTATATAATTTTTCATCATCTAAAAAAGATTTAATTGCATTTTTTTCAAAAATTGGAAACATTTCCAAAAAAGTGTTGCAATTTTATTTTTGCTGATGTATAATAAAAATGGAAACATTTCCAAAATGCATAAATTGTTTATTTTATATAATTTTTGCAAATAAATGATTCGTTAAGAAAAAAAGAGGGAGTTACCTATGGCGAAATTATTATTAAGACATGTTTACAAAATATACCCAGGAGTTGGCAAGGCTAAAAAGAAAGCCAAGGGCGAAACAAAAAAGAGAAGTGGAGATTTTGTTGCAGTTAAGGATTTCAATATGGAAATAAACGACGGCGAATTTATCGTATTCGTCGGACCGTCTGGTTGTGGTAAATCAACAACCTTAAGAATGATTGCTGGTCTAGAGGAAATAAGTGGAGGCGAGCTTTACATAGACGATCAGCTAGTTAACGACATTGATGCTAAAGACAGGGATATCGCAATGGTTTTCCAAAGCTATGCACTTTATCCACACCTTACAGCTTATGGCAATATTGCATTTGGTTTAAAAATGCGAAAGATTCCAGTTGCAAGGCTTGACGAGCAAGGCAATCAAATAGTTGCTATTGATAATAAGAAGATTGTCAGTGTGAACAAGAAAGTAAAAAAGCTTCGCAAGCAATACGATACTTTAATAAAGGATATTTCTCGGTCCGAAGACAATGCTGTTGCTATACAGACAAGGATAGACTGTTTAAATGGACAGACATCTGCATTAGATGACAAGCAGTTAGCTAAAATAACCGAAAAGCTTGAAGAAATGCAAAATGCAAAGGAGCAAATTGAGAAGGACATTCTCTATTATACAGAAAAAAAGGAACTGCTTGAAAAACGCATCAAGGATGCAGAGGCAGAGCTAGAATACTACACAAGCACACCAGTTCCTTTGTTCAACTATGTTCATATGAGCAAGCAAGAAATTGATGAAAAGGTAAAATGGGCAGCAGAAATTTTAGGAATTGAGGAATTGCTTGACTCAAGACCTGCGGAAATGTCAGGTGGTCAGCGTCAGCGTATAGCACTTGGACGTGCAATGGTTCGTGGACCTAAGGTTTTCCTACTTGATGAGCCACTATCCAATCTTGATGCAAAATTAAGAACAGCAATGAGAGCTGAAATAGTTAAGCTACATAATCAGCTTAAAACCACATTTATTTATGTTACTCACGACCAAATCGAGGCTATGACTATGGGTACACGAATAGTGGTCATGAAGCTTGGTGTTATTCAGCAAATAGATACGCCTACAAATCTGTTTGACTATCCAGAAAATAAGTTTGTGGCAGGATTTATTGGAACGCCACAAATGAATTTCTTTGAGGTTGACATAAAGCGTGAGGGTGATGAGCTTAAGGTTGCCTTCAAGGATGGTCAGATTGTTAGCCTTGCACTTTCCAAGATGCGTACCATAGAGGATAAGTATCTTGATGGTAATGCTCATAGCGTTTATCTTGGTGCAAGAGGCGAAAATATACGAGTTGATGATGCGGGTGTTAAGGCGACTCTCACTATTAAAGAGGTTCTTGGAAACACTACTCAGCTATTCCTTCGTTTAAAGGAAATGAACGAGGACTTTATTGTAAGTGTGCCTGAAAGAAACGGGTTAGTACCTGGTGATGCTGTGGGAATCAGCTTCGATGAAAGACACGTTCATCTTTTTGATAAGGAAACAGAGCTTTCAATAATGTCAAGAAAATACGGTAATAAGTAAAAATGAAAAAATGGTTTAAATATTTTTTCCTCGGTTTTTTTTCGCATAGCATTTCAAAGGAAGGCGCAAGGCGTGGCTATGCGAACATTATTTTAAGCTTGATTTTAGCGCTGGTATTCATATGGGCGGGAGCTGTTGGTGGATATATGCTACCCTTTGGTGTGCATTATAGCAATTCACCCGAATTTATGGAGGTCGCACATACGTTGCTTGCGAATACTGACATTAATAAGCGTATTGATGTGGTAATAGAAAATGGTGGTTTAAGGATGAAAAAGCATAATGGCGAATATACCGAGGACCTTTTAGTAAACACCATTGAAAATGATACAGATAAACAGAATTATTCGTTAAATGGCTTCAATATCGTTGTTGATTCTCGTCCTGCGAGCACGCTTGCCGAGGTGGAAGCCTATTGTGTTTCAAATGATGGTAAGGACACTGTCATCTCATATGCAGAATATCTTACCCTAAGCGATGTAGCAAGACTTAACTTTGATTTTAAATTAAAGTATACTGGTAAAGCTCTTGAGCTAAGCGATGAGCTGGTTGAGGAGTATAGGACATATGTAGATGGCTTAAGTGATGAAAACAAGAATTTAACTAAAAAAACAGCAGACGACCTTTCGACAGGTAAAATTACAAAAGCCGAATATAACAGGGCAATCTACGAGCTTTATTTTACAAATTATTATCCCAAAATAACAGAATACGAAAGCACCTCAAGAGTACCACTTTTGCGTAACTACTATTATCATCAATATATAAGTAAAGGCTTCAATGACTATTTATTTATCTTTGATGATTATATGGCGGGCTCATTTGAAACAAAGGGTGGAATTCAAATTTCGTTCTATGGATTTTACAACAATCTTAAAAACGGTGCTCTTGTTACAGAGGGAATTTCACAGGAAGAGGCAAATGCGTCGGTGGACCAATTTATAAATAATTCCTTTAAGGCAAATTGGACATTAAATGCGTATGCCTGTCTTACAAACACTATTACTCTTGTACCCTTTATAGCACTTATGATTATGGTTGCAGCACTTCTGACCTATTCCATATTGAAGCTACGCAGTGTTGAAAGCATAAGCTCACTTGGAGCAATGCTTAAGATTGTTGGCTCATTCGTATGGTTTGCGGGACTTGTAGCTGCAGTGCTCTCTTTGATATGTTCATTCTTTGTAAATCACAGCATTATAAACGTTCTACCACAGGCGCTGTTCTTTTTAGTGCTTGTGATTAGGTCTATAATATTTGCTATAAACGAGAATAAGTTATATCAAAAGCAATTAGAACAAGCTAAACAAACGGAGGTTTAAATTGTTACTTTGTATTGGTGAAATTCTTGCCGATATGATAGGCGAGGAAAAAAATGGAATAACTACTTATGAAAGAAAAGCCGGCGGAGCGCCATTTAATGTTGCTTGTGCATTAAAAAGATTAGGTGCAGAGGTTAAATTTGTTGGCAGTGTTGGCGACGACCTGATAGGTCAGTTTTTGATTAAATTTGCTAAGGATTTTGGTATGGATACTACCTATATTTATCAAAATCCGGATCGCAATACCACACTTGCTTTTGTGGAATTAAATGAGGAAGGGGATAGATCCTTCTGCTTTTATCGTAAGAACACAGCAGATTACTGTATGCCGAGTGTAAGCGATGAGCTTATAAAATCGGCTGATATTGTATGCATCGGCTCACTTATGCTAGCAGATGAAGATTGTGTGGAATACGCACAAGAGATAATAGAACGAGCACACAGCTTTGGTAAGCTCGTTGCATTTGATGTCAATTACCGCACTGATATTTATAGGGACAAGGAAAGCGCTATAAAAACCTATAAGAAGCTTCTTTCAGTAGCGGATATTGTTAAATTCTCTGAGGATGAGGTTGAAATCTTTACTGAGGAGTATGTGAATAGCTTAACCGATAAGTTAGTTTTAATAACTTTAGGTAAAAATGGCAGTGAATGGAGATACAAGGGCAAAAGGAACAAAATGCCCACTATCAACATTAAGCCGATAGACACCACCGGAGCAGGCGATGCATTTTTTGCAGGCGCACTCTCTGTTATAAATAATAATGTAGGGAAGCCCTTAACCCAGCAGGTGTTGAACGACTCATTAAGATTTGGCAACGTAGCAGGTGCGTTAAACACCACCGGACGTGGCGCGATAGATAATCTACCGGATATAGACACTGTTAAAAAATATATCATTGAAATAAGCGAGGAGCAATAATGAAAATTTTGCATAGAATTTTAAGCTTAGTATTAGTTGCTGTTATGTGCTTTTCATTTATAGCTTGTAACTCTAATGACAATACAGCTAGTGATGATAGCAATAAGGACACAGGCACAGATACAGGCTTAACCATTGAAGGTACTAGCAAAGACAGTTTAACTGACAAAACGGACAATGGTGAAGAGAATAAAAACGATAATGTTACATTTGAGGAAATCACCGATTATGAGCCAATAGCTAACGATGTTAGCATGGAAAGCACCACCGATAGCTTTACCCTTTCGGAAACAACCTACGGC
>JAZQHJ010000081.1:0-1667 GCA_045540515.1 Eubacteriales bacterium
CTTGTTGAAATGGACGGCTTTGGTGGACATAGTGGAATTATAGTAATGGCAGCGACCAACCGTCCTGACATTCTTGACTCCGCATTACTTCGTCCAGGTCGATTTGACCGTCAAATCACAATCGGATACCCAGACCTTGCAGGACGTGAGGCAATACTTCATGTACACGCAAAGGGTAAGCCATTTGAGCAAACAGTTGACTTCCATAAGATTGCACAAACAACAGTTGGCTTTACAGGCGCAGACCTTGCTAACCTACTAAACGAGGCAGCGCTACTTGCAGCAAGAAATGGTAAACAGCTAATCGGTATGACCGAAATTGAGGATGCAATGATAAAGGTTACCGTCGGTACTCAAAAGAAGGCAAGAAGAATGAGTGAAAAGGAAAGAAGAAACACTGCAACACACGAGGCAGGTCACGCAATTCTTTCACATATCTTACCAACACAGGACCCTGTACGTCAAATTTCAATTATTCCAAGTGGAAGAGCACTTGGCTATACACTTACCCCACCAACCGAGGATAAATACAGCGAATCCAAGCAAGAATTAAAGGAAACAATTGCAATGATGCTTGGAGGACGTGTCGCAGAACAGCTTGTTTTTGGCGACTACACAGGTGGAGCATCAAATGATATTATGAGGGCAACAGAAATTGCAAGAAAAATGGTTACCGTTTATGGTATGAGTGACGAGCTAGGAACAATTCACTTTGGCTCACAGCACGGCTCTGATGAGGTATTCCTTGGAAGAGATTTCAGCTCAACACCAAGCTACTCTGATGAAACCGCAGCAAAAATTGATGCAGAAATTAAAAAGATTATTGACGAGGCATATGCCCTTGCAACAAAGGTAATTACAGAAAAAAGAGAAAAGCTTGATTTTGTAACCGAGTTCTTACTACGTAACGAGGTTATGGATGATGAGCAATTTGCTCTTGCTATGCAGGACGGCGTAACAATGGAAGAGGTTGAGGCTCTTGTTACAGAAAAGAAACGCAGAAGCGAAGAGGAAAACAAGCTACGTGCTCAAAGACTTGAAGAGGAAAAGCGCAACGCCGAGGAGGAAAGAAAGCGTCTTGAAAGAGAGCTAGGACTTAACGACGATGACGACGATGCAGAGGTGGATAATACCACTGACGTAGCCGATGAAAGCGCATCAGAGTCCACTTCAATCAATGCCACAGAAGGTGCACAGCCAGAGGCAGATAATGCTCAATCCGAGACACAGGCTGAGGGCGATATCGAGCCACAAACTGATGCAGAAGGCGAAGACTCTGACAGTAGCAAATAATGAACGAATTATTAAAAGCCATTGAATTTTTTCGATGGCTTTTTAATTTTAGTGAGATTTTATGGTGATATTGCACAAAAACCGCCTGTAAGGATTGTGCATTTATCCAAAAAACCACCAAATGGCTTGACTTTATTTGCATAATATTATATAATTCAATTGTAATAAAATCTCAAAAATGAGGAGAAATGTTATGAAAAAAAGAATACTTTTAGTGCTTCTTGCACTTCTTGTACTTGTAACATGCATTTTCGTTTCCTGTAAGAAAAAGGAAGACGATAAGGGTGATGATACTGGTGCTGGTACAACTAATACCGATACTAGCACAGACACAAGTACAGATACTGGCGCACAGGAATGCACTCATGAATGGG
>JAZQHJ010000082.1:0-4818 GCA_045540515.1 Eubacteriales bacterium
GTTGAGGTATCTACCCTCCATATGAACACCGAGCACGTTTGCGCCCTTACTTTTTAATCTGTGGGGATTGATTTCAAAAATAGAATTCATAAGCCTTGGCATTGTGTCGGAGGCAAGAGTTGCCATAATTGAGGTCGTACCATATTTTGCATATGCCTTGCACATTTGTCCAACCTGCTCCGTATTTGCAGTGTTGAAATCGTAGCCTGCAATGCCGTGAGTGTGCACATCAACCATGCCAGGAATTAAATATTTTCCGTTCAAATCAATAATTGTGGCATTACTTGGCATTTCATTAGTTATATCAACAATAAAGCCATCTTGACAAATTATATTTGATTTTTCAAAGGATTCTGTGCTGGAATTAAAAACAAATCCGTTTACAAAAGCAATTCTTTTCATAAATCCCCCTAATATACTAAAAATTTAATCTAAACATTATTGTAACAGAAATTCTATAATATATCAAGGTCAAATCTAAAAAATTACATCTAAAATTTAGACTCTGACTCAAAATCCGTACAGCTTGCAAATTTTTTAAAATGGCTACACCAAAAATTCGACAAAATTTTTATAGACAAAAAAGAGAAGAGTAGTGCAGAGCACAAAATGTTCAAAAAACAACAATCCCCACTTGACGTCTGTTTTTGCACAAAATCACATTGCTCCCCTCCACTTATTTGTATATGATATGCAAAAACACAATCGTTTTCGCCACCAAGCGATAAAAGTAATCAAACGACCAACAAACGAATTATGGCACGAATATAGAAAAGAACGGGCAAAGCCCGTTCTGAAAATTATTTCCGTGGAAATACTAGCAATTTATTTCCTTGTAAATTTCATTTTTTGGCACGCCCCTGTCCTTTGCCACAGCCTTAATAGCATCCATTTTTTTCATTCCCTGGGAAATATAAAAATCAACGTGCTCGGAAATAGTCATGCTTGACCAAAATGCACTGTCATCAAGCTCTGCCTCGGAGCATCCCTCTATAACCAAAACATATTCGCCCCTTGGAGCATTTTCGTTGTAATAAGCGATTGCACCACTTATAGTGGTTCTAATAATTTCCTCATTTATCTTTGTTAGCTCACGGCAAAGAGCAATTTTTCTATCCCCAAAAACAGAAAAAATATCCTCAAGAGTTTTAAGAAGCTTGTGTGGTGCTTCGTAAAAAATAGTGGTGCGAGTGTCTGATTTTAAGGAATTTAGCCTCTCGTATCTTTCGTTTTTGTTTGTACTTAGAAATCCCTCAAAGCAAAATCTGCCCGTTGGAAGTGCTGATAATGCAAGAGCATTTACACAAGCACAGCATCCAGGAATAGAGGTTACAACAACATCATTTTCTGCACAAAGCATAACAAGGTCCTGTCCAGGGTCGGAAATTGCAGGAGTACCGGCATCTGTAACAAGTGCACAGCTTTCTCCGCCCTTGAGCCTTTGCAGAATAACCTCTCCACGTTCACGCTTGTTGTGCTCAAAATAGCTAACCATGGGCTTTGAAATTCCAAAATAAGCAAGTAGCTTGCCTGTATTTCTTGTGTCCTCAGCGGCAATAAAATCCACATTTTCAAGCACCTTTAAGGCTCTTTCGGTTATATCGGAAAGATTGCCAATCGGAGTAGCAACTAAATAAAGCACTCCACCGATAATTTTATTTTTATCTTCATATGAAGCATTTCTGTTACCTGAGCTTCTCATTAAAAATTCTCCATTTCACAGCTATCATATATTTTTTTAAGCTCGTCTGTGTATTCTTGGGTTCCACTTTTGTAAATAACAAGAGGACTACTGATAACAAGTCCACTTTTTGCCCCCTTTTTTGCTTGCACTAGCAAAATTGAAGGGGGAGTGTTTGAATTTGAGTGTACAAACACTAGCTTTTTAGGCTCTAAATTATTATTTCTTAAAGCAGAAATCAAGTCAATCATTCTATCAGGGCGGTAAACGACATAGAAAAGTCCACCGTGCTTTAAAATTCTACTTGCACAAGCGCAAAAATCGTCAATACTTCCAAAAATCTCGTGTCTTGATATGTTTTTGAAATCGTTTTGATTTGCCTTCCCAGAATCATTTTTCATATATGGTGGGTTGGAAAATACAACATCAACCTCGCCACCTAGGTCCTGTGCTTTTACATTTCTTAAATCATTACAAAGCACAGAAAGCTCGTCTTGAAGTCCGTTTAGCTCAGCATTTCTTTTTGCAACGCTAGCAATCTGTTCTTGAACCTCAATTCCGTACACGTGTGCGCACTTTTTTCTGTTAAGAGCAAGTAGCGAAACAACCCCACTGCCACAGCCAAGCTCCACATATGTAGCATTAGATTTTTTTGGCAAGGATGCACTCAAAAGGTAGGCGTCGGTGCCAAAGGTAAGCGAGTCCTTTTTTTCAATTAGCTTAATATCATCATTTATTTCATTTATTCGTTCATTTTCGTAAAGCTCCATAATAAAAGCATCACTGGCACATAAGACAAACAATAACGGAGCTACAGTGTAGCTCCGTTTTGCGTATGTAAGGATAAATTATTCCTCAACAGGTGCATCAACTGGGCATACACCAGCACAAGCTCCGCAAGAAATGCACTCTTCAGCATTAATTACGTACTTTCCGTCGCCCTCAGAGATAGCTCCGCAAGGACAAGCGTCTGAGCAAGCACCACATGAGATGCATTCGTCTGTAATCTTAAAAGCCATGATAAATACCTCCGTATAGTTTTTACATTTTTATTGTATCATAAAATATAGATTTGTCAAGTATAAAAAGGTAATTTTTAATCCTCAATATCCTCAAGCTCATCATTTTGTGGCTGGCTTTTCTTTTTTGGCATGGAGATAATTTTGACATCATCTCTATGATAAATTCTTATTGCTTCATCAATTTTTACCTTGATAAAGCCACTTAACGGATTAATTTCTACAACCACACCAACACCCTCGGAGGTTTTAACGGTTGCATCAACGGGCGGAGTTTTCTTTATTTCTTGAACATAAATATCATGCTCAAACTTCAAGCAACACATAAGCCTACCACAAGCACCAGAAATCTTTGAGGAGTTAAGTGAAAGGCTTTGGTCCTTTGCCATTTTTATAGAAACCTGACAAAAGTCTGGCAAGAAGGTGCTACAACAAAATACACGACCACAAATTCCAAGCCCACCCATTATTTTTGCTTCGTCACGAATACCGATTTGACGAAGCTCGATTCTTGTTTTAAAGGTTGATGCAAGGTCCTTTACAAGCTCTCTAAAATCAATTCTTCCGTCAGCTGTAAAGTAAAAGGTTAGCTTAGCACAATCAAAGGTATATTCAGCCTCAATAAGCTTCATTTCAAGTCCATGCTCAATAACCTTTTTTTGACAAATTTTAAGAGCCTCAGCTTCCTTTTTCTTGTTCTCCTCGTGAGCTTTTATATCCTTTTCAGTTGCAATCCTTAAAACTGGACGAAGTGGGGCGACAATTTCATCATTTGACACCATTTTATTAGCCTGACAAACCTTACCGAACTCAACGCCACGTGCAGTTTCAACAATGGCATAGTCCTGTGTTGTTGCCTTAACCCCATTTGGAGCAAAATAGTAAACCTTTCCACCGTCCTTGAAGCGAATACCGATAACCTCGGTTAGCTCCTCGTTGTTTTTTATTTCCTCTGACATATATTTTCCTTTCAAGCTATTTGCTAGCAATTAAAATTGAAGTAAGCGTATTTGGTACATTTGAATTTGCATTGAGTGCATCAATTCCAGATAAAACCGCATCGCATATTGCAAGAATTCTCTTTAAGCCAAGCCCTTGAACAAGAGTAAGGAGCTCCTCTTTTGATGAATAAAAGCAAAGCCTAGCATTTTTATCCTTTTTTATAACTGCCATATCACGTAAGGCAAGAAGAGCATCCTGTAAAAGCTCCTTTACCGCATCTCTTTGCATTGAGAAGAATGAAGTGATTTTCGCATAAGAGGAAGAATCATTTTTAATAAGCAATGAAACAAAGTCCCCCACCATTTTTCTTTTCTGCAAAAGCTCATTACAGCTCTTTTCATCAAGCATAGAAAGCACATAGCCAAGCGAGCCACCCGATGAAACAATAATTTCCTTTAACTCACCATCGCCAAGCGTACAGCTCGTATTATTCTTAACATAGTCAAAAATAACCTCGTCACTAAGTGGCTTAGTCCTTAAAAGCTGAGCACGTGAACGTATTGTCTCCAAAAGAGCAGAGGCATCAGTGCAAAGGAGCAAGAATATTACATTTCTTGGAGGCTCTTCAAGTGAAATGAGCAACGCATTTTGTGCTTTTTCATTCATTTTGTGAGCATCATTAAACACATACACCTTGTAAGGACATTCAACAGGAGTCTCATAAAGAGTACGCTTAATTGCACGAATATCGTCAACCTTAAAGGCATCAAAGAATCGAACATCGGCACAAATATCATTTGCAATCTTATGGCAAAAATTACATTTACCACAGGGTAAATCTCCTGAGCCCTGACACATAATGGCACTTGCAAAAAGTCTTGCAATCAAATGCTTACCAGTGCCTTGCGCACCCTCAATGATATAGGCATGTAAAAATTCAGAATTCTTAATGGCAGAGCCAAGAGTATTTTTTATATCGTCATTACCAATAAGACCTTTGAAAATCTCCATAAGCTCCCCCTTAAAACATTTATTCCACTTTATTATAACAAATAAATTATTATATGTCAAACAAAACAGTTTAATTTTGTTAAAAATGATAAATAATTAAAGAATAAACCTTATAATATTATGCAAAAGGGAAAAATTTACAATTTTTCAAAAAAGACTTGTATA
>JAZQHJ010000083.1:0-14332 GCA_045540515.1 Eubacteriales bacterium
GACTGGATTATTTTTACTACCTTGGTTGATACATTTTCATCTGTGTAGTTTGGTACTGGTGTACCATAATCTGCGTTTTCGTTCATTTCAACGGCTGTTACAACGGCTTGTAGTAATGATTTTTCATCAATTCCTGCAAGAACAAAGCATGCCTTGTCAAGAGCCTCTGGACGTTCTGTTGAGGTTCTTATACAAATTGCTGGGAATGGATTTCCTACGCTTGTAAAAAAGCTACTCTCCTCTGGTAGAGTTCCGCTATCTGATACCACTGCATAGGCATTCATTTGTAGGCAATTATAATCGTGGAAGCCAAGTGGCTCGTGCTGTATCACCCTTTTGTCCAGCTTAAAGCCAGATGCTTCAAGACGCTTTTTTGATCGTGGATGGCACGAATACAAGATTGGCATATCGTATTTTTCGGCAAGCTTATTTATTGCATTGAATAGGGACAAAAAGTTCTTTTCGGTGTCAATGTTTTCTTCTCTGTGTGCTGACAAGAGAATATATTTTTTCTTTTCAAGTCCTAGCCCCTCAAGAACCCTTGATGCTTTGATTTGTTCAAGATTTTTGTGTAGCACCTCTGCCATTGGAGAGCCTGTTACATAGGTTCTTTCCTTTGGAAGTCCGCACTCTGCAAGGTATCTTCTTGCGTGCTCTGAGTATGCTAAATTCACGTCAGAAATGATGTCAACAATACGTCTGTTTGTTTCCTCTGGCAAGCATTCATCCTTACATCTGTTTCCTGCCTCCATATGAAAAATTGGAATATGAAGTCTCTTTGCGGAAATTGCACTGAGGCAAGAGTTTGTATCACCTAAAATCAATAGTGCATCAGGCTTAATTTGGTTCATTAGCTTATATGAGCAATTTATGATATTTCCAACCGTTGCACCAAGGTCATCGCCCACTGCATTCATATAAACCTCGGGATCATCAAGGCACAAATCCTTAAAGAAAATTCCATTTAGATTGTAGTCGTAGTTTTGCCCTGTGTGAGCAAGAATTACATCAAAATATTTTCTGCATTTGTTGATTACGGCACTAAGACGAATTATTTCAGGTCTTGTACCTACAATTATAAGTAGCTTTAATCTTCCATCATTTTTAAAGCTAATGTCTGAATAATCAAGCTTCATTTCCATTTTTATACCTCCTCAAAGAACGTATCCGGCTTTTGTGGGTCAAGAGTCTCGTTTGCATACATTACTGTAACAAGGTCCTGTGTTTCGGATAGATTTATTATGTTGTGAGTGTAGCCTGGTAGCATATGCACGGCTTCAATTTTTTCACCTGAAACCTCAAATCGAAGCACCTCGTCAGTGCCGATTTTTCGTTGCTCAATGAGCCCACGGCCACTAACAACGATAAATAGCTCCCATTTTGTGTTATGCCAGTGCTGTCCCTTGGTAATGCCTGGCTTTGATATGTTTATGGACACCTGTCCGCATTTTTCTGTTTTTACAAGCTCGGTAAAGCTTCCTCTGTTATCTACATTCATTTTTAGGGGGAAGGATGCCTTTTCCTTTGGCAAATACGATAGGTAGGTTGAGTATAGCTTTTTCTCAAATGAGCCCTTTGGAATTTCTGGAATTACAAGATTTGATGGCTGTGCCTTGAATTTTTCAAGCAAATCAACTATTTCTCCAAGTGTTACCCTATGGGTAATTGGTACATAGCAGTATGCTCCCTTCTCCGTTGGGATTACATCAAGTCCATCAAATTCACAGCGATGCTCCTTGCCCTCTATGGCGTTTAGCATTTCATCAACAAGGTCATCAATATAAAGAAGCTCAAGCATTACGCTTCTGTCGTTTACTGTAATTGGTAAATCATTTGCAATATTGTTACAAAAGGTTGCAACTGCGGAATTGTAATTCGGTCTGCACCACTTTCCAAAAAGATTTGGGAAGCGATATACAAGCACCCTTGCGCCTGTTTTGCTTGCATAATCCAACATTAGCTCCTCGCCCGCAAGCTTACTTTTGCCATATTCGGACCCTGCATATCTACCAATCAGGGTTGCTTGAATTGAGGACGATGCCATAACAGGACAGGTGTTTTTTGCCTCGCACAAGGCATCAAGCAATTCAGATGCAAATCCAAAATTTCCAGCCATAAACTCCTTTTCATCCTTTGGACGGTTGACGCCAGCTAGATTGAAAACGAAGTCAGCTCTTTTAGCATATTCAAAAAGATACTCCTTTGGAGTATTTATATCGTATTCGTAAATCTGCTCGATTTTGATGTCTCTTGTTCTGTCCTTGCCGTCCCTTATGTTCTTCAAGCACTGGCAAAGATTCTTACCAACAAATCCATTTGCTCCTGTAACAAGAATGTTCATATTTTCTCCTACTTAATTAAAAATTGTAGTCAAGACCAACATAATTGAGCTCACACTGGTACTCGCTTACCTCTTGGTCGGTTATTTCGATTTTTGATTCCGCCTTATATCGCTTTATTTTGTTTTTGCCTGTAAAAATGAGACAAAGCCAACGCCACACCCACATAAATGGTAACAAAATTGGTGCTTTATCAAGCACGGGGAACATATTTTTCATTGTGCTAATCGGTGGGAACACGTGAACAAGAAATCTTCCAAGCTTTGTTCTTCTTTTTCCCTTTTTTTGCTCTCTTAATGCCGATGATTTAAGTGAGGCAAGCTTTTGTCCATATGCACCACTTTCAAATACCTTTTGGGTGATAAATTCGCTGATTTCGTCGAACCCTGTGTCGCAAAACCACGCATTAACTGTGTTTTTTACGTTCACAAAGAAATCATATAATTTAAGCTTTTTTAGGGTGGAGTCAACATAAGCCATGTCAAGGTCCTTGTTTGCAAGTAAATATGCATAGATATCGACAAAATGCTTAATTCCAACTCCTGCATCCCTATAATGCTTGACAAGATGAGTAAAGAGGTAGATAAGCTCGTCCTCCTTGCTCATTTCATATTCACTTTTACCTTCAATTTTTCTTGCCTTTTCCCAACCGCTTCCAAAATAGGCATAGAGGTCCTTTTGGTAGCTTGGAATAAGTCTTTTATGCAATTCAAGCGTTAGCTCTGGCTTTTCCCATATCCATTCGTGGTCAGAGGTTGCTCTGTATTCAAAGCCAAGCTCCTTTAAAATGCTCTTAATTTGTGGCATTTGCTCCTCTTTTATTAAAATGTCGGCATCACTCATAAGTCGCATTTCGCTAAGAGGATAAAGGGCTTTTAGGTTTGAGCCCTTCAATTTCATATATTCAATCTTGCTTTCTTCAAAGGCATTTTGCAGCTTTTTTATCTCGGCAAGCTGATTTTCGCTAAATGATGCAAGCTTCATTGTTGTCATCATAAGCTTCATACCAACCGAGCTATTTACAAGCTCCTCAATATGTGCTCCACCATAATAAAGGAGAGGAATTATTTGATGCTTTTTGCCAAATTCATATACTAAATTCCAGTCAAAATCCTTTGGGAGTGGATGTTTTTCGCCTTTTATTGCATTTTTTATAAGGGTGAGTATTCCTCCCTCAAAGCTTGCTTGCATTATTTACTTTCCTTTGCTAGCTCTTCTTTTATGTAAGCAAGGCTAAGTAGCTTTTCCTTAACCTGCTCCACGCTTAAAAGCTCGGTGTTGTGAGAGTTGAACTCAGTAAGCGTATTTCTTTCTGTATCGCCATCTTTAAAGTATTTATCATAGTTAAGACCACGCTTGTCACTTGGAACACGGTAGAAGTTGCCCATATCAATTGCGTTTGCACATTCCTCATTTGTAAGAAGGGTTTCGTACATTTTTTCGCCATGACGAATACCGATAATTTTAATTTCACTCTTTTGGTCCTTGTCAAATAGCTCAAGCACAGCCTTTGCCTGTGTTTCGATTGTGCAAGCAGGAGCCTTTTGAACAAGAATATCACCACTTGTTCCGTTTTCAAAGGCAAACAATACAAGGTCAACCGCCTCATCAAGTGACATAATAAAGCGAGTCATTGTTGGGTCAGTGATTGTAACAGGCTTTCCTGCTCTTATTTGGTCAATCCATAGTGGAATTACTGAGCCACGGCTACACATTACATTTCCGTATCTTGTGCAGCATATTTTTGTTTTTTCCGGGTCAACGGTTCTTGACTTTGCTACAATTACCTTTTCCATCATTGCCTTCGAGGTTCCCATTGCGTTTACAGGATATGCAGCCTTGTCTGTTGATAAGCAAATTACTGTTTTAACACCCTCATCAATTGCGGCTGTTAGCACGTTTTCTGTACCTAGGACATTTGTTTTTACTGCCTCGATAGGGAAAAACTCACAGGACGGCACCTGTTTAAGGGCTGCTGCGTGGAATATGTAATCAACGCCGTGCATTGCGTTTTTTACGCTTGAAAGATCTCTTACATCGCCAATGTAAAATTTAATTTTATCTGCCACCTCAGGCATTTTAGCTTGAAACTCGTGGCGCATATCGTCCTGCTTTTTTTCATCACGTGAAAAGACACGGATTTCGCCGATGTCCGTTTTTAAAAACCTGTTGAGAACGGCATTTCCGAATGAGCCCGTTCCTCCTGTGATCATAAGTGTTTTGCCACAAAAAATTGATTTTTCCATTTTATACCTCTGTTTTATAATTTTAAAGAGTTTATACCAATATTATATATTATCATAATTTTATGTCTTTGTCAAGTAAGAGGCTGATATGCCGTGCTTTTTGCACACAGCACTTACATCATGGGTGAAAAAAGAGTGCGATTTAATTCGCACTCTCTGTTTTGGTTTCAATTGTTATTTTTGTTATGCTTGGGCTTACGCCTGTGGCATTTTCAGCCACGTCCTTGGCTATTTTCTCGACAATATCCATTCCAGAGGTGATTTCACCAAAGGATGCATAGCTCTTATCAAGGTCTGCACTCTTGTCCTCTGTTGTGAAGAAGAAGGCACCATTTGCAGAGTTATAATCATCGCCACGAATCATTGAGATAACACCCTTTTTGTGGGATAGCTGATTGTTTACGCCATTTTTATAAAACTCGCCAAAGATTGTTGACCAATCCTGATTGTAGTCCGTATAAAGGCATCCGTTTTCAGTTTTTGTAAGCTTTAAGCCATTGTAATTTCCATTTTTTGCATATTTGATAAAGCGTTCAACTGATTCAGGTGCATTTATATCATCAAGCTTTACAACGACATTGCCATAATTTGCAACCTCAATTGTTGCATAGGAAACCTCACGTGGTGGGTTGTCCCTCTTATCCTTGCACGACCTAGTTGCAAGAACGATTCCTATTGTTACGCCTGCAATTAGCAAAATAGCACCAGCGATAATAGCAATTCTGATTAGCTGCTTACGCTTTGCTCTTTTTAGTCTTGCCTCTCTTTGGGCTTGCTTCTTGCTTACAGGAGCATTATTTGTATTGTTTTTAGCCATTTTTATTCCTTACCTTAATTTAATATATTCTTATTTTAGCATACATACAAAAATAAATCAATCTTTATTTGATAATTTGTAAAACTACTTATTGACTTTATTATATAATTGTGATATAATTTTTTCAAACAATGATGTTAATCGGAGGATTTAAATATGGAACACATCAAGACAATTAAAACTGCTAACCTTTGTGAGAGTGCAAAGAATGGTGGCTGTGGTGAATGCCAAACTTCTTGCCAATCTGCTTGCAAGACAAGCTGTGGTATCGCAAACCAACAGTGCGAAAACAAGAAATAATAACGCACAAAAGGACTGCTGATGCAGTCTTTTTTGTTGAATAAATATAGATTTTACTAAAAGGAGAGCTTATGGTACATCAGTATAAGCTAGGCGGTTACAACATCGTTCTTGACATTTGCTCTGGCAGTGCTCACGTGGTTGACGATATCGCCTACGATATTATAGAAATTTTTGAAAAGCAAACACGGGGTGAGGTTATTTCATTAGTTTTTGAAAGACATAAGGATAAGGACGGCGTTACAGTTGAGGATATTTCCTCACTTTATGATGAGGTTTTGTCCTTGAAAAATTCAGGAGCACTATTTACTCCTGATACATACGAGCCTATGGCGGACAAGCTAAAAGCAAAGACCTCGGGTGTTATTAAGGCACTATGCCTACATGTTGCACACACATGCAACCTTAACTGCTCATACTGCTTTGCTTCACAAGGAAAATATCACGGAGAAAGAGCTCTTATGAGCCTTGATGTTGGTAAAAGAGCCCTTGATTTTCTTATTGAAAACTCTGGCACAAGGCACAATCTTGAGGTTGACTTCTTTGGTGGCGAGCCACTTATGAACTTTCAAATGCTAAAGGACCTTGTGGCATATGCAAGAGAAATTGAGAAAAAGCACAATAAGAATTTCAGATTTACTCTTACCACAAATGGCGTTTTAATTGATGATGATGTTATTGACTTTGCCAACCGTGAGATGAGCAATGTTGTTCTCAGCCTTGACGGACGCAAGGAGGTTCACGACAGATACAGGGTTGACTATGCTGGCAATGGTAGCTGGGACAAAATTGTTCCAAAATTCCAACAGCTTGTTAATGCTCGTGGACACAAGGATTATTATATGAGAGGAACCTTTACTCACGCAAATCCTGACTTTTTAAAGGACATTGAAAAAATGCTAGAGCTTGGCTTTAATGAGCTTAGCATGGAGCCTGTTGTTTGCGCAAAGGGCGATAAGGAGGAGCTAACCGACGAGGACTTCCCTATTCTTTGTGAGCAGTACGAGAAGCTTGCAGAGCTTATGATTAAGAGACGCAAGGAGGGTAAGCCATTTACCTTCTACCACTATATGATTGACCTTCAACATGGTCCTTGCATTTACAAGAGAATTTCTGGCTGTGGCTCTGGAACTGAATATATGGCAGTTACTCCATGGGGCGACCTTTACCCATGCCACCAGTTTGTTGGTGATGAGGCTTATAGGCTTGGTGATATTTATAATGGTGTTACCAACCTTGAAAAGCAAAAGGAGTTTGCTGATTGCAATGTTTATGCACGTAGCGAATGTAAGGATTGTTGGGCAAAGCTATATTGCTCAGGAGGCTGTGCTGCAAACGCATATCACGCAACTGGCTCGGTTCGTGGCGTTTACAAATATGGCTGTGAGCTATTTAAAAAGCGTATGGAATGTGCAATTATGGTTGCCATTGATAAGCAGCTTGAGGAATAATATGAATACACCTATTTGTGATTTTTTAGAAAGCTATGCAAGTAATGAATACAGACGCTTTCATATGCCTGGACACAAGGGTAAGGGTGAGGGCACTCTTACCGACCTTACTGAGGTTGACGGGCTTGACGGACTTTACACCGAAAAGGGTGTGATTTTTGAAAGCGAGCAAAATGCATCAAGCCTTTTTGGTAGTCTTCGCACCTGTTACAGCGTGGAGGGCTCCTCGCAATGCGTTCGTGCTATGCTTCATCTTGCAAAATTATGTAAAAATCCCGACACACGTGGCTATATTTTAGCAACTCGCAATGCTCATTCATCACTAATCACAGCATCATTTTTGCTTGATTTTGATATTGAATGGATTTTCCCAAGCGAGGGTGATAGCTATGTTTCCTGTCTTTGTACTCCACAAATGATTGATGGTTTTCTATGTAGTGCAGAAAAAAAGCCCTTTGCGGTTTATTTAACTAGTCCAGATTATCTTGGCAATATTGCAGATATTAAGGGAATTTCACAGGTATGCAAAAGGCACGGAGTGCTTTTACTTGTAGATAATGCACACGGCGCTTATTTAAAATTCAGTGATACACTGCTTCATCCACTTGATTTGGGTGCTGATATGTGCTGTGATTCTGCGCACAAGACACTACCTGTACTAACTGGTGGTGCTTATTTGCATATTGGTCGTTTTGTAAATGATGACAAGCGGGATATTCTTTGTAAAAATGTTAAGAGTGTTATGCTTTTTTATGGCTCCACAAGTCCCTCATTTTTGATTTTAAGCTCTCTTGATAAGCTAAACAAGGAAATTGCACACGGTGACCTTGTGAGCAGACAAAACGCAGTTGAAAATGCCGTTTTAGAGTTAAAAAAACGCCTTGACGTGTACGGATTTGAGCTTTTAGGGAATGAAAGCCTAAAAATCTCTATTCGTGCAACCTCGTATGGTTATACAGGCACTGAGCTTGCAAGCAAGCTAAAAAGCCAAGGAATCTTTGTTGAATTTTTTGACAATGATTTTGTTGTGCTTATGCTTTCTTGCAATACCAGTCTAGACGATATTGAATTTTTAGAAAATGCCCTTTTATCAATTCCAAAAAGAGATAAAATCACACACTCCACCCCACCTATATGCAAGCCTGTACGTGCTATGAGTGTACGCAAGGCAGGCTTTTGTGCTAAGGAGAGAATTCACGTTGATAATTCTCTTGGTAGGGTTTTTGCCTCTTTTACGGTTTCGTGTCCTCCTGCCGTTGCTATTTTAGCCTGTGGAGAGATAATTGACCAAGGCGCAATAGATGTCTTGAAATACTATGGAACGGAATACATTGACGTAATAGTTTGTTAAAATAAAAACACTTGAAAATGTATATTTTATATGTTATACTATATCTTGTAGAGAAATAATTTACTGCACGTTTTTACTTGCAGATAGGAGTTTTTAATGGAAAATAATGCTTCAAATTATCAATCCCCACTTGAATTAACATTACCATTGCCAGATGATAGCTTTACTGTTGTCCCTGCAAAAAAGCCAAAAAGCTTTGCCATAATAGGTGGCGGTATTGCGGGTATGGATGCTGCTATCATTCTTGCAAAAAGAGGACATAGTGTTACAATTTATGAAAAGTCAGGACACCTCGGTGGCTTTTTAATCCCTGCCTCCAAGCTTCCATTCAAGGAAAAGCTAAGAAATCTTCTTGCTTGGTATGAAAATGAGATTGCAAAGTATTCTGACAAAATCAAGGTTGAATTTTATACAAAGGTTAAGAGTGCAAAGGACCTTTTAAAGGACAAGGAAAATCCTGTTAGCAAGGTGCTTGTTGCTACTGGTGCAACAACTCATATGCCAAGAGTTAAGGGACTTGCAAGAGCAATTCCTGCGCTTGATTATTTAAACGGCAAGAGCCCTGTTTACGGAACAAATGTTGTTGTAATCGGTGGTGGCGTAACAGGCTGTGAGATTGCTATGGACCTTATTTTAAAGGATAAGAACCCTACTATTGTTGAAACAGGAATTGGACTTATCCCACTTAATAAAAAGGAGCTTAAAACAGATAACTACTCTGTTTATCTTCGTGAGTATTTAACTCAAAATGCCGAGCTTTATTTGAACACAAAGCTACATTCAGTTACATATGACGGAATTTTGGCATCCGATGAGGAGGGCAAGTTCAAGCTAAAATGCGACCATGTTATTTATGCTCTTGGCTATGAGCCAGACCCTGTTTCTGCTCCTCGCTTTATCAAAAAGCTTATTCTTAAATGCTTCCCATTCCTTACCAAAATCAAATTTATTGGTAATGCAAATGAGGTTGGCAACATTCAAGCTACTCTTACAAGTTCAAGAAAATACAGCACTAAAATATAATACAAGGAGGCATCAAGCGATGCCTCTTTTTAATTAAAAAAGCACCCAAACGGGTGCTTTTTGCTGTTGTATTGTTATAATGTGTCGCTACCCCAAACAACCGTATTTGAGGAGCCAACCCAGCTTGTATGCCAATTTTCAGGCTTGCTTTCTGCCTCGCAATAGATTGTAAGATTTGGGCAGGAACGAAATGTATCTTTTCCTATGCTTGTAACACTATTAGATAGATATATTGATTTAAGTGCTGTGCAATAATAAAATGCTTTGTCTTTAATTATATTTATGCTTTCTCCAAGTGTCACCGATTCAAGTGCTTCGCAGTATGAAAATGCACTTCTTCCTATTTCAGTTATGGTGCTTGGAAGAGTTATGCTTGTTAAGGCAAATCGAGAGTAAAATGTATAATCACAAATTTCCACAACAGGCTTATTCATTATGTGGCTAGGTATTTCAAGAGATGCTTCGGCTCCCTTATAGCCCATAATTACAACTCCCTTTGTTGTTTCAGCCCACTCATATCCATCCTCGTTTGCGCCATGCACCCCAGTATATCCCCATGCGACAGGACATTCTAGGCTACTCCATCCCTGTGGCTTTTCTTCAAGCTCTGTGTAGATTTTTAGACGTTGGTTTTGACCAAATGCATCATTGCCTATAATTTCTATGCCACGTGGAATTGTTACACTTGTGATTGCATAGTTTTTTAGCCCTCTATCAAAAATGCCTAAAACAACGGAACCACCTATGGTGCTTGGAATTTTAATATCGGTATTTTTCCCTTTATAGCCTGTAATCAAGGCACCCTTTGATGTTTTAGCCCATAAAAAGCCCTCTTGTGTTGTTTCCTCTATAAAGCCCCAAATAGTTGGAGCGCCCTTGTTCCAGCTTTCGTCCCAGTCCTGTGGCTTTTCCTCTGCCTTAACATATATTATCAGCTCGTCATTTTCAAAAAAGGCTCCTTCTTCTATTCTTGTTACAGACTCTGGAATTACTATTTTTTCAAGTGATTTACATTTTTTAAAAGCTTCACTCTCAATAAGCTCTATACCATCCTCAAGGTTCACTGTTTTTAGTGAGGTGCATTCTGCGAAAGCTCCATCTCCTATGCTTTCTATGGTGCTTGGAATAGTTATGCTTATAAGGCTTTTGTAGTTATAAAATGCATACGAGGCTATTTTTTTAACAGCCTTACCATTATAAGTTTTTGGAATAGTTATATTACTGAAGCCTTCTTTACAGCCAACTACTATATAACCATAGTCGTAATACACAAGCTCAAGTGGAGTAGTATAATTTGGTTCTGGGTTAAGCTCTACTGTTTTTGCATAAAGCTTTAAATTTCCTGTGGTGCCCTTTTCTATTTTTATGATTGGTTTTGTCAGCTCTTCGTCCAAATACCAGCCAAAAAAGGCTTCTTTACTATTAGCTGGCTTGCCTCCTAGCATAAACTCGTCCTCTATTGTATAGGTGTCCCTTTCGCCTATTGCTCCAATATATTCAATTTGATACGCAACTGGTGTCCATTTGGCATAAAGGGTTATATCGTAGCTCACTGTATGCAACAGGAATGACCATTTTTCGTCGCCTACATACCAGCCCTCAAAGGTATAGCCCATTCTTTCTGGGTCCTTTGGTCTTGGAACTCCCGTACCCTTTTCAACCTCTTTTACAAAGTCACTATCGCTTCCGTCGTTTAAGCTAAATGTAACGGTATGCGTTGGCGTTGGTGGTGTGGTTGAGCTGTCATTCTCGTTTTTATCGCAAGAAACAAGAAAAACAATCAACACTAAAATTAGGGTGAGTAAAATTGTTTTTTTCATATTTTTCCTCCTTTGGTGCCTTTTTTAATACTTGGAACACCTTCCCAATTTCAGTGTAGCACAAATTTTCTTATTTGTGTGTGGCTCCGAGCTTGATTTCAGTCGTTCTTCACAAAGAATTCATTTTTTTCATTTTTTTATCACAAAAAGCACCCAAATGGGTGCTTTTTGTTATTTTGCTTTGGTTTCGCAGTAAAGACAACGATAAACTCTGTTTTCTTTGTCCGTGAGCTTGAATATTTGTGGTAGCTCCTGCTCACAGGATGAGATACAACGTGGATTTTTACAAGAGATTACATTTTTGAGCATTTGTGGTAGCTCAACGTGCTTTTTCTCTGCAATTTCTCCGTTTTTAATTACATTTACTGTGATATTTGGGTCGATGTAGCCAAGAATTTCTGTATTTAGCTCTATGTCTGCATCTATTTTAATTATGTCCTTTTTGCCAAGGCGCTTGCTTGGTGCATTCTTGATTATGGCAATTTGACAGCCTAGCTCATCAAGCCTTAAAAGCCCAACGATTTCCATAGCCTTGCCAGCCTCAATATGGTCAATTACAAGTCCATTTTTAATTGCTTCAATTCTCATAATTTACCCCCTTATAGTCCTAGTAGCATCAAAATAAGTGCCATACGCATATACTTTCCGTTCAAGGCTTGCTCAAAGTAGCATGCTCTTGGGTCATCATCAACGCTTACACTGATTTCGTTTACACGTGGTAGTGGATGCATTATGCAAAGGTCCTGCTTTGCATTATTAAGCTTTGCTGGGGTAAGAATGTAGCTATCCTTTAAGCGTAGGTAGTCCTCCTCGTTAAAGAAGCGTTCCTTTTGAACTCTTGTCATATAAAGAATGTCAAGCTCTGGCATTGCTCCTGTTAAGTCCGTTGTTTCAACATAGCTCATACCGTGCTTTTTAATTACGTCATTCTTGATATAATCTGGTAGCTTTAGCTCCTCTGGGGAGATAAGCACTAGCTTAATACCTGTATAGCGGGATAGTGCCTCGATTAGTGAATGCACTGTTCTACCAAATTTAAGGTCTCCACAAAAGCCTACTGTCAAGTCATTAAAGCGTCCCTTTTTGCGTTTAATTGTGAGTAGGTCTGCAAGTGTTTGTGTTGGGTGGTTGTGTCCACCGTCTCCTGCGTTTACAACAGGAATTGATGCATTCATTGATGCAACTAGTGGAGCACCCTCCTTTGGATGACGCATTGCGATTATATCCGCATAGCAGGATATCATCTTAGCTGTATCTGCAACGCTTTCTCCCTTTGCAGCGCTAGAGCTGTTTGCCTCGCTAAATCCAAGAACATTTCCACCCAGCTCGTACATTGCTGCCTCAAAGCTCAATCTTGTTCTTGTTGAAGGCTCAAAGAAGAGGGTTGCAAGCTTTTTACCGTGACACTTTTCTTGGTATTTTTTTGGATTTGCAATTATATCAAGCGCAACCTCAATAAGGCTATCTATTTCTGCACTTGATAGGTCGTTAATTCCTATAAGATGTCTCATTTTTACATCCTTTCCTATCATTCCTTACGGCATTATGCCTTTGCTCCGTAAACCTCTAGGTACTTTTTAATGCGTGTTACGTTTTCCTCGTTTGCGCTATCCTGTTCAAGGTACTCAATAATATCGTAAACGTCAACAACTGAATATACTGGGAAGCCGAACTCCTCGCCGATTTCAACCATTGCGCCCTTTTCGCCCTGTCCCTTTTCCTTACGGTCAACCATTACGAAGGTAGCAACAACCTTAACGCCCTCAAGTCCCTTCATTATTTCCATTGTTTCTCTGATTGCAGTTCCAGCTGTAATAACGTCCTCAACGATTACAACCTCCTCGCCTGCCTTTGGCTTGTAGCCTACAAAAACGCCACCCTCGCCGTGGTCCTTTGCTTCCTTTCTGTTAAAGAAGAATGGCACGTCAAGTCCACCTCTTGCAAGTGCGATTGATGATGCAACTGCTATTGAAATTCCCTTGTATGCAGGACCAAAAAGTGCTGTGCGCTTATTTCCTACCTTGTCAAGGTATGCCTTTGCGTAGAATTCGCCTAGCTTGGAAATGTGTTCACCTGTTTTGATTTCACCTGCGTTGATGAAATATGGGATTTTTCTACCACTCTTTGCAGTAAAATCACCAAACTTTAAAACTCCTGCGCTTTGTAAAAATTCAATAAATTCCTTCTTGTATGCTTCCATTTTTATCTCCTTTGCAAAATTAAGAATAACGGTAAAATCTAAAAATTAAATGCTTGTCTTTAATGGCGCTTATACACCTTTTAAGATTGAGATTTTTTGTTATCTTAATTCCTTTGTAATTTTCTATTAGTCAACGAACTCGCTAACACAGCGTCTGTATGCGCCAACTGGGTCCTGTGCTGCTGTGATTGGTCTGCCCACTACAATGTAGTCAGAGCCCAGCTCCTTTGCCTTTTCAGGTGTGGTAACACGCTTCTGGTCGCCTACATCTCCGTCAGCAAAACGAACACCGGGAGTAACTGTCATAAACTTTTCTCCGCATCTTGCGTGAACCTTGCCTGCCTCTAAAGGAGAGCAAACAACACCGTCAAGACCTGCATCCTTTGCGTTATTTGCATAGTGCATAACAACCTCATCAATAGGTGCATCAATGAGAAGGTCTTCTTTCATAGCTTCCTCACTTGTGGAGGTGAGCTGTGTTACAGCAATAAGCAGGGGGCGTGTGCCGTCCTCACGGGTAAGACCCTTGAGAGCTGCCTCCATCATTGCCTTTGTGCCTGCTGCATGAAGGTTTGTCATATCAACATCCAGATTACGAAGTACAGACATTGACTTCATAACTGTGTTGGGAATATCGTGAAGCTTCAGGTCAAGGAAAATCTTGTGTCCTCTTGCCTTTATCTCTCTTACAATATCGGGGCCTGCTGCATAGAACAGCTCCATTCCGATTTTAACAAAAGGCTTGCAGTCTGTGAATTTATCCAGAAATTCAATACACTGCTCCT
>JAZQHJ010000084.1:0-5882 GCA_045540515.1 Eubacteriales bacterium
GCTCACAGAACGACATGGCTACGATCCGACTTCCTCCACCTGTTTTTGTCATAATAGGAGCAATAACATTTACAAGCTGTGCAAGACAAGCAATTTTGACACGGTCGGCATTGCTTTGCAGTGTCATAAGCATACAGCCAACAAGCAGAGCATCCTCAAAATTATATTTTTCTTCAAGAAGCTTTGGAGCAATTTGCCACCTTTCAATGCCCTTTTCCTCGTCCTTTGTCCTGTACCAAACATTCCACTCATCAAAGGAAAGATTTACAGTCTTATCACTGCCTCTTTTTGCCTTGATTTCATCACAAATTCCAGCAGTTGTTTTAATAAACCTATCCATATCCTCAGCTCTTGCCAAAAAGTCAAGGGTATTATTGCTTCTGTTCCCGTAGTAGCAGTGAAGTGATAGATAGTCAACATAGTCATAGGTGTGTTCAAGCACAGTACGTTCCCATGAGCCAAAGGTTGGCATGTTTGGGTCCGAGCTGCCACAGGCAACAAGCTCAATATCTGGGTCAACCCATTTTAGCACCTTTGCCGTTTCAGTTGCAATTCTGCCGTATTCCTCGGCAGTCTTGTGGCAAATTTGCCAATCTCCGTCCATTTCGTTACCAAGACACCAAAGCTTAAAGCCAAATGGCTTATCAAAGCCGTGTTGTTTACGTAAATTTGCATAATATGTATCGGTGTTACTGTTACAGTATTCAATTAGATTTCTTGCCTCATCTGGACCACGTGTTCCAAGATTTACAGCCATCATAACGTCGGAGCCAGCTCTTTTTGCCCACTCTTGAAATTCATCAACACCAACCTCGTTTGTTTCAAGGCTGAGCCACGCAAGGTCAAGCCTTTTTGGTCGGCTTTCCTTTGGTCCTATGCCGTCCTCCCAGTTGTAGCCAGAAACAAAGTTTCCACCAGGATAGCGAACAATGGGTACATTCAGCTCACGAACAAGGTCGATAACGTCGGTTCTAAACCCCATATCATCAGCATAGTCGCTTTTAGGCTCGTAAATTCCACCATACACAGCCCTACCAAGATGCTCAATAAATGAGCCATAGATACGATTATCAATTTTATCAATTATATTATTTGTATCAATAGTAATTTTTGCCTTCATATTTTGTCTCCTCGTGCTTTTTAAGCTATCTTAATTCTACCATAGATAAAAGGCATTTTCAACAAGAAACCGAAAAATTAATAAAGGCAACCACCCTTGAAAAGAAAAAAGGCATCAAGATGATGCCTTTTTATGATATTTTTCTAAAAAACGTACACTGGGTGCGACCTTTAAAGCACTTGATATGCATTTGCAGCCCAAGCATAAGCCTTACAGCGTAGTTGCTTTCCTGTTATTGCGCTTGTGTTCTCGCTGAATCCATATTTACAAATTGATTCCTTGTAGTTATTTGCAATTTGGTCAGCAAGGTCAGTGTAGCCAAGATTACGAAGAGCATATACAAACATAACAACGTCAGGAGCCCAAACTGCGCCACGCCAGTAGCCATTTTCAACAAATTTAGGGCTATCAATTGCTTCACTTGCAATTCCACCCTTGCAAAGGTGATGCTCGGTGATTTGCTTAACAATATATTCTTGAATTTCCTTTGGTAGCATGTCCTCAAGAACAATAACACGCAGAGGCATTAAAGCATTGCAATAATATGGTTCGCCTGTTTCAGCAAGACGAACAAAAATCCTTTCACCATCCCAGTAGTCCTTAACAGCTTTTTCTGCTAACTCCTTTGCAAGCTGTGCGTAAATCTTTTTGTCAGTTGGATAGTTAAGCTTTTCAGCAGCCTCAGAAAGGAAAGAGCATTGAACGGAAAGGAATGCAATAAGCTCGGAGGTTTCAATATGCTCACTCTGGTCAAAGCATGTTGAATTGTCCTGTCCTGAGTCATTGCCGTGGTAGTATGATGGAACATCGCCACGTAGGTTTAGCCACCAGTCGGTGTTGCGCTTCATCTCAAAATAAACCTCTTCAAGTGCGTGAGGAGTAGCAAACTCTGGGTTTCTTTTAATCATTTGCTTGTACATCCAGCCTTGAACAGGGGGCTTAACAAAGTTCCAAACCTTATAGCTTTGGGAAATTGCATCAGGAACTCTGCCAACTCGGTTGATGTGCTTGTACATTATCATAAATTGGTCCATAGCAAGGCGATAGTCAATATCTGCAAGTCCAAGAGCATTAAAGGCATTATCCCAGCTCCATACATTACTCATACCAGCCTTACCCATAACAATTGCTTCGGTTGGGAAATTGCCAAGAGGAGCAATAGTGTTTGACCACATTATGTAAGCACATTCCTTTTCATATTTGTTCTTGCAATTGAATTTTTTCTCCCAAGCAAGATAATCCTTTTCGTTTAGGTCTGCATAGTAGTCATAGCTCATATTTTGTGCTAGTGTTGCACCCTTGTCAAGAAAGTTGCCTTCAATGGCAAACTCATATTCGCCGTTTTCATCAGGTAAAACACGAACATTAACATAATCAGAGGTAACCTTACCGGGTTGACGAAGCTTTTCAATCTTCAAAGAGCCCTTGTTTGGAACAAACATAAGGCTACAATTGTTATTAAAGTCGCAAAGCTCGACAATGCCGTTTTGAATAATTTGATAGTCAAATCTCATATTTGCTTTTGCAATTTCTACAAGAATTTCCTTGCCCTTACCTTTAATGAAGGTGCCATCAATACCATACATAGTGATTTTAGTCTCACCATCGTCGTGCTTAGCAGTTGCCTCGCGTGGAACAAAAGAAAACTTAGCGCCTGTTCCAAAATCAATTGACAA
The DNA here is from genome assembly GCA_045540515.1 of Eubacteriales bacterium. Classification (GTDB taxonomy): domain Bacteria; phylum Bacillota; class Clostridia; order Oscillospirales; family CAG-272; genus RGIG2000. The sequence goes on from JAZQHJ010000084.1 coordinate 2,797, forward strand.
AACACCGTTAAAAATATCTTGACCGTGGTTGTGAATCATGTCCATTTTTAGAGTGTTTTTGCCTTTTTTGTCCCATACGAGATATGAACCTCTAATGCTGTAGTGAAGTCTTTCAAAAGAATACATAATAGATCTCCTGTTTGATTTTCAAAATAGTTGGCTTGGTAAAAAGCCACAAGGTCAAAGTGACCTAAGAAAAGCATAGCACATTTTTCAAAAAAATACAAGCACAATGAGGCTTATGTCACAAAAATTATTTACTATGTTAAATAGCATAAGAAAAGACACATCTGATATGCTTGCTTTAAAACAAGAATAAGAGAATCTTAACAGAAATCCCTCGCATAGATATTCATAGCACAATCGAAATTTGCGAGTAACAAAAAAGGCACTTCAAATAGAAGTGCCTTTTTACATTATATAGCCCAAAAACGCACACGTAGTGCCACTTTTTGATTAAAAAATACATGAAGGCTCAAAAGTGAGCATTAGTAGCGAACCCAATTCAAGCGCAAGCACTTGAAGATGTTTTGATATCGCACGAATAACAAAGAAAAACAACCCAATCAAACCCACCTTAATGGTGGTTCGATTGGGTTGTTTTTGGTGAGCAGGTGCCAACCTTAATTGAACGTTAGTTGGTGTTTTTCGCGAATGAAATTAGTTGTTCAACAAATGTGTACGCTTCGTATCAAATGCATCTTTGAAAATTGTCAATCGTTCTTCAAATATTCTTTCGTAATTTGTAATATCTGAATATGTTGAATACTGTTCTTCGGTGACAAACTCAAATTTTTTTATTTGATTTTTTAGCCATTCATCGGTTACCTCAATCAATCTTTTTTTGCCCTTGCTAATGTTTTCGTTCTTAGGTAATAAACCTAAATTTAAGATGCTATGTACAACAGAATCCTTATTTGGTATTGAAGAGTTTTCAAATAAGCTTTGAGGGATAATATGGTCAACATCTATTGTTTGCATTGAGCCAGGACCTTCGATTGATTTTAAACAATAGAAGTGATATAGCATTGGTTTCATAGCTTTAACAGTCAAATTATTTCCAAAGATTTTAGCTTTATCTTCAATTTCCTCTAAAAGCCTTATCCAATTTTCGGTAGGAACAGGGGTAAATAATTCGCTATCATCATTGTTGAGTGAAGTAATGTTTGTTGCAATTTTAGTGTCACCCGAACCTCTCCACTGCACTGTAACATATTCATAAATTAGCTTATCCCATAATATTAAACAGTTCTTGCCGAAATTCCTTGCATTGGTGTTACTACCAATTGGTTTTCCTTTTCGTTGCCAATCTAAATACATTAAGATAAAGAAATCTAACGCAATAGAGTCACTTGTTAGTTCCATCATCGTAGTGTGCCAAGAATTAAAAAATCTAAAATAAGAGAATGTACACATTAGTTTGTACATATTTTTCAAGTCATTTACTAACAATTCATAGTCATTAGCCCAATTTATTCTATAATCACTACTTAAAGATTCTATATTTTCCTTTTTTACTCCTTTTTTCCAAATGCCCGCTATAAGTTTGAATCCATATGTAATTTCTTTCGCAAAATCTTTAGGTTCGTTTCCAAAATCTTTAATAATAAAGTTGCTACCCAATCTTCTTAGTAGAGTAGCAGGCAAATCCCACTTTACGACATCATTGTTGTTTGTACCTATTTTTTTGTACAGTTCATCTACAGCAGTTTGCATTTCAGCAGCAACATTTTTAATTTTGATATTCCAACTTGGTTTAGCTGAAAGGACTTCAACAGCTGTCAACTTTTCACCTTCTGAGTTGATAATGTTAAAAATTTTTTGAGAATCTGCAGGAGCAAGATTTTTTACTTCTATCAAGCCTATTTTACTATTCGAGAGTAAGTTGTCTATTCTTTCGATAAGGTTTATTCTCAACATTATATCTTCCCATTTAGTTGAAAGATGTTGTAATAGTTTGTTCTTGTCTTCAATTTGACATCTTGAATCAACAAAATTATAGAAAGACTCGGATTTCTCATAATCACAATCTTCCACATTACAGTAGTTTCGATATTCGTCTAAAAAGATTTTCAATTTTCTTGAAGAAAGCTTATCATCACCTTGAGAAATATCAACATATGGCAATCGTTTTACACATTTGCAAATATCAAAGGGCTTTGTAAATCCTGTGTTGTTTTTAGATTTATTGTGAATGATTTTTATAATTTCAAGCAAAAATTCAAGACCATTCTTTTCTCTTAAATATGATGGCTCGTTGCTTTCTATGCCTTCGGTTGTATCAATATCGTTTGAATCGGCTTCTGCAAAGTGATTGTTTGCATCTTCGTCTTCATCTTCGTCGCTATATTCTATATACTCATTTATCTTATTCCAAAACATTTCGTCAATTTCACTTGGTTGATTATTGTTTTTGAATCCAATAAATTTCCGTGCCCAATTGTAAATGTTTTCGGGGTCTTCGTACATTTGTAAAAGAGCATTTTTTCTTTGTCTTCCATCGAGTAACCATCTTATTGTTTTTCCGTCTTTTTCTTCTACACTTAAAATGGTAACTCCCATAGGATATTCTTTAAACAAACTTATGCATAATTGAAAATTCTTCTTTTCATCCCAAGTTTGCTTTCTTTGGAATCGTGGTAATTTGATATTTTTATCGAGTACAAAAGTTTTTACAGTTTCGGGTCTAATTTCATACATGTTTTTTCACCTTCCTTTTAAAAAATTATAACATATTATAGTGCTAAAAACAACACATTTATTAACAATTATTAAATTTTCGGGCGTGTGCTTGTAAATAACAAAAAAGCAAGGCTGAAATTCAGCCTTGCTTATTGTAATACAGGAGCTTGTAAGAAATTAGTGTGACCCGTACTTTTGCGTTGCAAAAGCAAGCGGGAAGGCTCCCAAAGGGAGCATTAGTAGCGAACCCAATTCTCTCAATTAAGCGAGTGCGAACAAGCAAATTTTTGCTAAGCAAGGAGCTATCAAAAATTCGTACGGGAAGATGTTATAAGGCTCCTTTGTGCAAAGGGAGCTGTCAGCAAAGCTGACTGAGGAATTGTAAATTACAATGCAATCCGTAC
>JAZQHJ010000085.1:0-25732 GCA_045540515.1 Eubacteriales bacterium
AAACCTTTAATCTTGTGATTGACTTATCGCCAATGTGGTTGTGTGGAAGCATACCCTTTACTGCAAGCTCCATAGCAAGCTCTGGACGTGTAGCCATAAGGTTCTTGTATTGAACCTCCTTAAGACCACCGATGTAGCCAGAGTGACGACGATAGTACTTTTGCTCAAGCTTCTTACCTGTAAGGATTGCCTTTGATGCGTTGATGATGATTACGAATTCGCCACAGTCAGCATGTGGTGTGAATTCTGGACGGTGCTTGCCTCTTAGAATGTTAGCAGCTTGAACTGCTGTCTTACCAAGTGGCTTATTTGCAGCGTCGATAACATACCATTTACGTTCAATGGTGTTATTAGCCATAAATGTTGACATTTTTCTTTCCTCCAATTTTATTTGGTCATTTTTATTGCTCACTTATTATAGCATTTTGCCAAGGGTATGTCAACACCTTTTTTAAAGATTTTTTTGTTTTTTGATAAAAGCTCTTTTTTTCTCGTTTTTTCTCTCGTTTTCTCTCGTTTTCTAAATAATTATTTTTAAAAAAATATAGAAAAATCGGTGCTTTGGGCACCGATTTCGTGTTTTATTTTTCTTGTTTGATTGGCTTTATTCCTTTTTCTGTGAGCATTATATCGCAGTGGCAATCAAAGCGACCTCTTGGCAGACTCTTTATTATAAATTCAGAATATACAATACCGATAGTACAGCCTGTAAATTGATTCATAAACTTATCATAATAGCCCTTGCCGTAGCCTAGACGATAGCCATACGCATCAAAGGCGAGTCCTGGCACGTAGCACACTGCTACACCCTGTGTGCTTTGAGGGTCATAGACCTCAAGGTCCTCCTTTGGCTCTCTTATTCCGTATGCTTGGGGAGATAAATCATCCTCGCTTGTCACGAAGTGGAATTTCATTGTTCTTTCCTCTACATTGCACCTTGGGAATGCTACTCTTTTGCCCTTTTCAAGAGCCTCCTTAAAGATTGGCATTACATCTATTTCGGACTTTATTGGTGCGTATAGTAGAATTATATCTGCATGGCGAAAGCTTACAAGTGAGGTCGCAAGCTTGCAAATTTTCTCACTTCTTTGCTGTCTTTCGCTTAGCTCAATTTCATCACGCTTTGTAGAGCATTCTTTTCTTATTGCGTCCTTTTCTCTTTTTATAGGCGTCATAATAAGCTCCTTTTAATAAATGATGGAAGCCCTTAGCTTGTCTTTTGTTTCCTTGCCACAAAGTGCTTCTGCTATTTCAAGTGCAAAGTCAATTGCACTTCCCATTGCTCGTCCTGTTATTATTTTGTCATCACGTACAACACCTGCATCAACAACCGTTGCACCAAGCAATTTGTCCTCAAAGCCTGGATAACAGGTTGCTCTTTTGCCGTTCAGCACCCCTCTTATGCCAAGCACGTATGGGGCTGCACAAATTGCGCAAATGAATTTGCTCTGCTGTACTGCCCTTTGAATTAGGGCATCAACAATTTTGCTATCATTTAAGTTATGTGCACCTGGTAGCCCACCTGGTAGAATTATCATATCAAAATCGCTGTTTAGGTCAAGCTCTTCCTCTGTTATATCACAGGTAACTGGAATTTTATGTGAGCCGTTTGCAATTTTTCCTGTAACACCAACGGATTTTACCTCAACACCTGCACGTCTTAATACGTCTAAAACGGTAAGCGCCTCGATTTCCTCAAAGCCGTCAGCTAAGAATAAATATACCATATTAAAGCTCCTTAACCCTTGCGTAAATTTCCTCAAAAATGTCCTCACGTGTACGAATTTGGTCATTTTCGTAGCATTTTATTCTACACCAACCAAGCTTTTGACAGGAGTAAAGGGCGGCATCATAGCACCTTGCCATATACTCCGTGTCCTTTTCGTGAATGTCCATTTTTTGACCTGTGGAATTGCTTCTGTTTTTTACAAGTCCTAGTGAAATTGATGGTGGTAATTCAAGGTATAGAACCAAATCCGGCTCAGGCAGTCCTAGCTTTGTAAATTCAAAATCCCAAAGCCATTTTAAGAACTCCTCCCATTCCTCTCTTGGAAGCTTTGATAGCTGATGCACAGCATTTGCTGTTGTGTATCTGTTTGCAACAACATAGGTATTTGGGTCCTCAATATCCTTTTTCCAGTCCTTTACGTAGCTTATATATCTATCGCACGCAAAAAACATTGAGGCAGTGTATGCATTTGTGTCAGATGGCTTGTCTCCAAGCTTACCGTCCAGGTACATTTTAACAAATGTTGAGCTATCGCTTTCGTACATTGGAAAGGATAGTATTTTTACCTTTTTTCCGTCCTTAATGAGCTGATTTACAAGCTTTTCACTCTGTGTTCCCTTACCACTTCCGTCAAGCCCGTCTATTGCAATAAATTTACCCATTATTCCTCTGTGTCCTCTCTTCTCATCATAAGCTCAAGGTACTCCTCCTTGGTGATTAAAACATCACGTGGCTTCGATCCATTTGCTTCGCTGATGTATCCGCATTCCTCCATTTGGTCAATTATTCTTGACGCACGTTGGAAGCCAAGTCCTAGCTTTCTCATAAGCATTGATGATGAAATTTTGCCTTGGTCAACAGCAAGCTTCAAGGCTGCATAGAACTTATCATCAAAGTCCTCACCCGAGCCTGAGCCACCATTATCGTCATCCGATTCCTTTTTGTCCATTTTAGCAAGCTTTGCTGCATTGGAATCAATTTGTTGAATTACACTTTCGTCGTAATTTTCAGAGCTATGCTCCTTAATAAATTGGATTACATCCTGAACCTCGGTTGCTGTAACGAGTGAGCCCTGTACACGCTCCGGTCTTAATGTACCAACAATTTTAACAAGCATATCTCCACGGCATACAAGCTTTTCAGCTCCTGCCTCATCAAGAACGGTCTTTGAGTCAACGTGTGATGCAACTCTGAATGATATTCTTGATGGAATATTACTCTTAATAAGTCCTGTAATAACGTCAACGGATGGTCTTTGTGTACCGATAATAATATGAATACCAGCAGCACGTGCCTTTTGTGTAAGACGTGTGATGTAGCCCTCAATATCAGGAACTGTCATCTTTAAGTCAGCAAGCTCATCAATTACGATGACAATACGTGCCATTTTTTCGCCTGCAAGTCCGTTGTCTATCTTTTGATTGTATTCAATTAGGTTACGTGCGCCAGTTGGCTCAAATGCCTCAAAGCGACGCTCCATTTCTGCAACTGACCATTGTAGAGCTCCAAGAGATTTCTTTGCCTCAGTTACAACTGGGACAAGCAAATGTGGTAGTCCATTAAAGTCAGAAAATTCAACTCTTTTTGGGTCGATAAGAATAAGTCTTACGTCGTTTGGATTTGCCTTATAAAGCATACTTATAAGCATTGAGTTAATACAAACGGATTTACCCATACTGGTTGCACCCGCAACAAGAAGGTGCGGTGTTTTTTCAATATCTACATATCTTACATCACCAGATATACTCTTACCAAGAGCACAGGTGAGTATTCCAGGAGCCTCCTTGAACTTTTTATTCGCAATAAGCTCCTTCAAATATACAATGCTTGTGGTTGCGTTTGGAACCTCAATACCAACAGCACTCTTACCTGGGATAGGACATTCAATTCTTATTCCCTCGGCTGCGAGGTATAGCGCGATATCGTCTGCACGGTTGGCAATTGATTTTACGCTGACACCTGCCTCCGGTGCAATTTCGTAGCGTGTTACTGTTGGTCCACGAGTGATATTTACAATTCTTGTTCTTACGCCAAAGCTTGCAAGAGTATTGACAATGATGTCTCCTCTTTCTTGGAGCTCTGCTCTTATAGCCTCCTCATCCTTTGCCTCTGGCTCATAGCGAAGTAGGTCAATTGGTGGGAATACGTATTTTATTCTCTTCTTTGGTGGCTCTGGCTTTGGTGTAGGGGTAGCAATTACAGGCTCTGGCTTTGGTGCAGGAGTAGGTGCAACGTATTGCTCCTCTTCCTCCTCTTCCTCATCAAAGTTGATTTCGGTAGCCTCGCCCTCGTAGTCCTCGTCGTCCTCGGTCTCCTCGTCGTATGGCTCGTCCTCTTCTACGTCCTCATCCTGCTCAGAATAGCTATACGATATTGGTTGAGCTGATTCCTCCTCATCCTCAAAATGAGTCATTTCGTCCTCTTGCTCAATTACGTCAAGGTCGTCCTCGTCATCCTCGCTTGTGTATGGAACAATTGGCTGATATATTGTGTCGTCCTGCTCTTGCTCGGGCTCTTCCTCATCGTCCTGTGCAAGCTCAAATGTAGGTATAGGCTGTTCTGCCTCCTGTTCAATTGTTGATGTTGTAACAGAGAGCTCGTCCTTTTCATCAGCTGTATAGATTTCGTTTTTATCATATGGTGTAATTTGCGGTGAATCTTGAATTGAGTATCCCGTTGAGATAACCTGTCCTGCATTTTCGTAGGTAGGCTCCTCCTCTTCCTCATCACGATATGATGCATCTACAATTCCAAGGTCAACAACATTTGTTTCATCAAATGCATCCTCCTCGTCATCATCAAAGATATCAACATATTTATATTTTTGCTTTTGCTTCTTTTCCTTCTTTGGGTGCTTTTGCTTTGGAGCTTCCTCTGGCTGTTTGTTTCTGTTTGCAATCGCCCTTACCATTGAGGCAGGAGTGATATTGAACATTTGTAAAAGCATAAAGGTGAATAAAAACAGCACAATTACAAATGGTAAAATGTTACCAAGCTTTAATAGTAAATTACCCACTAAGCCACCGATAACTCCACCGCCTATGGTTTGCTTACCGCTGTTTAAAAGCGCCTTGGCATTGTAGCTTATAAGCTCATTTTGTTGAACATACTGAATAAGATGCTGAAGCGTGGAGATACAGGTAACTGCAATTATTGAGCAAAGAACTCGCCTTACACAAATTTTTCTTTTTGTGTCATAGTACCACATTATTGCGTGATATAAAAGCAAAATTGTAAACAAAATAGTACCGAAGTTTGACAAAATGCCATAGAAGGCATACTTAATTCCCTCACCCATTTTTCCTACAAATCCCATAAGTGAGAATATCATAATTGCAAAAAATATTGCGAGTATATATGGCATAATTCTATTCATAAAAATAGAAAAATTAGACTTTTTCTTTGTTTGCTTTTGAGCTGTTTTCTTCATCTAGCATTCTCCTTTGTTGAATTAAATAACAGAGTTGGGTAACACTACTTAGTAAGAAATAGAGAGTACTGAAAATACTCCCTTTCATAGTGTTATAACTTACATATATTATAATAACAGAAATAAAATAAAATTGCAAGAGCATTTTTGACAAAAGTAAAAAATATTTTTGGAGTGGGTATGAATTTTAAATTTAGCGATAAAAAGGGGCTTTGTACGTTTTTGTTTTGCCTTTTTGCCTTTATTGGTGGGGGAATAAATGGCTTTTTGGGAACTGGGGGTGGAATTATTTTTGTTCTTCTCCTTACCATAATGACAAAAAATGATGCTAAGGACAACTTTGCAACATCACTTTGCGCCACTATTGTTCTCTCTCTTATTGGCTTGTATTCCTACTTAAAATCATCAAGTGTTGATTTTGACCTTATTCACGACTGCTTTCCTTTTGCTGTGCTTGGAGGAATTTTAGGTGCATTGATTACTGACAAGCTTAAAGCGAGGTGGCTAAATGTCGGGTTTGCAATTTTAATAATTTATTCAGGGACGTGTCTGATTTTCAGATAATTAAGGAGCTATTATGATTTGGATTTATATTGCCTCATTTACAATCTCAGCACTTATGGGAATGGGAATTGGAGGGGGAGGACTTTTTGTTATTTTTCTCACCCTGTGTCTGAATTATGGGCAAATTTTGGCACAAGGAACGAATTTACTCTTTTTTATTATTTCTGCTATTTCCTCTTGCTTTATTCACTTAAAAAGAAGAAAAATAAGATTTACACAGGTTGGGCTTCTTATTGCCTTTGGCTCGGTTGGAAGCTTCGTTTTTTCGCATTTAGTAAATCATATTGACCCTAAAATTCCAAGAATTGCTCTTGGTATTCTTCTGATTTTGAGTGGTATATATACACTTATTAATTCTCTTCTTATAAAAAAAAGATAAAAATTTTTAAAAAGCTCTTTACAAAATGAAAGGTTTGTGCTATAATTCCTCGTAGCGCCTGCTACTAGGTTTATGGACACAGACCTTTTTAGGTTATTCACCCACCGTTTACTTAGGGCATGGAGCAAATAATTTTTATGAGGTGAAGAAAAATGACAAAGCAGGAAATCATTGCTACTTACGCTACTCACGAGGGCGATACTGGTTCACCAGAGGTACAAATTGCACTTCTTACAAGCCGTATCAACAACCTTAATGAGCACCTTAAGGTAAACAAGAATGACCACCACAGCCGTAGAGGTCTTCTTAAGATGGTTGGTCACAGACGTAACCTTCTTGCATACCTTGCTAAGGTTGACATCGAGCGTTACCGTGCTATCATCGACAAGCTCGGTCTAAGAAAGTAATAAAACTAGCGCACACTGTGCGTAAGCTTAGCTGTGCATAAAACTGCACAGCTAAAGTTTTATTGCAAGAAAATAAGAGATATTTGTACCCGACATTTACTCTTATTCATTCGTTCGGGCAAGGAAGTTTTAGCGTGATGAGATAGCAGTTAACTAAGCATCGAAGTCTTCTCTTTTCGGTTTTTAGTTAAATGCTATGTCCTCTCACGCAAATTAAAAAATGTGTTAAAATGGAGGAAAACAAAAATGGCACAAATGTTTACAGAAAAGGTTTTTGATAACTACAAAACATATGAGTATGAGCTTGCTGGTCGTAAGCTTGTTATCGAAAACGGAAAAATGGCTGGTCTTGCAAATGGAAGCGTTTTGGTTCGTTATGGCGAAACAGTTATCCTTGCTTGTGCAACAGCATCAGCAGCACCAAGAGACGGTATTGATTTCTTACCTCTTTCAGTTGACTACGAGGAAAGAATGTACTCTGTTGGTAGAATCCCTGGCGGTTACTTAAAGAGAGAGGGTAAGCCTTCTGAAAAGGCAATTCTTACATCAAGAGTAATTGACCGTCCTATCAGACCTTTATTCCCTAAGGATTTAAGAAATGATGTTAACCTTTCACTTACAGTTCTTTCAGTGGACCCTGACTGCTCACCAGAAATTACTGCTATGATTGGTGCATCAATTGCTCTTTCAATTTCAGACATTCCATGGAATGGTCCTATCGGTGGCTTGTTCGTTGGTATGGTTGATGGAAAAATTGTTCTTAACCCAACACTTGAGCAAAGACAGCACAGCACACTTGAGCTAACAGTTGCAGCTTCTGAAAAGAAGGTTGTAATGATTGAGGCTGGTGCACAGGAAATTTCCGATGACGATATGTTCAATGCAATTATGCTTGCTCACGAGGAAATCAAGAAGCTTATTAAGTTTATCAACGTAATTGTTGATGAAATTGGTAAGCCAAAGTTTGCTTATCCTTCCTGCGAGCTTGACCACGATATGTTTGACGAAATCTTTGCATTCTGCGAAAAGGACGTTATGGAGGCTCTTGACACTGACGACAAGACAGTTCGTGATGCTAAGATGCAACCAATTATGGAGAATATCGTTGCTACATTTGAAGAAAAATATGAGGATATTAAGACAATTCTCCCTGAGCTTATTTATAAGATTCAAAAGAAGATTGTTCGTAGATGGCTACTTGAGGACAAGAAGCGTGTTGACGGTCGTGGAATGAATGAAATCAGACCTTTAACTGCTGAGGTTGGTATGTTTAAGAGAGTTCATGGTAGTGGTATGTTCACTCGTGGACAAACACAGGTTATGACTCTTGCAACACTTGGTCCTATTTCTGATGCACAAATGCTTGATGGTCTTGACGAGGAAACAGAAAAGAGATATATGCACCACTACAATATGCCTGGCTACTCTACTGGTGAGGCTAAGTCCTCTCGTTCACCTGGACGTCGTGAGGTTGGTCATGGTGCACTTGCTGAACGTTCTCTTGTTCCTGTTCTCCCTTCTGTTGAGGAATTCCCATATGCAATAAGACTTGTTTCCGAGGTTATTTCCTCAAACGGTTCAACCTCACAGGCTTCTGTTTGTGGCTCAACACTTGCTCTTATGGATGCTGGTGTTCCAATCAAGGCTCCTGTTGCAGGTATCTCCTGTGGTCTTATCACAGCCGAGGATGGCTCTTGGGATACAATGATTGACATTCAAGGTCTTGAGGATTTCTATGGCGATATGGACTTCAAGGTTGCTGGTACACATAAGGGTATTACTTCTATTCAAATGGACTTAAAGATTGATGGTCTTACACCTGAAATTATCAAAAGAGCCTTTGAGCAAACACACGCAGGCCGTGACCAAATCATTGATGAGGTTATTTTAAAGGCTATTCCTGCTCCACGTGCAGAGGTTTCTGAATTTGCTCCAAAGATGGTTACTATGAAAATTAAGCCTGATAAGATTCGTGATGTTATCGGTACTGGTGGTAAGGTTATCCAAAAGATTGTTGCTGACACTGGTGCTAAGATTGACATTCAAGAGGATGGCACAATCTTCATTTCAGCTATTGATAAAAATGCTATTGAGGCTGCTCGTTCAATCATTGCTGGTATCGTATTTGAGCCAGAGGTTGGTGCAACCTATAATGCTACTGTTACAAGAATTATTCCTATCGGCGCATTCGTTGAGTATGCTCCAGGTAGAGAGGGTCTTGTTCACATTTCCAAGCTTGCAAAGGAAAGAACCGAAAAGGTTGAGGATGTTGTTAAGGTTGGAGACACTGTAAGAGTTAAATTCCTTGGAATTGACGAAAAGGGTAGAGCTAACCTTTCAATTAAGGACGCTGAATAATCTGTTTTGCGATAAAAGCATACAAGTTCCTGCTTGTATGCTTTTTTTATATTTCTTTTCTTTGTCTATTGATATTATTCGACACAGATAATTGTTGAATAAATATTTATTGTTAATGTTTTACAACATATATGGAAATTTTTGGAAAAATTTGTCGCAGAGTTTATATTGAATGAATTGTAGCTTTATGGTATAATTGCTTTACATATGGAAAAATATGGAAATTTTGCTCAAATTTTAAGGAGATCATTATGGAAATTAATGCAAAAATTTTAATCGCCGATGAAAACGCAAGCTCTCGTCAAGCAACAAAGGACGCCTTATCGAGAAAGGGATATCGTTATATTGATGAGGCAAGCAATGGTGAGGAGGCACTTGTGAAAATCAACAGGTCTCATCCCGATATTGTAATTGCTGACATTTGGCTATCAAAGCTTGACGGAATCGGACTGGTAAGGAACTGCAAGGGAATCAACTTCTCTCCCGACAAGCCACCTCATTTTATTATTGCCTCTCTTGTTGCCTCTCAAGCAACCTTTGTTGATGCCACCTATGCAGGTGCCGACCTTTGCTTACTAAAGCCATTTGACATAAATAGTCTTTGCGAGCACATTGATACATTTTACAGAAATCGCATAAGCAATAGTGATTCTGGCTCTATTGAGGTTCAGGACGATATTGAAACTCAGGTTACTAAAATCATTCATCAAATTGGTGTCCCTGCGCATATTAAGGGGTATCAATATTTAAGAACCGCTATTCTTATGACTATTTCTGATAGTGAAATTATCAATTCTGTTACTAAAATACTTTATCCATCCGTTGCAAAGAAATATGGCACTACTACATCACGAGTTGAAAGAGCTATTCGTCATGCAATCGAGGTTGCGTGGGACAGAGGCGATGTAGATGTTCTAAATTCATATTTTGGTTATACAATTCAAAGCAACAGAGGAAAGCCCACAAACTCAGAATTCATTGCTATGATTGCCGATAATTTGAGATTAAGATACAAGTTAAACAAATAATGCTCACTTGTTCATTTGTTCATATATTTATGAAAGCCGATTTTATCGGCTTTTTTTGTTGAACTTGCTTGTTGTTTGTGCTAAAATATATATAGTTTATTATAAGTTTATTTAGCTTGTGATATAATGAACAAGAAATCAAGGTCCTCTTATTCCAAAGTGCCTTGCTTGTCTTAAATCATTTTATAAGGAGCTTTATTATGTTTCACATTCTCGTTGTTGATGACGACAAAAACACCAGACTTCTTTTTCAAGCGGTTTTGAAGGACGCTGGCTATACAGTTAGCTGTGCCTCCGACGGCGCCGTTGCTCTTGATATAATGGACACAACTCATATTGACCTTGTTGTCCTTGATATAATGATGCCAAATATGGACGGGTATGAATTTACAAAGGTTCTTCGTGATGGCAATAACAATTTGCCTATTCTTATGGTTTCGGCAAAGCAATTACCAAAGGATAAGCATAAGGGCTTTTTGGTTGGAACTGACGACTATATGACAAAGCCAATTGATGAGGAGGAAATGCTTTACAGAATTAAGGCACTTCTACGAAGGGCTAAAATTGCAAGTGAGAGAAAAATCATCATTGGTGAGGTTGTAATTGATTACGATTCTCTTACAGTTACCAAGGGGGATACTGTTATTGAGCTACCACAAAAGGAATTTTTGCTTTTGTACAAGCTTCTTTCCTTTCCTGGTAAGATTTTTACAAGAATTCAGCTTATGGACGAGATATGGGGAGCTGATAGCGAAACGGGTTGGGAGACGGTCACTGTACATATTGGTAGGCTAAGAAAAAGATTCGAGGGCTGGAGTGAGTTTTCAATTGAGTCCGTTCGTGGTCTTGGATATAAGGCGGTAAAAAGGATATGAAAAAAATTAAAGTCAGAAAAAGACAAAAGCGGACGTATCTTACCTTTTCTCTTTCATCAATTGTTTTCGCTACCTTCCTTGTTGCTTTTGGGCTTTCAGCCTGTGCGTTGCTTCTTTTTGTAAATTTAGGTATTGTTAAGGGCAGTGAGGGGCAGATTGACGCATCACAGGCGATGCTTTATTTGGCAGTTTTTGTAATTGTTGTTGGTGCTCTTTTTTCGTTTATTATAAGCAAGCTAGCTCTTATGCCTATTAACAGGCTTATTAACAAAATCAATGATTTAGCATCGGGAAACTTCGCTTCAAGAATGATTCCTGGTGAGCTTATTGGTAGGATTCCTTGTTTTAGGGACCTTACTGATACCTTTAACAAGCTTGCAAACGAGCTTGAAAACACAGAGCTTTTAAGAAATGATTTCATAAACAACTTTTCACACGAATTTAAAACGCCTATTGTTTCAATTACTGGCTTTGCAAAGCTACTTAAAAGAGGCAATCTTACAGACGAGGAGAAGGAGCAATATTTAACGGCAATTGAGGAGGAGTCAATGCGTCTTTCGGCAATGGCTACAAATGTTTTAAATCTTACCAAGGTTGAAAACACCTCTGTTTTACGTGATGTTTCAACCTATAATGTATCTGAGCAGATTCGTTCATGCATCCTTCTTTTAGAAAACGAATGGACTAAAAAGAATATTGAATTTTGTCTTGATTTTGATGAATATACCATTTGTGCAAACGAGGAGCTTTTGAAACAGTTATTTATCAATCTTATTGATAATGCAATCAAGTTTTCAAGGGACGGTGGAAAAATAGATATTTATGCAGGTATTGAGGGTAATAGCTTCGTTTTTTCAATAACTAATTATGGCATTGAAATTTCAGAAGAGGCACAAAAAAAGATTTTTAACAAGTTTTATCAAGCGGACGAATCTCATTCTACAAGCGGTAATGGTATTGGTCTTGCAATTGTAAAAAGAGTTGCTGACCTACACTCTGGCGAGGTGAGTGTAAAAAGCGAAAATATGTCTGTCACCTTTACTGTAAAATTAGCCTTATAAAAATTTTCAAATATTAGAATTTCAGGATATGCATATATAAAGATAAAAACGGTTTGCAAAAGCAAACCGTTTTTTTGCTAAAATTTTGTTTCTATAAGCCTTGAACAGCTGTTTGGAGAATATTTCCAATAGTCTATGTGCTTAGTTTTTGCTGTGTCAACAAAATAATAATCGCTTGTGCTTTTTGTTGGCTCAATGTCATATGTGTCAATTATTACAAGCTTAACCTTCATTTTTTCGGGAATTATACTTTTTATGTAAACAGCACAGCTTTGCCCAACCACTACATTTTCCTTTAATTCTGCAAGTCCTGCCAAATTTGGAGCAAGCTCAACGAATATGCCATAATCCTCAACGCTTCGTATAATTCCAGACACGGTTTGACCTACCTTGTAGCACGAGGAGTTTTCCTCCCACGTACCAAAAAGCTCCTTTGTAGATACGTATAGACGCTTTTCGTCATAATCAATGCTTTTTACAATTACCATTAGCTCCTGTCTTAAATCGAATCGGTCCTGTGGGCTTGATATTCTTGATACCGATATTGAATCAATGCTCATAAGCGAGCAAACTCCGCACCCAACATCTAAAAATGCGCCAAAGGGCTCAAAATGAGTTATTTTTGCAGGAATTATATCTCCTGGGAGCAAATCCATAAGATAGTTGTTTATGCACTCTCTTTGTGCCTCCTTGCGTGAAAGAATTGCAAGTGGCTTTCCGTTTTCGTCCTTGGTTATCTGCATAACCTTAAAGGCAACTGGCTTTCCAACTCTTGTTATTATGGCAATATCCTTAACTGTACTGCCATAAAGAGCCTCCTCCCTTTCAATTATTCCATGAATCCCATACAAATCTATGTGCATAGAAAGGGTTTGGCTATCGCATAAATTGACCACTCCCTCAAGTATTTTTCCCTCTTGTCTTGCCCTTTCAAGTCCTTGTAGGCTTGATGCGTATTCCTTATTTTCACTTGTGCAAATCAAGCCTCCCTCGGGCAGATATTTATTTGACATTTACTTTCCTCCATTTAGAATTATTCTTTTTTGTGCGTATAAGACGTGTTAAAAGCTTTCTTACAAAGTCAAATGCTACAACCGAAAATGATATTAAAATTACTGTCACAAGGTCTCCATATCTTAATGGTGTTGCCCTGAATAAATCACCTCCAAAATATATGAACGCCATTTGCATTACTGAAATGAGTAGCATTATGAATATAAAAGCTTTGTTTTGACTGATTTTACTAAGGATGCTCACTCCCTCGCTTCGAGAGGTGAAGCACACAAAAATTCCAACAAAGATAAACATAGCAAAAAAGGCGCTAAGAATATATTTTTCGTCTCCTCTTGTCAGCATCATTGGTAGTCCGTTGCTCTTTAAAAACCAGACACAAAGGAGCAAAACATAGGATGACGTGGATAAAATTTGCTTAATCATAGGGGATGATATAATTTTTTCATCCCTCGGCTTTGGCTTTTGCTTCATATATTCGGCTCTTGGTGGCTCACAGGCAAAGGCAAGTGCGCCAA
This sequence comes from Eubacteriales bacterium, assembly GCA_045540515.1. Classification (GTDB taxonomy): domain Bacteria; phylum Bacillota; class Clostridia; order Oscillospirales; family CAG-272; genus RGIG2000. Next base: position 13,361 of record JAZQHJ010000085.1, read on the forward strand.
GGGTATCCATTATTATATTCACCCATAGCATTTGTGTTATAGTAACAGGGCTCTCAACATTTATAAATGGGCCAAGCAAGGATATACCAACAGCGGACAGATTCATTGTAAGCTGAAAGACAATAAATTTTCTGATTGACTCAAATATCGTTCTTCCGTACAATATAGCCTTTGATATTGCTGTGAAGCTGTTATCAGTTATAACGATATCGCTTGCTTCCTTGGCAACGTCAGTTCCTGAGCCCATTGAAAATCCAACGTCTGCACTTTTCAGCGACGGTGCATCATTCACTCCATCACCCGTCATTCCAACGATATATCCCTGTGACTGTGCAATTTTAACGAGCCTACTCTTATCAGAGGGCAGTGCTCTTGCAATTACGGACACGTGTGGTAGTATTTTCCCGATTTCCTCATCGGACATATTACTTAAATCCGTACCGTCAAGAACAATATCGTCCTTGTTGTAGTAGTCAATTATTCCACATTCCTTAGCGATTGCTCTTGCCGTTTCCTTGTTATCGCCTGTTATCATTATAATTTTTACTCCTGCACCCTTTACATCCTTGATTGCCTTAGGTACCTCGCTTCGTACTCTGTCCTTTATTGCTAAAAGTCCTACAAGCGTGATGTTATCAAGTGCCATGCCTGTTCCTTGCTTTAAGGCAAGAGCAACGACTCTATATGATTTACCTGCAAGGGTTGAAAGCGTTTGATAAAGCCTTGCTTTATCGCCTTGTGACATTGGCTTTATTCCATTTTCAGTTAAAATGCTTTGGGATTTGTCAATGAGCTTTTCTGGTGCGCCCTTGTATAGGCTAAGCTCGACTCCCTCAAAGCAAACAGCACAGGCACTGAACTTTTTGTCGCTATCAAATGCTTCCTTGCTTATTATTTTCGCATCACCCTTATATTTATAAAAGCACTCTAAAACAGCTCTATCCGTAGCATTTGAGCCGATTGCTCTTTTGCCCTCTATTACCGAATCATTACAGTAACACGCACACAGGGTGAGCATTTTTTGATATTTTGTTTCCTTGTTGCTAAGAGTTATTTTTTCATTTAAGCCGTTATATATTTCCTTTACTCTCAAGCTCCCCTCGGTTAAGGTTCCTGTCTTATCAGTGAACAGCAGATTTATGCTTCCAGAGGCTTCGATTCCTACAAGCTTCCTTACTAGTACGTTGTCCTTCATCATTTTTTTCATATTTGAAGAAAGAACGACGGTTATCATCATAGGTAGTCCCTCGGGCACTGCTACAACAACTATTGATATTGCAAGAGTTAGAGCATTTATTAGCTTTGAGGTTAAGAGCCTTATATTTTTTAGTTTAAAAAGTATATTGCTCCAAGCAAAGCCAGAATCAATCACGAAGGCATTTATAAGGTACGCAAGTGCGACAAGGACTGCAAAGAAATATCCCAGCTTACTTATTTGCTTGGCAAGAACCGTCAAGCGATGCTTTAAAGGGCTTGGTCTTGTTTGCTCTGTAAGCTCCTTGGCTATTTTTCCGTAGTAGGTATTCTGACCAACGGTGATAACCCTCATTATGCCATTTCCCTGTGTTATGATACTTCCTTTTAGGAGTCTTTTACCCTCGGACGTATCTGAATTTACATATTTTCGTATTTCGTTGCTTTCGCCTGTAAGAGCTGATTCGTTAGTAAATATTTCTCCACTAATTAGCTCCCCATCAGCAGGAACAACCATTCCAAAATTAAGAAGGACAATGTCGCCAGCAACCAGCTCTTCTTGTGGGATTTGCTTGTTTTTTGAGTCTCTTATTACTATTACTGATGTGTTTTCGCTTTTTCCCTTTAGCTTTTCAAATGCATTTTCACTACTGTATTCAGATATTGTTGAAACAAGTGTAGCAATAATTATTGTTGCACAAATTCCTCCACTTTCGAACCAGTTTATATTTGGAAACATTACAATTATATTTATAATAAGGGCAACTATTAGCACCTTGATAATTGGGTCTGATAAGCCCTGCCAAAAGCTTTTAATAAAGCTTTTTCTTTTTTGCACGGGCAGCTTATTTTCTCCATGCTCTTTTCTTGATTTTAAAACCTCGTTTTCATTTAAGCCAGTTATTTCCAAGCAATCACGTCCTTTCTACATAAATATATATTCGGATATGATTGTTTTATGATAAAAAAATCCCAACGATTAGCTCGTTGGGATTTTTTATTTATCTCATATCTGCAAGGTCTAAAATTAGTCTTTCTGTCTTATCCCAGCCTATGCATGGGTCCGTGATTGACTTTCCATAAATTCCTTCATCTGCCTTTTGAGCACCATCCTCAATATAGGACTCAATCATAAGTCCCTTTACAATGCTCTTAACATCACTATTGTGTCTTGTGCTTGCAATGATTTCCTTACAAATTCTTGGTTGCTCTGCCCATTTTTTTCCTGAGTTTGCATGGTTTGCATCCACTACAACGGCAGGATTTACAAGATTTGTTTTGCCATATAGCTCACAAAGGTTCATAAGATCCTCGTAGTGGTAGTTTGAGAAGGAACGTCCGTATTTATCTACATATCCACGAAGGATTGCGTGTGTTAAAGGATTTCCCTTGCTTTCTACCTCCCAGCCACGATAAATAAAGGTGTGAGGATGTTGTCCTGCTGTAATTGAGTTCATCATAACTGAAATGTCACCGCCTGTTGGGTTCTTCATACCAACTGGAATATCAAGACCACTTGCAGTTAATCTATGCTGTTGGTCCTCTGCTGAACGAGCACCGACTGCAACATATGAAAGAAGGTCCGATAGATATCTGTGATTTTCCGGATATAGCATTTCGTCTGCACAGGTAAAGCCTGTTTGCTCAATTGCCTTTATGTGTAGCTTTCTTATTGCAATTAAGCCCTTTAGCATATCTGGGCTTTCGTTTGGATTTGGCTGATGGAGCATTCCCTTGTAGCCGTCTCCTGTTGTTCTTGGCTTGTTTGTATAGATTCTTGGAATGATAATGATTTTGTCGCTTACCTTTTCTTGAACCTTGCGAAGTCTTGAAATGTAATCAAGCACTGCATCCTCACGGTCAGCTGAGCAAGGACCAATTACAAGCACGAGCTTATCGCTTTTGCCTGTGAAAACGTCCTGAATTTCCTTATCATTCTTTTCCTTTGTTTGAACTACCTCATCAGTTACAGGGTACATTTCCTTAACTTCCTTTGGTGTTGGTAGCTTTCTTTTAAAATCCATATTCATTTTAGTATATCTCCTTGGCTTTATTTATCAAAATACTTACGACGCTTGGTCGATAGCTTCATTATATCCTTGATTTGCTCCTTATCCTCGCTTTCAATTGAATTGCGAAGAAGTGTGAATTTATCAAGGAACAAATCCATTTGTGAAATAAGCTCTGCTTTATTTAGTAAAAATAGCTCACTCCACATTTCGTCATTTATTTTTGCAATCCTTGTAAGGTCTCTAAATGAGTCACCCGTGTAATCAACAAGGTGCTCTGATTCCTTACAGGTCATAAGTGAAATTGCAATACAGTGTGTTAGCTGAGAAAGAAAGCCTATCATTTCATCGTGCTTTTCTGGGCTTAGCTCTGCAATTGTTTTAAAGCCTAGAATTTTACCAAGCTGTTTTACTTCATTTATTGCTTCCTTTGTATTTTTGCTTGTCGGAGTAACGATATAGTTTGCGTTTCTAAAAATGCCCTTGTCTGCATTTTGTACTCCGTAAACCTCCTTACCTGCCATTGGGTGAGCGCCTACAAATTCAACGTCATCTCTTAGCATTGCCTGAATATCGTAAACCAGTGGGCACTTTACGCCTGTTACATCAGTTAAAATCGCACCCGATTTGAAATAGTGCTGATAGTCCTGAATCCATTTTACAAAAACCTTTGGATAAAGGGCAAATACCACTACGTCAAATTGACTAACATATTCCTTGCTAACCTCGGTTGTTCCGTGAGCAATTAGCTTATTTTCCATTGCGTATTCAATTGTTTCCTTGCTCCTTGTAATAGCTCCAACCTCATATCCAAGGTCGGTAAGTGCCTGTGCATAGCTACCACCAATGAGTCCAAGTCCAACTATTAAAAACTTTACATCATTTATTATTTTCATTCGGTTACCTCGCATCTTATTCCTAAGGATTTTATATCCTTAAAGAAGTCAGGATAGCTCTTTGTAACAGCCTCACAGCCTTCAATCTCAGCTCCAAAAAGAGTTGATATTACGCTTAGTGCCATTACTACTCTATGGTCATTATGTCCATAAAGGGCTTGGGTTGGTATATGAGGGCTAGATTTATGAATTATAGCCTCATTTTCGTACACGTCCACGGTAATTCCAAGCTTTTTAAGCTCCGTTGCCATTACATTCGCACGGTCGCTTTCCTTGATTTTAAGACGTGCCGTGCCCGTTATTTTTGCACCATTTTTAACTCCTGCAAGAGCAAATAAGATTGGTCCAAGGTCCGGGCAATTTGAAATATCAATGCAAGCAGAGTCGCTATTTAGCTTGTCAAAAAGCTCATTATAAATTCCGTCGGGCTGATAGGTTTTATCATTTAAGCCCTTAACAGAAACGCTACCTCCTATATAATTAAAGGCATCTAGGAATGCGGAGTTTGATGCATCTGCCTCCACCCTTACACAAGCAGGCTTGTATTTTTGATTTCCTTTTATATAGAAGGAGCCCTCACTCCTTGTAATTTCAATGCCAAATGCTCTTAATGCATCTATTGTTATGTCTATATACTGTGCACTTTCTAGTCTTGTAGTTATATTTATTACGCTATCGCCGTCTAAAAGAGGTAGGGCAAACAAAAGTCCCGTAATAAACTGACTACTTATGTCTCCTCTAACATTAAAGGTATCCGGCTTTAATTTACCATTAAAGACAACCTTGTCTCTATGCACCTCGTATGAAATGCCCTGTCTTTTGCAGATATCGTAATAAACGTCAAGACCACGACTCAAAAGGCGTTCTGAGCCATAAAACTCGCACACGCCCCCTGCTAAAAGTGCTATTGGGATGAAAAATCTTAATGTACTGCCGCTTTGACGGCATTGGTATCGTAGAACTTGATTTTCGTAAATCTTATAGCTACCAAAAACAGTAGCCTTGTTGTTTTTAAGAGTGTGCTTTACACCAAGAGTGCTTATACAATCAAGGGTTGCAAGCATATCCTCACTTTCAATGACCCCGTCAACCTCACTTTGCCCCTTTGCTAGTGCTGAGCAAATCAAGAGTCTGTGAGCATAGCTTTTTGATGGGGGTGGAAAAATTTCTCCCCTTGCAACACTCTTTTCTATTATTGCTTTCATTTTTGCTCCAAATTATTAAGTATATCTATTGCTTCAAGGTATCCGTCAAAGCCCTTTCCTGTAATTGTCGCTATTGCGATTTGTCTTACATAGCTTATTTGTCTAAAATCCTCTCGGCTTTCTACCTTTGATATATGAACCTCTACTGTTGGAATATTAACAGCCTTTAAGGCGTCAAGAATTGCAACGCTTGTGTGGGTATAGGCAGCTGGATTTATAACGATTCCGTCAACCCTATCGTAGTACGCCCTTTGAATTTCATCAACAAGTGCACCCTCGTGATTTGACTGAAAAAACGACACGTCTATGCCTTTTTTGTTGCAATATGCCTCAATTTTATTAACTAGTGCCTCATAGGTTTGGCTTCCATAAAGCTCTGGCTCTCTTATTCCTAGAAAATTGATATTGGGTCCATTGATAACCAAAATTTTCATTTATTATATTCTCCATATATGATACCTGCAACCTCGTTTGGTGTGCCGTTTCCATCTATTATTATGTCTGCGGTTTTTGTGTAGATTGGGTATCTTTCGTTATATCTTTTTGTTAGTGCCTCAATATTGCTTGAAAGAGGTCTATCCCCCGTTGGGATTAGTCTTTTCAGCTCTCTATTTAAGAAGTAAATATTTCCGTTTTGCTTTAAATAGAAAATATTCTCCTCCTTTAAAATTGCTCCACCGCCCGTTGCAATGATTTGATTATTTTTAACACTAACCTCTTTAATTACTGCACCTTCAACCTCTCTGAATTTGGCTTCGCCGTATTTTTCAAAGTAGGTTGGAATATCCATTCCTATTTTCTTTACAATTTCATCGTCAGTGTCAACAAAGGTCTTACCTGTTTTTTGCGCAAGGATTTTACCGATAGTTGTTTTACCACTTGATGGCATTCCTGTAAGAATTATATTATCCTTTTGCTTTAAAACTGTATTATACACCGTGTCGCATAGTGACTTATCAACCTTGGTATCCATAAAATACTCATAAGCATAAACAGCCTGTGCACCTAGCATATAAAGTCCACCCTGTGCCATAAGTCCCTTTTTTTGAGTATAAATTACTAAATTTGTTCTTATTGGATTATAAACAACATCAAGCACACCCTCAAGCTTCTCAAAGGCGTCAATATCAATTGGTAGCCCGTCGTTTCTTGGGTACATTCCAACTGGTGATGTGTTGAATATAATTTGGGCATCAGTATGGCTTTTGTATATTTGCTCATAGGAGTAAGCGCCTGGCACGTCAATGTTTGATACATAAATTACTTCCTTGGCACCAAGGTCTGTAACAACCGCTGTTGCTGTTTTAGATGTACCACCCGTGCCAATTATTAGCACCTTTTTTCCCTTTATGTCAAGTCCTATTTTAGAAACAAGAGCCTTCATACCAAAATAGTCAGTATTATAGCCATAAAGCCTTCCATTTTTGTTAACTATTGTATTAACAGCACCGATTCTTTTTGCGCTGTCGTCAATATAATCAAGATACGGAATCACTGTTTCCTTATATGGAATTGTAACATTGATAGCCAAAAAGTCCTTTTCCTTCATAAAGGCGTCAACATTTTGTGGCTCAATTTCCTTAATTTCGTACACGTAGCTACCGATTTGCTCGTGTATTGCCTTTGAAAAGCTATGAGTAAGGTGCTCTCCTATAAGTCCGTATTTCATTATTAAAATCCCTTAGTAAATACGTCCGTGCCATAGCGCTGTGCTAGGATGTCACAAAGTGCAAGTGCAACAATGCTATCAACTACAACGCAAATTCTTCTTATTATAGCAGGGTCGTGTCTTCCCTTTATTGCAATTTTTGTATTTTCGTTTGATGCAAAATCCACGGTGCTTTGCTCCTTTGATATTGAAGGAGTTGGCTTTACTGCACAATTGAACACAATTGGCATTGAATTTGTAATTCCACCGTTTATTCCTGCATTATTATTTGTTTTTGTAACTACTTTTCCGTTTATTATTTCAAGCTCGTCGTTTGCCTCGCTACCCATAAGGTCCGCAAAGCCAAAGCCCTTGCCAAATTCTATTCCCTTAATTCCACCGATACTGAATACTGCATGGGACAAAATACCCTCAATAGTGTCGAACCAAGGCTCTCCAACGCCTGCTGGCATATTATAAATAGCGGTTTGGATTATACCTCCGATGCTATCGCCCTGCTCTCTTGCTTTGAGAATTTCGCTTGTCATTTGGTCCTCAACGTCGCTAATCACTGGGAATTTTTTGTCAGCAATAATGTCTAGCTCGCTTTCAAGCTTGCTTAAATCACTTGAAAATTCGCTATCACTTACGCTACCGCATCTTAAAATATGAGTTCCAAGTCTTATTCCAAGTCCTTCAAGCGCTTTGATTGCAATTGCTCCTACACCAACAAGCCCCGCTGTTACTCTGCCTGAAAAATGTCCGCCACCACGATAATCCTGATAGCCGTGATATTTGCATTGTGCTGTGTAGTCTGCATGTGACGGTCTTGCAAGTGTTTTTGTGGCTGAATAGTCCTTGCTTTGTGTATTTTCGTTTGGTATAGCTATGCAAATTGGAGTACCAGTTGTTCTGCCCTCAAATACGCCACTTAAAATTTGGTAATTATCCATTTCCTGCCTTGGAGTGTCTATTTTTGAGCTTGGTCTGCGTTTTGCAAGCTGTTTATCAATAAAGCCTGTGTCAACCTCTAAGCCCGCTGGCAAGCCGTCAATTACCGCACCCACGGCTTGTCCGTGGCTTTCGCCAAAAATGGTTGTACAAACGCTATTTCCGAATGTATTTTTCATATATTAAATACCTCGTTTATATATTCATTTATATCGTCAATTTCGATTTCCTTAATTTCATATGAGCCTATTTTTTCAACATAGACTATTCCTATTTTGCTTCCCTTTGCCTTTTTGTCAACCCTTATATACTCAACAAGCTCGTTTGCGCTTACCTTGCTTAGCTGTGGGATTTCGTATTTAGCAAGTAGGGCTCTTATTCTATTTCTTACCTCAGGACTTGACATTGGTAGCATTCCTATTCCTACGCACTCACCATGTAAAAGCTTATACTTACTTTCGATTGCGTGTCCTATTGTGTGTCCAAAGTTAAGCACACGTCTTAAGCCCTTTTCCTTTGGGTCCTTTTCCACTACATTCTTTTTAATAAGTAGGGATTTTTCAATAATTTCGTCTATATCATTTTCAAGACAAGTGCTATTTTCAATAAGCTCAAAAAGCTTACTATTGCTTGTTGCACTCATTTTTATTGCCTCGCAAAGTCCTGCATGAAGCTGTCTTTTGTCAAGGGTTTTAAGAGTATTTGAGTCAATTATTACCTTTTTTGGCTGATAAAAAGCGCCTACAATATTCTTAACTCCACCAAAATCAATTGCAACCTTTCCGCCAATTGAAGAATCAAGCTGTGATAATAGTGTGGTTGGTATGTTATAAAAATCAATACCACGCATATAGGTTGAGGCAACAAATCCACTTAAATCTCCAACAACTCCTCCGCCTAATGCAATAACGCAGTCAGTACGGGTGAACTTTGCATTTACCATTGCATCAAGGATTGATTTATAGCTTTCAAAGCATTTGCTTTGCTCCCCCTGTGGGATTGTATATACAACATAATCCTTTATTTGAGACTTCAAGACATCAAGATACTTAGTAGGTACACCTGTATCGGTTACGATTAAGGCTTTTCTATTAAGACTTAAATAGCTTGATGCCTCGCTAAGCGCCCCTCTTTTAAGGACGATATCGTAGCCCTGGTCTTGTAGCTCTACTGGTATAATCATTTTTTCTTCCTCTTTTAATTAGTTTTATAGGTTCCCGCAAGCTTCAATCTGTCGCAGGTTGCACCTAGCTCCCTTAACATATCTCTGCCGTCCTCGGTGTTGATATTTCCGTCCGCCTCTATATAAAAATAGTAGCTCCACATTAGCTCCTTCATTGGACGGGAGCGTAGATTTCTCATATTGTAGCCATGAGCACCGATAATATCAAGGGTTTTGGCAAGTGAGCCAGCTTCATTTTTTACAGTGAAAACTAGAATGAAGTGGTCATTCATTTGCTTTTTGGATGTTTTTTCACGATTAGGCACTCTTGAAAATGCAGCGAAGCGAGTGGTGTTATTCTTGCTCTCATTTACTCCACCCTCAAGAATTTTCAAGCCAAATATTTTTGCAGTTTCGTCGGATGCTATTGCTCCGATTTCAAGGCTTCCACTTTCCTTAACAAGCTTTGCTGAAAGAGCTGTATTTGTATATGGTCTTTGCTCGTAGCCACGCTTGGATATATATTTACTGCACTGTGCAAGAGCCTGAGGATGTGATACAACCTCCTTAATGCTCTCAATTGTAGCTCCCTCATTAACTAAAAGGTTGTGAACAATTGGGGTATCGGTTACTTGATTTATATACAGGCTTCCTTGGAAAATTAGGTCCATAACTGTTCCAACATCCCCTGCAAAGCTATTTTCAATTGGCAAAACGCAGGTATCGCACTCGCCATTTTCAGTAGCCTCGTATGCACTCTCAAAGCTTGGATATGCAAGTAGCTTTGCGTGTGGGAACATTTTTTTAGCGGCAATGTAGGCAAATGCGCCCTCAACGCCTGAATATGCAACCCTCATTCCCTCATTAAGTCTTGCTTGATAGCTTCTTGAAAGCTCCATTGTTTTTTGCAAAAAGCTAACATAATATTCTTTTACAACGCTATCAGTAATATATTCGGAGTTCTTTTTTATGACCTCATTTTCTCTGCCTTGGTCAAGAATGGATAAGCCGTGCTCTTTTTTATAGCTTGCCACCATTTTTGAGGCATTCATTCTTTGTTCAAACAGCTCCGCCATTTTAGCATCAATTTCATTTATTATTTTTCTTGCCTTTTCAAGTTCGTTTTGCATAAAATATCCTCTTTCAAGCAGTTAAAAGCTACCTATTTAATAATATTATATTATAAACCTATAAAAAATGAATGTCAAGTAAATTTCCTCTTAATTTGTATAATTATTAGCAAATAATGAATAAACTGTGAAAATATGCATAAAAAATCCACCGATTACTCGGTGGATTTTATTTTTTGATTATTGCTTAGCGTATAGAACAACCTCTGTATCAGCATTTGAAGTAACTGTTATTGTTGTTACATCCTCTGTGATGTCATATAGATTGATGTATAGTACATTTATAGATGTTGTTTCAACCTGAGCTGTCTTTTCGCCAACTGCTATTGTAGCAATGCTGTCCTCAACCTTTACTGTGTAAGCAATTCCGTTTACCTTAATTGTAGCATCAAGATTATCAGCAAGCTTAATCTTAATTATACCACCCTTAACATTGAGGTTGTAGCCTGATAGGTCAATTGCTTGCTCGCTTCCGTCACCTGTTATTGCAATCGGAGCACTTGGTGCGCCATATCCAATTACTTCCCAGTCAAGTGTAACTGTGTTGCCGTCCTCGTCGGTGAACTCAAGCTTTTCAGAAGGATTTTGCTGAAGTGTGCTACCAGCGATTGGGTCTGGGTTATATGTTGTTACATCTCTGTATGTTGCACCACAGGTTACGCATTCTAGACGTCCATCCTTGTGCGCCTCAAAATTGTGAGAAAGCATTGTTATGTTGCGATGGTATTCCTCGCCACAGTCGTACTTACAGTAGTAAACTGTATAGCCCTCTGTTGTACAGGTTGCATTAACAACTATATCTGTTGCAATCCAGTCGCCTGATTCAACGTGAGCATCGTCTCTTATATGCTCTTTTAGAGCTACGAATGTCTTTCCGTCAACCTCTTGGCCAGCCTCTTCCTCAGTTGTTGGGTAGTTATAGCTTAGCACTTGGTCACAGTCATGGCACTTATAGTCAATTCTTGCAGGTGTTTCACATGTAGAATCAACGTATGTGTTAGCAATTGTTTCAGAAATCTTATGTGGTGTTGTTGGTTGCTCATTTACATGAGTTACGCAACCATCTGTACATTGTGATGCATCTTCAAGTGAGCAAACTGCACAAATCATAATATCGTAACCAATTGCGTTACACTTTGGAGCTACTGTTGAGCTATATACAGGCTGATGTGGTAGCTGTGCAACTGGATTTTCAATTAGTGCACTTTCATTCTTATGTTCAGTACATGCTGAGTCAGATGTACAATGCCATACCTCGTATGCTGGGTTGTGGCAGGAAGCCTCAACTCTTTCGCCTATCTTTTCGTAAGCATCCTTTGATACAAGTGCACCATTATCTATGTAGTATGACTTATAGTGCTCGCCTGTTGCATAGAGTACTGTTTCTTCCTCTGTGATTGTTTCACCACAGGTTCTACAAATAGGAGTTACTGAGCCATTTGTTATACATGTAGGCTCAACTCTTATTGAATTTACGTAATCGTTAACGTCTGTATCATGGCCTGTTGCTTGTAGGTGTGAGCCTGTTGTTTGCTTTTCGCCACAATTCTTACATTCCTTATACTTGTATCCGTTTTCGGTACATGTTGGCTCCATAATCTTTTCAGGCTGTCCCTCATAATCGTGGTCAAGCGTTTCTGTGCCCTCGATTGTCCAAGTCTCGCCACATACTGTACATTCGTAATTTGTAACACTTACTTTTTGACATGTTGCTGGCTCATCACTTACTACGCTTTCAGTATGGCCTGTTTTGTCAAGTGTTTCGTATGTATCGAAGTTTACGCCTGTGTAATCGTCCTCGGTCTCGAACTTTTCTTTATTAAAGCAAACTGTACAGTATAAGAAGCTATATCCGTCCTCAGTACAAGTAGCTTCCTTAACGTGTGGCTCAGTTGAATACTCATGTTCAAAATCAATTATGATTTCTCCTCTTTTTTCATCCGTGTCGCCACAAATTGTACAAACATATTTGCTTACACCATTTGTTTCGGTTGCGCAGTTTGGTGGGATAACAACTGGTTCTTCACCGAATTGACAATAATCCTTGCTTGAATAAATTGTCTCTTTCTTTGTGTCTTGACATAATGAGCAGGTGTATGTTTTTTCACCATTTGCTCTACAAGTAGCTGGTGTTGTAACCTCGCCTTGAAGTCGGAGGCCAAGCGGTCTTAGGAAGA
>JAZQHJ010000086.1:0-3916 GCA_045540515.1 Eubacteriales bacterium
GACTAAGGAGCTAGTATGATAAAATCTTGAAGGACTTCAAGGGCATTTAACGGGAGAAAAAGATGTTCAAATATACACAAGCGACGTTTGGCAAGCTAGTTGATGATTTTAAGCGTTGCGTTAACGCATTTAAAAATGCCTCACTCGTTTTCACGTCGATTTACTTTATTTACGCACTAATAAACAAAACAGGCAATTTTTACGCAAATGTTGTTCTGGCAACGCTGTTTGTCGCATATACAATTTTTGAAATTGCAACACGTAACAGAAATATGAGGGCGACAAGAAAAAATGTAAAAAGAGGCTACACGTGGATGAAAATTCTAGTAAAGGCCTTTGCTCTTGGCGCTATGCTTTATGGACTTTATACGGCAACAATCGAGGCAACGCCGATTTCGATTATTTTAGCAACCCTTATGATAATTTTATGGGTGCTTCAATTCCTTTTTGCAGTTATATATGAGGTTATTAAGAGCAAATTTGAGCTTTTCAAGATTGCGATTAAGGAGGATGTTAAGAGGTTAAAGCCATTTGGAAAAAGGGACGACGAGGAAAAGCCAAGGGAAATAGTTATTCTTGATGAGCAAATTGAGAGGGACGAAAGAGAAAAGCACGAAAAAAGGGTTCATCAAAGGGAAGAACGAAGAAATATGCGTAGGGAAAAGAGGAAGCAAGGGCGACAAAGGCTTAAACAAGTCTTTAAAAGAAAGCCAAGAAAAGAGAGTGCTTCCAAGGGCGATAAAGAAAATTAAATAAAAGCACTTTTAAGTGCTTTTTTTATTTACTATTGACAAGGTTCGACAAATATTGCTATAATATGAATATAATAAAATTCTTTAAAGGAGAAATAAAATGAATTTAGATGTTTTTAAGAAAAAGCTAGTAGGCTCAACGGCGAGCATTTTTTCTTGGGAGGAAATGGGCACTGACGAAAAGTCAACAGTGCTTACCACCCTTTATATGCTTCCACAGTTTGATGACCTATTAAAGGTGCTTGTTGAGGCTAACAAGGAGGGATTTTTGTCATTTATGATTGTTTTTGACAAAATCTCATATTCACACGACACCTTAAAGCTTGTGAACTACTTCAATACAAGTGTTCCATTTTTAAAGGCTTATGTTGAAAAGGCAAGAAGGGAATATTTTCTCAAAATTCAGTACAATTGCACAGTTAAGACAGAGGATGAAGGGGTTGAAAAGTTCCATGAGTTCTTTGGAATTTTGGCAAATAAGGGAATTGCAACCTATTTAAAGCCACTAACTGTTATTACAGAGGAGTAAGGCATGAAAAGAATAGTATATTTTGTAGAACCAGAGCTTTTTGAGACATATAAGCAGCAAAGAGGCGTTGTTATTTTTGACGTTGTTGTAGGCGCATTCAAAAAGCAACTAGGCGAGGATGCCGTTAAAAAGGTAGAGGTGGACAAGACCACTCTTACAATGGAGGTTTCTGTTGATGCATCAAGCGACGACATCAAGGGCTTTATCTATGAGGCATCAGGACTAAACGAAAGAGATATTTACAGGGTAAATCTTTCAATCTTTAACGTATCCGATAATAAGGGCTTTGATTTTTCATTCCAAAAGCTTCAAATTAAAAATGGCAACGAATTTACAGATTATGTTGAGCTTATCAGTGGCTTACGTGGAGAGCTTCAAGATAAGGTAAAGGGACAGGACCACGCAATTAGCGAAATTGTTGCAGGTCTTTTAAATGCTAAAATTAACGACCAGACAGATAGCTTCCCTTGTGCATCCTTTACACTTCTTGGCGCAAGTGGAACAGGAAAGAGCCTTATTGCAAAAACTGTTGCTGAATACCTATATGCAAAGAGCAAAAGAGCATATAAGATATTTGATAGGGTAAGCTATGAGGATGAGAGCTTTGCTGGTGACCTTCTTGAATTTGTTTATTCAAATCCAGAGTGTGTGCTCGTATTTGATGATGCCGAGGAATTTTTCAATCATATAAGCATATTGCTTGGTGAGGTGCTAAGCTCTGGCGAATTCAGAGGAGTTTCATTTAAGAAGGCTATAATCTTCTTTACAAGTAAAATCGGCAAGGGAATTTATTCAGCATCCTTTACAGGCAATCTTTCAAGCACACCAAAGAAGGCGCTTGTTGATGCGATGCTTTACGAAAGGGTTGAGGGCGCTACAATCGGTAGATTTATCCCATACCTTGTAAACGGAATGGCAAGGGGCAGAATGATAATGCTCAACTATCTTGAGCCTGCAATTTTAAAGGATATTGTAAAGGAGCAGCTAACAGCTAATCTTGACAATTTCACTCTCAAAACAGGAATTAAGGTAAGCTACAAGCTTGATGAGCTTGCAACTGCAATTCTCTATATGAATGACGGTGAATTTAATGCTCCAAGCATTACAAATTACATAAACGAGCTATTTAACACAGAGCTAACCGACGTTTTCTCACAGGTTAACGAAAAGACCTTAAAGCCATTGCTTTGCTCACTAAAGGAGATTAACTATGAGCTTTCCTTTAAGGGCGCAACCGACAGGGTTAAAAAGCTATTTGCAAAGAGAGAATTAAAGGCTCTTGTTGTATGCGATAAGTCACAAGTCGCATACTTTGAAAAGCTAAAAATTAAGAATGTTAAGCTTGTTGTAGTAACAACAAGAGAGCAAGCAAAGAAGGCGCTTGCAAACGGCATTGACTTTATTTTACTTGATGCTCTTGCAGGAATAAGAAAAACAAAGACCGTTCCTGCAAATCTTGAGGATTACAGCTCACAGGGCGTTGATGCCTTTGAATATATTGAAACCTACTACAATGAGGTTCCACTATACATTATTTCCAATGTAGAAGCAAAAATGCCTGTTTCAAGATTTGCAAGCTTCTTAAATAGCACAGCAAGAAGAGTAATTTACTTTGATACAAGCGATACAAAGGCGCTTTGTGCACAAATTACAGAAATTCAAGAGGGAATTGAGCTAGCATCCGACATTTCCGACCTCATTAAGGACGGAAAGGTGTTAAGATACAACGCAAAGCAAATCGTATCACAGGATTCAAAGGCAGTTACAATTCAATTTGCAGAGCTAACCCTTGATTACCTACAAAGAGATATTGATTCAAGATACCTAACAAGCTACTCATCATCCGTTAAGTTTGATGATGTTATAGGTCACGATTCAGCAAAGAATATTCTTTCCTACTATGGTGAATTTTTAACAAAGAATGGCGCATACAGCTCCGCATCACTTCCAAGAGGACTTATGATTTATGGAGCACCGGGTGTTGGTAAGAAATTTATTGCAAAGGCTCTTGCAGGACAGACAAATGCAACCTTTATTGCTCATAGCGCAATGGATATTCTTTCAGCATCTCGCTATATGCTTGAACCATTTTTACAAAGCTTAAAGGATATCTTCAACCAAGCAAGACAAAGCTCTCCTGCTGTACTTGTAATTGAGGATATTGAAAGAATTTTACTAGGTGGCAATACAGAGGTATTAAAGGCATTTACAAACGAAATGGAATCCTTGAACAAGGATAAAAAGCATCCAATTATATTTATTGCAACAACCTGCTTCTACAAGGAGGAGTTCCCACCTTCAATTATTAAGCACTTTGACAGAGTAATAGGATTATTTGAGCCAAACGCTAAGGAGAGGGAGCAATTTATAAGACAATACCTTGCAAAGCGTGGAGTTACAACAGTTGGTGATGATGCAATTAAGAACCTTGCAATCAGAACCTATTATGAAACCTATTCATATCTTGAAAACATTCTTGACTTTACAATCCGTAACGCAAGAGGTCAAGAGGTTGATGATGAAATGATTATCAACGCAATTGACGTGTACGACAGGGGCGAGGCAAACGAAAGACAAACAGAGGCAACTCGTCTAAGAACAGCGTACCACGAAATGGGACACTACCTAATTCAGT
>JAZQHJ010000087.1:0-2380 GCA_045540515.1 Eubacteriales bacterium
ATGGAGCTTGCAGTAAAGGGTATGCTTCCACACAACCACATTGGCGATAAGTCAATCACAAGATTAAAGGTTTATGCAGGTGCACAACACAATCACTCTGCACAACAACCAATCGAAGTAAAATAATCAGGAAAGGATAGAAGAAAATGTATACAAGTGCAAAGCCATATTTCTACGGAACAGGTAGAAGAAAGAAATCTGTAGCTCGTGTTCGTCTATATCCTGGTACTGGTACAATTACCATCAACGGCAGAGACGTTGACGATTACTTCGGACTAGAAACACTTAAGCTAGTTATGAACCAACCATTTGAGGTTACTGAAACAATGGGCAAGTACGATGTAGTTGCTAACGTTGTTGGCGGTGGTATCTCAGGTCAAGCTGGTGCAATCCGTCACGGTATTGCAAGAGCATTACTCGTAGCTGATGAGGCAAACCGTCCAGCTCTTAAGACTGCTGGCTTCCTAACACGTGACCCACGTATGAAGGAAAGAAAGAAGTACGGACTCAAGGCTGCTCGTCGTGCACCACAGTTCTCAAAGAGATAATTACAATTATTTCAAAAAATACAGCACTCACACTGTGGGTGCTGTTTTTACCTTTATTAGATTTATTACAAAAGGAAGAATTATGCAAAACAAAGAATTGTACCTTGAATTAAAGGACACAGAGTGGGAGCAAACCACCATAACTCACGACAGACAGGTCGTAAGAGCCATTGTTATTGATGAAAACGAAAGCTACTACTTTGTAAGAGCAATACGTAATGATAGCTTTGTAAACGGAACAATAATAGAAACTGCTGGTGGTGGAGTCGAGAAGGGCGAAAGCCTAAGCGACGCAGTAAAAAGAGAGCTCCTTGAGGAGCTAGGAGTTACCGTTGAGGTCCTTTGTAAAATAGGAGTAGTTAGCGACTATTACAACCTTATAAATAGACATAATATAAATAATTATTATCTTTGTAAAGTTAAAGAATTTGGTCAAACACATATGACCGATGAGGAAATACAGGATTTTCACCTTACCACCTTAAAGCTATCCTACGATGAGGCAATAGCAGAATACGAAAAATGCTCCTGCACAAGCCTCGGACGACTAATCGCAAATAGAGAGGTGCCAATTTTAAAACGTGCCAAGGAGCTTTTAGATACCTTGTTGACTTTATAATGATTTAATGCTAGAATTATAAAAAAGAGAAAGGAAGAAAGAAAATGAAATGGTTAGTGCGAAATAACAGGCTAGTAACCTATGGCTCATATGTTTTAGTTGCCGTAGCTCTTGTTATAGCGATATTGAATAACTTTCACACCACTCTTGTGGCATTTGCTTGCGCAGGCTTTTTAATACTTATAACAGTGCTTTTAGCTGTTGCACAAAATAAGGCAATAAGGGATGCAAGAAAAAAGCTTGATGAAAAATGCGACCCACAGGAATATCAAGAGGTGTGTGGAGCACTTTATAGAGGAAACTCAAAGCTTCCTTTAAGAATAATAAATTATTGTAATGCGCTAGTGCTTTCAAGCCTTTCAAATTATAAAATAGTAAGGGACGCACTCGAGCAAATCGAAAAATCCCATACAGCAATCACCTCAAAATACACAGAAGCGCTATTTTATGCAAGCCTTTGCGATGTGTCAATCCACTTTGAGGAGCAAAGAAATGCGGAAATATACTATAAAAAAGCTTTTTCTGCCTACGAAGGCATTAAAAATGAGGAGCAAACCGAGGAAATTAAGAATACACTTTTAATTTGTCTGGTTGAATTGCTCATAAAAAAGGGCGACCTTGAAAGAGCTGAAAGAGAATGTAATAATATAGAAGATAAAAACAAAAGGAAAAAGCTTGAAAAGCTCTATCTAAATGCAAAAATCGACCTGGTAAATGGTAAAAGCGAACAAGCAAAAGCAAAGCTAGAAGCTGTTATAGGTAGCGCAAATAAGCTCTCCCTTGTCGAAAAATCTGAGCTCTTGCTAGATGAATCACAAGCTCTTGATGAATAACAAAAAAGCACGAGAAATCGTGCTTTTTACTATATAATGAAACAAAAAAGAGAGGAATAAATCCTCTCTTAATTTATAGGTTTAATTAACCAAGCTTTGCACCGTTAACCTTGATGCCAGGGCCCATTGTTGAAGCTACTGTGCAGCTCTTAATGTATTGTCCCTTTGCAGCAGCTGGCTTAGCCTTGATAATAGCGCCAAGAAGAGTAGCGAAGTTCTCCTCAAGCTTTTCAGCGCCGAATGAAGCCTTACCAATTGGACAGTGAATAATGTTTGTCTTGTCAAGACGGTACTCAATCTTACCAGCCTTAGCCTCTGTAACAGCCTTTGCTGTATCCATTGTAACTGTACCAGCCTTTGGGTTAGGCATAAGTCCCTTA
>JAZQHJ010000088.1:0-6302 GCA_045540515.1 Eubacteriales bacterium
GCACAACAAAAATTATGACTGCAATAGTTGTAATTGAAAATTGCAACTTAAATGAC
The DNA here is from genome assembly GCA_045540515.1 of Eubacteriales bacterium. Classification (GTDB taxonomy): domain Bacteria; phylum Bacillota; class Clostridia; order Oscillospirales; family CAG-272; genus RGIG2000. Next base: position 57 of record JAZQHJ010000088.1, read on the forward strand.
AAGGTTAAAATTACTAGCGAGGCTGTTGGCACCGAGGGCTCATCCATTTATCTTAAAGAGGGTGAGATATTAACGGTTGATGAGCTTTTATATGCTCTGCTTCTTGAAAGTGCAAATGATGCCTCTATTGCCCTTGCAATTCATTGTGCAGGCAGTGTTGATGCATTCGTTTCTCTTATGAACGAAAAGGCTCTTATTTTAGGTCTTACAAGCACTCACTTTACAAATCCACACGGACTTGATGATGACGAGCACTACACTACGCCCTACGAGCTTGCAAAAATTTGCTCTTATGCAATGACGCTTCCTGTTTTTTGTGAGGCTGTTTCTACGTATAAAAGGGTTATTCCACTTGATGATGAGGGTTCAAGGGTTCTTGTCAATCACAACAAGCTTTTAAGAATGTATGAGGGTGCTATTGGAGTCAAAACTGGATTTACTCGCAAAAGCGGACGTTGCCTTGTTTCGTGTGCCGAAAGAGACGGTGTTAAGCTCATTTGTGTAACTCTAAATGCACCAAACGATTGGCGCGACCACTCGGAAATTCTTGACCTTGGATTTAAGGAATATGAGGGTATTCACCTTGCAGATGTTGGTGATTATGTTTTGGACATTCCTGTTATAAATGGTAAAAAGGGCTCTGTGCTATGCTCTAACATTGACTCACTTGATATTACCTTAAAAAGGTCGGACATAAGCATCAGTGCTTACTTTGAAGCAAATCAAATGCTTTGTGCGCCAATTAAGCAGGGTGATTTTATTGGACAAATTATTTATAAAAGCAATGATGAGATAATTGCTATTTTAAAGCTATATGCCTTGGAAAATGTACCAAGCGTCAAATACAAAAAATCTTTTTTTGAAAGAATATTTAAATAAAATGGAAAAAATTAGACTACAAAAGTTTTTTACAGATAATAAAATAATGTCAAGACGTAGTGCCGAAAGGGTTATTGAGGCTGGAAACGTAAAGGTTAATGGAGTTATCGCCAAGCTTGGAGATAAGGTTGACCCAGAAAATGACGTTATTGAGTATAACGGAAAAATTATTAAAAATTGCTCTTCCGAGAAAAAATATATAATGCTTAACAAGCCTCTTGGATATGTGACTACGACCTCTGATGAAAAGGGGCGTCCTACTGTTCTTTCTCTTGTTAGCGATGTTGGCGAAAGAATCTATCCTGTTGGAAGGCTTGATATGTATTCCGAGGGGCTTCTCATACTGACAAATGATGGTGAGCTTACAAATAGGCTTACTCATCCAAAAAACAATATGACAAAAGCTTATAGTGTAATAATTAAGGGTGAGCTTTCTCAGTCCACCCTACATACTCTTAATTCACCTATGGAAATTGACGGATATAAGCTTCGCCCAGTTAAGGTAAGGGTTATTTCACTAAAAAATGGCAATACCAATGCTATGTTTACCCTTAGTGAGGGTAGAAATAGACAAATTCGTAAAATGTGCGAAAAATGTGGTCTTACTATTATGCGACTTACTCGTGTTTCCATTGGCAAGCTAAAGCTTGGTGATTTGGAGAGAGGAAAATATAGGCACCTTACACAAAACGAAATCGACTATTTATTTGGAAAAAACGATACAATTTAAGGAGAAAGCATGCTTACAGTACTACCTATTCAGTCAAAAGAAGTGCAAAAGGAGCTTTGCGAAATTTGCGGTGTTACATATAATCAAGAAGCCTTTGCTTATAAGGCTGATGATGAGGGCTTTATTGGCATTTGTCAGTTTAAATTTTCAAATGATAATGGCTTTATTGATGCTCTTGCCTATGCACCCGGTGTTAACGACTGGGAGGCTATGATTATTATGCTAAGAGCCACTATGAATTTTATGTATAGATGCGGCATTAAGCTCTGTTATTTTGAAGAAAATGCCGTTTGTGACGAGCTTCTAGCAAAATCAGGCTTTTTAAAAAATGAAAGTAATCAATACTATATAGATTTAGTTAAATTTTATACAGGCTCCTGCCATCACTAAAAAAAGCTCCAAATGGAGCTTTTTTGTTTTGAATTAAATGCTTGATTTTGGATAAAATATTCTTATAAGCAAATATAGCCCTTATGAATTTTAAGGCTGATATTAAATTTGCTTGGAGGAAAAATGAACGAAAAGAAAAGACAGGAATTAAAGAAAAAGCTCTCTTCTGTGCCAAATCCACCTGTTCCAAACAGAGCACACACTGAAATGAAGGCTGATTGTAAGCAAGAGGAAAAGAATCAGGCACAAAATAAAAAAGCACAAAGCAACAAATAAAAAAGCAAGCACAATTGTGCTTGCTTTTAAGCTTTTTAATACATACCGCCCATTGGAGCCTGTGGTGCTACTGGTGGGTTTTCTTCCTTTTTCTCTGCAACGAGTGCCTCTGTTGTAAGAACCGTGGAGGCTACGCTTGCAGCATTTTGAAGTGCACTTCTTGTTACCTTTGTTGGGTCAACAATTCCTGCCTCCATCATATCACAATAAATCTCATTATAAGCATCAAAGCCATAGCCGATTTTACCGCTATTTCTTACCTTGTCAACAATTACTGCTCCATCGAAGCCTGCATTTGCAGAAATTTGACGAAGTGGCTCCTCAAGAGCCTTCTCAACAATTCTAACACCAGTTGCTTCATCACCAGAAACTGTGCTCGCAAGAGCTGAAACCTTATCAATTACATTGATATATGCAGTTCCACCACCTGCAACAATTCCCTCCTCAACGGCTGCTCTTGTTGCGTTTAGTGCATCCTCAATGCGAAGCTTCTTTTCCTTCATTTCTGTTTCAGTTGCTGCACCAACCTTGATTACTGCAACACCACCAGAAAGCTTTGCAAGTCTTTCCTGAAGCTTTTCTCTGTCGAAGTCTGATGTAGTATTTTCAATTGCTGTCTTAATTTGTGAAATTCTTGCCTTAATATCGGATGAATCACCATAACCACCTACGATTATTGTATTCTCCTTATCAACCTTTACCTGTCTTGCTCTACCAAGATGCTCAACTGATGCATCCTTCAATTCTAGTCCAAGCTCCTCGGTTACTACCTGACCGCCTGTTAAAATTGCGATATCACGGAGCATTTCCTTACGTCTATCACCAAAGCCTGGTGCCTTTACACCTACAACTGTAAATGTACCTCTTAGCTTGTTAAGAACAAGCGTTGTAAGCGCCTCACCCTCAATATCCTCAGCAATAATAAGTAGCTTTCTGCCCGCTTGAACAATTTGCTCAAGTAGAGGTAAAATGTCCTGAATATTTGTAATTTTCTTATCGGTAATAAGAATTAAAGCATCATCTAAAACTGCTTCCATTTTGTCCGTATCAGTTGCCATATATGCAGACAAATAGCCTCTGTCAAATTGCATTCCCTCAACAACCTCACAGTAGGTCTCTGTTGATTTTGATTCCTCAACAGTTATAACACCGTCAGAGGTAACCTTTTCCATTGCATCAGAGATAAGCTGACCAATTGTTGCATCACCAGCGGAAACGGTACCAACTCTTGTAATATCCTCCTTGCCGTTAACCTTCTTTGAATTAGCAATAAGTGCTTCAACCGCGCAGTCAACTGCCTTTTGGATTCCTTTTCTTAAAACAATTGGATTAGCACCAGCAGTTACATTCTTCATTCCCTCACGAATAAATGCCTGTGTTAAAAGAGTAGCTGTTGTTGTTCCGTCACCTGCTGCATCATTAGTTTTTGATGCAACCTCCTTAACAAGCTGGGCGCCCATATTTTCTGCTGGGTCCTCCAGCTCAATCTCTCTTGCGATAGTTACACCATCGTTTGTAATAAGAGGTGAACCGTATTTCTTGTCAAGAACTACATTTCTTCCCTTTGGTCCTAGTGTGATTTTAACTGTGTTTGCAAGCTTATCTACACCTCTTAAAAGTGCATTTCTTGCATCAATTCCATAAAGTATTTCCTTTGCCATTGTTATTCTCCTTACTCAACTATTGCTAATATATCGTCTTCTCTTACAATGTTGTAGGTTTGGCCATCAAGCTTTACCTCTGTTCCTGCATACTTTGCAACAATTACCTTGTTGCCAACCTTAACAGTCATTGGAATGAGCTTTCCTTCCTTTACCTCACCAGGTCCAACCTCAACTACCTCCGCAATTTCTGGCTTTTCCTGTGCTGAGCCTGGAAGAATAATTCCTGCCTTTGTAGTCTCCTCTGCTTCAACATTTTTTAGTACTACTCTGTTTGAAAGTGGTTTTATTGTCATTTTAATTACCTCCATTTTAGCACTCTTATCATTAAAGTGCTAACATATGACTATTCTACCCTTATATAATATAAAAATCAAGTGTCCAACAGTATTGTTTACAGTTTGTTAACAAATTGCGACAAATCTAGTAATAGCAAGCACTTTTAAGGAATATATTTTCTTAAAAGAGGTGATTTTGTGTTAGAAAATATAAACAAATACCTATGTGGTATTATTATGCCAATTTTGCTTGTTTTAGTAGGAATTTTTTTCATTTTTAAAATAAAATTTTTCTACATTTTACACCCTATTAAGGCATTAAAGTCAATGCTAAAGGGCGGTTTTAAATCTCTTTCGCTTGCTCTTGCAGGTACACTGGGCGTTGGAAACATAGTTGGTGTTTCTAGTGCAATCATTGTAGGGGGCGCTGGCTCTATTTTTTGGATGTGGCTAAGTGCTTTTATAGCTATGAGCATTAAATATGTTGAGGTCGTTCTTGCAATGCGACACAGACAAAAGGATAATTATGGCAACTATTATGGTGGAGCTCCTTACTACATATATGAAGGCTTTAATAAAACGCTTGGTAAAAAAATAGCAAAAATTTTAGGAAGTACCTTTGCTTTTCTTTGCGTTTTAAATTCTCTCACAACGGGTAATTTGGTTCAAGTAAACTCGGTTGTAACACTCTTACCTATAAAGCCATTATATTTTGGAATTATATTTTCTGCTATAATTTTTGTAATAATTTTAGGTGGCGCAAAGCAAATAAGCACCTTTACATCAATTTTAATACCATTTTTAAGTGTTTTTTATATCGGGCTTTCGATTTATGTGTTAGCTTGTAATATCAACGAAATACCGAGTTTATTCTCCTTAATTATTAAAGATGCCTTTTCTTTTAAAAGTGCCATATCTGGTTTTTATGGCTTTGGAATAATCTCAGCAATTAGATTTGGAGTAAGCAGAGGAATTTTATCAAATGAGGCAGGCTGTGGCTCCTCGCCTACTGCTCACGCTTCTTCATATACTACTGACACTCATTCACAGGGATGTCTTGGGGTTTTTGAGGTATTTGTTGACACAATCCTACTCTGCTCCTTGACTGCGTTTGTTATTTTAATTGCAGATAATAGCTTTTGTACTAATCCTATGGAGCTAGTAATTTCATCATTTTCAAAATATACTGGCTTAATTGGAAAATATGGTGTAATTGCTTGCTCGCTTTTATTTTCCCTTGCAACCGTGGCTTGTCAGTATTATTATGGTATAGAATCTATAAGATTTATTTCTAAAAGCAAGGCGTCAAAGGGCGTTTATACCACGATTTTCTGTATCACTATAATTATTAGTGCACTAATCCCCATGGCTCTTATGTGGCAAATTTCCGACCTTGTAATTGCTCTTATGACTATTTTTAATTTGATTTGTATTTTGTTTTTATATAGATAAAAGCAAGTGATGATACACTTGCTTTTACAATTTTATAATTTGCCACTTACTAATCAGCTTTTCTAATGAATATGCTGCATTTGCTGGCGACGTGGATGGCAGACAAATTGCTTTAATTTTAATCCTTGGCTCTATGTATTTTATAAAATACTTCTCAGCCGTTTTGCCATTCACTATTATTTTTTCAATTTTTGCTCCATTTAAAATTGTGGTTAAATCATTTGCAATTACATTTTTTATTGTGCTGTCAGAGCTTCCTACAATTTCACAGGAAGCAATTACATCCCAAAGAGCAATATTACACGAATATAAAAGTGACTTTTTATCTTCTATTGTTTTCGGCTCTGGTTTATTAAACACACCAGACACAACCTTCCAAAATCTATTTTGAGGATGACCATAGAAGAACATTTGCTCTCTTGATTTCACAGACGGAAAGCTTCCTAGTATTAATACCCTTGAATGCTCGTTAAATAACGGTTCAATTGGATGCTTAACTATCATTATTTTGCTTGAATTTTTGCAGCAGTCAAGGTGTTTTCAAGAAGCATTGTAATTGTCATAGGACCAACACCACCTG
>JAZQHJ010000089.1:0-8489 GCA_045540515.1 Eubacteriales bacterium
GGTTGCACCTCACTTGCAAGCATATTAGTCCCTGACAGCGTAACCTCAATTGGAAGCTCTGCGTTCAATGTTTGCGCCTCACTTACAAGCGTAAATTACCTTGGTACGGTTGAGCAGTGGTGTAACATTACATTTGGTAATTCTTCTGCAAATCCGCTATATAATGGAGCAAAGCTATATCTAAACGGAACACTTGTAACCGACCTTGTAATTCCTAATACAGTAACGGAAATTAAGGACTATGCGTTCTCTGGTTGCACAGGGCTTACAAGTATAACAATTCCTGACAGTGTAACCACGATTGGAAAATATGCGTTCTCTGGTTGCACAGGGCTTACAAGTATAACAATTCCTGACAGTGTAACCACAATTGGAGGCTATGCGTTCAGAGGTTGCACCTCACTTACAATCTACTGCGAGGCAGAAAGCAAGCCAAGTGGTTGGGACTATTATTGGAACCACTCTGATTGCCCTGTATATTGGTACAGCGAAAGCGAGCCAAGTGCAGACGGTAGCTATTGGCACTATGGAGAAAATGGCGAAATAGTCATTTGGGAATAACCTAACAAAAAAGACAGGCGCAAGACCTGTCTTTTTGCTTTGAAAATTATTTTATACCGCTTTTAATATTCTTGGATAACAAATCCACAAGAGGCTTAAACTCAAAGGAAGCATCGATTTTTTCTTGTAAATATTCTCCATTTTCCCAGTATGATTTTAAACCATAAGCTTGTATATTGTGATAAGATGCATCACTTGTTATCAATCTATATTGGTCATCAACAATTTCCAGTGCGGTGCAATTGGACATCATTAGCCCAATTTGCTTACTGGTTTTTAATAAATCCTTGGCATTTTCTAGTCTGCCTGGCGCATCGCAATGAGGAACAAACAATCCATCAACAAAGCCCAAGCATTCCACAAAAATCAATGGCTGGTCGTTTCCGTATTTGATTTTTAACGAATCAGAAGAGCATTCCTTAAACCAACAGCTTGCCCCCGCAGAAACTCCACACATTACCTTGCCATTTTCCCACGCTTGCTTTAATATTTCATCAAAGCCAGTGTCCCTCCAAAGCTTAATCATATCAAGCGTATTTCCACCGCCCTCAAAAATGATATCAGCCCACTTAATTATATCCTTGACATATTCCGTATCTGTTAATTTATCACTTTTTAAGTCCTTGCAAGGACAACCATACATTTTGCCATATATATCGACCATTACTTGAAAATAGCCCTCTTGTCTCTCAAGTGGTTGCGAATGCGCTATCAGTAAAAAATTAGGGTGCTCTTTGCCTGTAAGTCTAATAATTTCTTTATCTTGATTTGCTAGCTCATAAGGATATTTAATTCCATCAGGACCGAATCTTCCGTTTTCTCCGCCACCAATGGCTACTATCTTTTTGCTCATATTAAGCCTCCGACAAATTCTATTTATCACTCAAATTATATCACACCTTCAAAAACAAATCAAGGCAGAGCATTGTGTGACATCAACACAGGGTGTTGTATATTACCCACAGGGTGCACTCAGGCACGGTTCTTCCTTGCCGGTAGTAACCGACACTATGAAGTTCAAATCCTTCCCCGCCAAAAGGCAAAACAAAAAAGACAGGTATAAGACCTGTCTTTTTGCTTTGGCGGAGAAGAGAAGATTATCTAGGAACGTTCCACGTTCCGTTGAACTGTTGTCGTTAGCCAATCAAACATCGCAATCGGTGGATTGCTCGTTTTCTTGGACGACTGCCACACCTTAGCCTTCGTTTCATCACCCACAGGGTGCACTCAGGCACGGTTCTTCCTTGCCGGTAGTAACCGCCACTACGAAGTTCAAATCCTTCTTTGCCAAATAAAATAAAAAAGGACAGGAAAAATCCTGTCCATTTTATTTGGCGGAGAAGAGAAGATTTGAACTTCCGCGCCGGTTACCCGACCTACACCCTTAGCAGGGGCGCCTCTTCGGCCACTTGAGTACTTCTCCACGAGTACGCAAATAAGCAAATAGGCTTATAGCACCTAATGTCTGCTAACCATTAAATGCTCCCTTTACCAAGATTTCTTGGTGCAACATACCGCCTTTTGATAGTTTGCTTTTCAATTATACACAATTTTTAAGCCTTTGTCAATACCTTTTTACTTATATTATAAAATCTTTTAAAAAAATACATTGTGCAACTTGCACAAACTTTTGTCAAAAAAGGTGTTTTTTTAAACAAAATCACCAAAAAGCATTGAAACATACTTTTATATATGATAAAATAAACAAAAATGGCACCCATTGGGTGAGCTTATAAGAAACGAGGAAAACTACAATGGCAAAGTTTAGCACAAAAAACATTAGAAACGTTGCACTAATAGGACATAGCGGAAGCGGTAAAACTGCAACCTTGGAGGCTATGCTATATAAGGCAGGAGCAACAGAAAGACTTGGCAAAATTTCACAGGGAAATACTGTGTCTGACTACGACCCAGAGGAAATAAAAAGAGGTAGCTCAGTAGGACTAGCAATTGCTAATCTTGAATGGAACGGAATTAAAATAAACATTCTTGATTGCCCAGGCTTCCTAGGCTTTACAGGAGAGGTTGAGAGTGCACTAAGAGTTGCAGACTCAGCTATTATTACAGTTGATGCAAAGGACGGAGTTGCTGTTGGTACAGAGCTTGCTTGGTACAATGCAAAGAAAAACAATCTTCCTTGCTCATTCTTTGTAAATAAGTCCGATGACCCAGAGGCAAACTTTGATAAGGTATTTGACCAGCTAAGAGAGGAGTTCGGTAACTCCCTTGCTCCTGTTATGGTTCCTTGCAAGGAGGCAGACGGAAGCACAACAATGATTGACCTTATGACAATGACCTGCTTCTCATATCTACCAAATGGCGAAAGACAGCAAGAGGAAATGACACCAGCACGTAAGGTTGTAGCTGAAAAATATCAAGAAATATTTATGGAAGCAGTTGCTCAAACAAATGAGGAAATGCTTGAAAAGTTCTTTGAGGGCGAGACCTTTACACAGGAGGAGTGTGCACTTGCAATCCACGAGGGTATGATTTCTGGTGCGATTACACCTGTATGGTGTGGTAGCTGTGAGCGTTGGCACGGAATTTATTCAATTCTTACAGCAATTGCAGATTCATTCCCAAGACATCTTGCAAAGAAAACAGAAAAGAGTAAGACTGGTGGCGATATTGAAATTTCACCAGAGGGCGAATGTAAGCTATTTGTATTCAAGACAGTTGCAGACCCATTTGTAGGCCGTCTATCCTTCTTTAAGGTTATGAACGGTGAGCTCAAAAAGGATATGGTGCTCAAAAATGTTACAAGTGGTGGTACTGAGAAGTTTTCAAAGATTTATACAGCACTTGGTAAAAAGCAAACAGAGGTTGACTCACTTGCTTGTGGAGATATAGGTGTTGTTCAAAAAATCTCTGCTAATACAAATGACACACTTTGTGAAACTAGCGAAACAGAATATCGTCCAATTAAGTTCTCCGAGCCAAATATGACAATGGCAATAGTTACAGAACGAGGAGACGAGGATAAGGTATCAAGTGCAATTCAAAAGATTCTTGATGAGGACAAAACAGTTAAGTACGAAAACTTCGTTGAAACAGGAGAGCTCCTTATTAAGGGTATAGGCGACGTTCACCTTGATACAGTAGTAAGTAAGCTCAAAAACAGATACGGCGTAACCATTAAGCTTCAAACTCCAAAGATTGCATATCGTGAAACAATCAAGAAAACAATTTCTGTTGAGGGTAAGCACAAAAAGCAATCAGGTGGCTCAGGTCAATACGGACACGTAAAGATTACATTCTCACCAGGAGAAGAGGAAGGACTTACATTTGTTTCAACAGTAGTTGGTGGTGAGGTTCCAAAGAACTACTTCCCAGCTATTGAAAAGGGACTAACAGAGGCAATGGAGCAGGGCGTGCTTCTTGGTTATCCAATGGTACAGCTTTCTGCTAACCTAACCGGTGGTAGCTACCACGACGTTGACTCTAATGAAATTTCATTCAAGCTTGCAGCAAAGCTTGCATATAAGGAGCTTGTAAATGCAGCACCAGTGCTACTTGAACCAATTGGTGTTTTGAAGGTTAGCGTTCCAGAGTCAATGATAGGTGACGTTATGGGTGACCTTAACAAGCGTAGAGGACGTGTTACAGGCTGGACACCAAGCCCAGACAGACCAAAATACACAGTTGTTGAGGCAGAGGTTCCAAAGGCAGAAATGGTTGACTACGTAATTACTCTTCGTGCTATGACACAGGGTAGAGGTGAGTTTACATTCCACTTCGTTCGCTATGAGGAGGTTCCTGCACAAATTGCACAAAGAGCTCCTAGAAGAGAGATGGATAAATAAACGCCTTATGTGGGCATAGGACACAAAAATGCCCTATGCCCATTGTTTTTATCACAATATCATAAAAAAGAATATTATTACAAATGAAAGGAGATAAAACAGTATGAAAAAAAGAATTTTTTCAATTTTACTTTGCTTAATTATGGTGCTTGTACCAATACTGGCATCCTGTGGAAATGGAAGAGAAAACAATGAACCAAAGACGTATTCGCTAATTGGACTTACAAACGCAATGGGAATAAATTCTACTTATACAGGTTCCAAGGAATATAACAGCGTTAACAGGTATGAGCTAGATGATAGCTATGACGAAATATCAGGATACTTTGGTATTAAAAGAACAACAAAAACGGAAGAGATAACAGATGAGCAGGGCATAATGTCAATTGCTACAACAGTTACGATTACAGTAAAAAGCATAAGAACTGGTGCAACGCTTTATGAATCAAGCTATAAGCTTGGTAATGAAGATGTGGGTGAGCTTAGCCTTGTAACGGCAATTCTTGGAGAACAATATTCAGCCCTTTCTGAAAAGTATTTTGCAGTGTCAGAAACTAGAAATCAAGAGGAAGATGGCAAGGAAAGAGCTATATCTATCTATGATGAAAACGGAAGAATGCTTGTTAGCGTAAGTGGCACACAAAAGGAGCTTGAGGAAAAGGCAAAATATGTAGAAGGCTTTTACAATGAAGCTCTATTTCTTACAACTCAAAATCATATTATGATAGTTAACGAGCTGTATAGAATTGAAAGCAACGGAGAGATAGTCTTTGTTAAGGAATTTAAAAACAGCCCGCTTTTTGAATATGACAGAAGCGATTTTATTTATACAAATGGAGTATATTTACAAATAGATAAATCGGCTGAGGGCAAGGTGTCAATTTATACATATGATAAGAGCCTTAGCTTTTTAAGAGCCAAGGAAATCTATGCTCCTGTTGGCTATGAGCTAAGTATTTTAGGAAGCACGGCACCTGAAAATATTATATATATTTTAGAAAAAATAGTAGATGCCAATGCTCTTAAAGAAGGTGAAGCTTACGATTTTATTGTAGATGGAAAGGCTTATACTCGAGATTTTTATATTTACAATGTATTGGACGGAACCACAGCTCAGGCACCCGATATTTTGTTTTTGTCAGATGAAAATGCTCAGCTCTTTACAGAACAGATGTTTGAGCAGCTATCAGCACTGCTTGGACTTGACATAAATATAAAATTCCCAGATGGCATAGGAGCAATATTAAAATCAGATCTTGTATGTGAAAATGGATTATACATTAAAAAAGCAAATGTACTGCTATTAGATAAGAACTTGAATTTAGTTCAAGCTATTTCAGATGAAATTGACGGAGCATCAAGCTATGAAATAAAGCACTTGCTTTCAAACAAAAACGCAATTTTAAGCTTACCTTGGGGATTAGCTCTTTATAATGAGCAGGGTAAGAGGCTTGCAAGCATTGAAGAGGAAGTATATGCAATTACCAGCAATGCAATAGTAACAGAAAGCGGAATATATACTCTTGATTATAGCCTAGCATATGCCTTTGAGGAAAACGAGACTTTCGTGCGTGTATCCTCAGACAATGTGTACTTCACAAGGAAGGTGGAGGCAGAAGAAGAGGGTGAAAGGAACAAAGTTGAATATTACTCTTATAATGGTGTGGAGAAGAAGCTGATATTCACAGCAGAGGAAGGCTCAAGCAATCAGGTTTTATTCCGTTCAAAGTATTATTACACTATTGAATACAGTACCGAGGAATCCGAAGCAGGCATCACTACAACAAAGTGCATAACAACGTATTATTTCTATAACGACACCAAAATCGCACACTATGTAAGCAATGATTACGCAAGGGAATACACAGAAAGCTTTGATACAGGAATGCTAATAACCCTTGAAAAGGAAGGCGAACAGGGCGAGAAAATATATGAGTACACCTTTGTTTCGTACATTGAGCTAGTACCTAAGGTATAATGCCGTACAGGAATGACACGAACCAGTTTTGGAACGGTCAAAAAGCCTGTCTTCTGCGTTAAAATTTTTTAAATATTTTTTTAAAAAGAGCCTTTTGGCTCTTTTTTGTTGACCTGTGGACGAATTTGTTATATAATAAAAATGAAAAAAGCAAAGAAGGTGAAAATTATGCTAAAAAACAAGCTACTAACAGCCCTGCTTGCAATTTGTGTAGTGGTTTTTGTAATTACTTTTTCAATAGGACTACCGATATATTTTAGACCATTTTATTATATGCAAATTGACTCTCTTGACTTGGAGGAGAGAACGGGCTATACAAAGGCAGAAATAAAAGAAGGCTACGATGAAATTCTAGATTTTCTTACTCTACCTGGTAAGGATTACGGCACGGGTGTATTTGCCTCATCAAGCGAGGGAGAGGGACATTTCAGAGATTGCAAGGGACTATTTACCCTGAATTTGGTTTTGCTCTTAGCTTCGCTTGCAGGTACAATTACCTTAATAATATTAAATATTCTGAAAAAATTCAAGCTAAGCCGACCATTTGGCTTTAATTTTCTGTTCACCTGTGGCGCAGGCACACTTGCTTTTTTTGCAGTGCTTGGTGGACTTTGTGCAATAAGCTTTGACAGGGCATTTGAAATATTCCATAAGATTTTCTTCCCAGGCAAGGATAATTGGATGTTCAATCCATACAAGGACGAAATAATTCTTGCAATGCCACAAGAGTTTTTTATGAATTGCGCAATACTTATTGCAGGTAGCATAATTTTAATTTCAATCGGATTTATAGCTTACGGAATAATAGAAAAAAGAAAGAGAAAAGAAAAATGAAGCATCTTGAAGGCTACGTGTCAAACACAATAGCGGGAACCTCAAATCAACTTATTTTCAGCTCAAAAACAGACACGTCAAGAGCTTTTTATAAGATTACCGAGGGTGGAAAATACAAATATTCACTTGCCTTTACAAACACAATTGATAGCACCTTTGCAGACGGCTCTGTGTGTCAAAAAAATGTAATTTGTGGCTCTTGGGAAATTCTTGGCTGTAAGGTGGCTGTGCTCCCAAGCGATGCACTTGATATACGTTTTGAAAGCACTGAGGCTCTTACTGAGTTAAATAACAGCATAACCGATTTTTATGAGCTTACCTTTAAGGGCAAAAAAGACAAAATGGTTGCACCAGCAGAGGTGTTTGTAAGCGATGAAATAGAGCTTGACATTAAAAAGGGCGACTATTTGTGCATAGAGCTTACCTACAAGGGTGAAAGAATGCCGTACCACGAGGAGGCAATCATTCCAATTTGCAAAAAAACAGACACGTGTTGGCACCTAGATAAAAAAATGCCACTTCCTGCAATGGTTGGAATCAAAAGAAGCGTAAGAGCAAAAATCGGCTTTATAGGCGACTCTATAACGCAAGGAATAGGGGTCCCCTTTAACCATTATACCCACTGGAATGCAGTTGTAGCAAGTGGACTTGGTAGCGACTACGCATACTGGAATTTAGGAATAGGCTTTGGCAGAGCAAATGATATAGCAACACTTGACGCTTGGTTTAAAAAAGCACTTCAAAACGACGTTTTGGTCGTATGCTACGGAGTTAACGACATAATGCAAGGGTTTAGCAGGGAACAAATTAAAAATGACCTTAAAACTGTTGTAAAGGCACTCAAAGAGCAAGGAAAAACAGTTGTTTTGCAAACTGTTCCGCCATTTGATTATAATGAGGAGAAAAAGGCAATTTGGGAAGAGGTAAACACCTATATCAAAGCTGACCTTGCCCATCAGGTTGACCTTGTATTTGATGTTGTGCCATATCTTGGCAAAAGCGAAAGCGAGCCACAAATAGCTAAATTTGGAGGACATCCAAATGAAAAGGGCTGTGCCATTTGGGGCAATGCGTTACTTTTGGAGCTTAAAAAAATACTATAATCAAAAGCCATCCAAAGGGGTGGCTTTTTTCATACGAGATATTTTAATTGCGGATTCTTTTTACAAAATAGGCTATCTTTATAATATAAAACAAAATAAAAAATTAAATTTTTTTGAAATTTGGTATTGACAAAATAAAATTAGTATGATACAATAGCACCGTTGCAAGAAAATATGCTGGCGTGGCTCAATGGCAGAGCAGCTGATTTG
>JAZQHJ010000090.1:0-5686 GCA_045540515.1 Eubacteriales bacterium
GGAGTAACCTGTCCTACGCCTGCGTCCGTGCCTGACACATTCTCATTGACTTCATTTGTTGCTCCAGCTTTGTTTTCGTTTTCCATATAAAACTCCTTGAGGCTTTTACGCTGTCCTCATGCGAAAAAATTTTTATATCTGCGCCTGCACCAAGCTTCAACGCTTTTTTTGGAGGTGTTTTTTCGTTTTACCTGGCGCAGGATTGCATTCTCTTTCAGAAAGCCTTTTAGTCGATTGAGCTAACCCGTCAAACAATTACTCACCTAAAGAAGCCTCTCATTTTTTGCCTTGCACACTACAAACAAGGCTCAATTACTCGCTTATCTCTTTTTGCAGGTCGTTTCCTTTAGTGGCTTTTTTGTGTGCTCTAAACTGAATAATAGCTCTAAGGTACTTACGTGTACCACAAGACAAAAATGCTACTTGGTTTCCCCGTTGTCTTTAAGTATTTGTCTTGCAAAAATTTCGTGCTCTTCTTTGAGCTCCTTAAGCTCTATTCCTTGTTTTTCTGCCTCTGCATATACAAGACGAGCCATTTGGTAAAGCAATGCATATTTTTCTGCAAGCTCTATATTCTCCTTGGAAAGCTCTGCATTAAGGCTATTTAACTGTCTATTTTCCTTAATCGTGCTTGAAATATCATCAACCATCTTTTGCATTTGCTCAATTGTTTTATTTAGATTTTCAATTGTAGCATTAGCCGCCACAAGCTTTCCTTCTGCCTCAAGCTTAATGAGCCTTAAAAGCTCCGATTTGTTACCTACAGCAGTATCGGGGTATGCCTTGATATATGACTCTATTGATATAGCACCTCTTGCAAGAAGATTTTCAAGCAAGATAATATCAGCTGCAATGCTTGAACGTGTTCCCTGTGTTGCCTCTGCCACAATATCAAATTTAGCGCCAGCATAATCCTTAGAGGAGAATGTGTCTTGTTTGCCTTCAAGGTTTCTTGTTTCGGCATTCTCTTCCTCATATGCAAAGACTTGGTCGTAATAGAAGCTTTGAAGGAACTGAGCAATGACAAGACCTTGTTTTTTCTTTACTTCCCAAAACTCATTCCTTAACTCCTCGATTGGCATTTGAGCCTGCGCTTGAAGCTGTGCAATTGCTGCACCTGACATTGTTGAGCTTACTATCTCGCCGGAAAGAAGCTCTGTTGCTCCTGCTACATTTCTTGTTTGACCAATTAAATTATCAGAAATCTCCAAAGGAAGGGAATGCATACTTGTTTCTGTCATTTTCTTAATTCCATCACCTGTACCGGTATGGTCAACAAGAACTTGGCCAGGAACATTTGTTATTTTCTGCCCCTTGAGCGCACCTGGTAAAGCGATATATTTACCCCATGCACACTCCTGAGCATTAAGAAGGCTCATTGCAATATTGAAATTGATTGACTTTTGGTTAGGAATAAGTCCCTCAACCTCACTAAGACCGTAAATACTGCCGTCCCTTCTTTCATAATAACCTGCTACGATAGGGTAAAGCTTTGCCTTTGGAATATCATTTCCTGCATTTACATCGTCAGCAAGGGCGTTATTTGGTGCATCAATGTCTTCCTCACCATTTTCCTTAAGGATTTCAAGTCGTGCCTTCTCCACATTTGGAGTAATTGGAAACGGCTCCTTAATTACACAGCTCTTAGTTGCCTTTTCGCAATAAATTTCTCCGTCCTTACGAAAATACCTTGTAAGCACTGTACAAAGCTGATTTTCGTCCTGCTCCTGCTGATTATATGCGTTGTTATCGTATGTATCGCTGACAATTAAGCTCTTATCAACCTTTTTATCGGCAATTGCACGCACTGTTGACACATTTTCTCTTGAAGCAATTAAAATCCAGCCTTGCTTCTGCTCATCGAGCTGACAAGGATTTTCAAAGAAAATATTAAGAGGGTCAATAATTTCAGCTCTTAATGCACCTTCTGCTTTTCCATCAATGCCCTCAGCCTCACTATCCCAGTAATAATGGAAAAAGTAAGAGCCCTTTTTTACTGCATCATCAATTGCATCCTTGTCAAGCTTGTCCTGCTTAAGCTCTTTGAGTACATACTCTGAAAATCTGTTAAATTTATCTACTTCGACCTCAGCTTTATAGCATTTATAGATAATTCTTACAGGTGAAGATAAAATTGCAGCCTTTTTGTTTCTGCATATCATTTTAATTATGTTTACAACAGGTCTTGGAAGGTTTTTTGTCGCTTCAGTTGCCTTTGGCCACTGCTCTCCCTCATAAAAGCGAACTTGCATAGGTATTTTATCTCTTAGGCCTATTGAGTTTTGATAATCAAGTCCTTTTCGGTATAAGGTCCATAAGTTAGTTACATTTTCACTTTGCATTTTTGCCACCATTTAACCATTCGTCAAGCATTTCCTTTGTAGAAAGCGCATTGCCATCTTCTTGCGCACCTGCTTTCTTGCCTTGGTCTTTGAAGGCAAACGACAGATACTTAATTTGGGTTTCAAGCTCCTCTACACGCCCTTCCAGAGCTTTAATTCGTTTTTTAAATCCCAACATATTTACCACTCCATATATGAATTTTCATCACTAAAGCTATTACTTTCGTAAAACTGCCTTAGTGTATCTTGATTTTTATTAACTTCTATCAGTTGATGCTCATAGTTTATCGCTATAAAATGAGCTATTGCGCTTGCCATTACTAGGTCATCATGCGCTCCATCAGCTGCTGCTTGCTTTCCGTCATGGCGCTTAATAAAGGTTGTCATTTCTTTTAAGGTTTCCCTGTCGGTCTCAAGCTTTATGTTTTCCCTCATAGTAGTTACGAGATTAGATATAATCACCGGTCTTGTCGCACTTGTCGTTAAAAAACCGTACTGCTTTTCGTTTTCATCCTTAAAGGTTCCAAGCTTCTTGCTTATATACAAATTCGGGTACCCAAGGTGGCGAAGCACTCTTACTGGTACTGGTGAATAATTTATTTCAACGCCAACAAATGCATTATTGTAATACTTTGCAAGACAATATATTTGCTTCGCGAAAAGGTCTTCGTCTATTCTTTGCTTGCGTAAAGTTGCAACACACTTACCACAGGTGTTGTCGATAACCTTGGCCGTGAAGTAGTCTTGGCCAGTTCCAGCAGTATCTGCTCCGATTACATACGGTTTAGCTTTTGCTATTCCCTTTTCTTCCTGCTTAAAAGGTTCATCAACGATTGATATATAACCATTCTTGTCCTCTTTAAAGGTGATATTTTCAATTATCGTTTCATAATTTGTTATGTTTCCTTGGCCGTCATAAACAGGCTCAAGGCGCTCCTTATACTCAAAGTAGCCAAGCCTTGACTTAATATCGAAGGTGCTTAAGTAATTAGATATGCTTTCCTTGTCAAATATACAATCACCGGAAGATATAAACGCTTCCTCAGGAGTGCAAGGGTATTCTTGCTTAATTGCACTCTTGTCTATATAAGAGGTGTACTTTTTGGCATACCAGCACAATTGCTCTTTGCTTAAGCCTTTGCTCTTGAGCACCTCTATTCTTGAACTAAGCCAGCCATCCATGTCCTCAAGGTACTCATATTCATCACTGACATATTCAGCTGTTTGCCACCATTCATAAAACAAATTATGGCAGGAGCCACTGTCCCAAAGGTCCTTAGCTTCGTTAAATCCGTTAGCTGTGGTCTCGTAAATACATAGTGCATCCTTTGTTGCAGCTTCAGCAATAGACTTCTGTAAATCGGCTAGTCCGCATTTAAAAAAGGCTACCTCTGAGTAGTGAATAAATGAAAGGGTTCGCGAACGTCCGACATTAGAAGTCGCTGTTGCAATTCGCCAGGAAGAATTAAGCTTGTGGAAAAAGAGCTCATTTACAGAGTTGAATTTTTCGGAAGGCTTTAATCGCTCTGGCAGCGCGTTGTAAATATACTTCGCCTTGTCAATAAATATCGCCTTAGTGTTATCGTCTCTATCTGCTAGAGTAAAGCCTGAAAAATTTTTGCGCACAATCGCATAAGCAAGCTCAATTGCCGTTATTACAGTTGTAAAGCCTTGCTGACGGCCCTTTAGCACAAAGAAAGGCTTATTTCTGCCTAAAAGCTCAATCTTCTCTATAAAGTCCTTTTGGACCTCATTCAAAAAGAATGGAACGCTCCTTTTGTCCTTGTCAACAATCGTGAAGCAACACTCAATTAACAAGTGAGGCTTCTCTTTTATTTCTTTTGAAAGCTTGGAGCTCTCAAGGATTTCATCAGCAATAGCTTTTACAAGCTGAGCATCCAGCTCAATATTGTGTGTTTTTTGCCAATATTGCTTACGCTTATTAACAAAATCTGCTATGCTATACTCTTTTTTCTTTGATTTACAGGTCGAAATCATTAAAGTCCTCAAACTTTAGCTTAACTTCACCGTTCAAATTCAAATTATGAGTTGCCTTTCCACTCATAACAGCGACCTTTTCTGTCATAAGACCGAATACACGTGCAATATCTCCTATTGACTCAGACTGAATTAAATTTAAATTTCGCTTTAATGCCTCTCCGCTTTCTCCTTCACTGAGTTTTATGATGCCATCAAATAACACTTTTCTGTTTTTTTCAGCTGTAAGAGCATTTTCGAGCTTCATTCCTAAAATTTCAAGAGCTGTCTCCTGGCAGCCTAATGCATCAAGCAAATATTTGCCCCACTGCTCTTTTAAAATATTGTTTCGAATATTTTCAAACTCGCCAGAGTCATTTAAAGCCTTCTTCCAGGTAGCAATAGTGCTTATTCCTATTCCAAGCTGCTCATGAATATATGTCATTGTGTCACCAGACATCAACATCACAAGAGCCTTAGCTTTTACTTTTGCGCTAATTTTTATGCCACGACCACTTTTTTTAGTTGTTTTTTTCTTTTGGGCCACCAAGCTCACTCCTTTCGCACAATTTTGCTCTATATAAATATTCTAGCACAAAAAAAGTGGTACTAAGTGTTACTCTTTTTTCTTACAAAGTAAGAAACACCGAAAAAAATAAGCTTTTTTTCACAAATTTAACATTTTTTCACAATTACTTTTCTTGAAGTTTGACATTAAAAAGTAGCAATTAAATTCTTTAAACCTAAATCCTCATTATTTCGGTCATTTTTTGTCGTCTTTTTGTCGTCTTTTTGTCGTTTTAAAGTGAGTTTTTCTAAGATTTTGTAAGATTTTCAATAAAAAAAGCACGTCAAAAACGACGTGCTAAAAAACAAGAAAAACCCTTGTAAATACTGGCTTTACAAGGGTTTTTCAGTATGGTGCTCTTGCGGAGATTCGAACTCCGGACACCTTGATTAAAAGTCAAGTGCTCTACCTTCTGAGCTACAAGGGCATACCTTAAAATTAGTGCCTATACATAATATCACACAAATGCTTGTTTGTCAATAGCATTTTTTAAAAATTTTTTGTTCAGTTTTTTATTTTTAAATCCTTATATTATTTAATGCCATTGTTTGTACTCGGTGGTTATTTTCTTATTGACTTATTCTCCTTTAAATGTTAAAATTGAGGTATAATTATTATGTGAGGTTTTATTATGTCAAACAAAAAAATTATGCTTTGGAGCAAGGCTCCATACGTAGAGTTCACCTGTAATGGGTTCGAGGGCTCCATTACCGAGTTCAAGGTAAATGACAAAAAAACTGCTGTTATTGTTTGTCCCGGTGGTGGTTACTGCTGTAAGGCTGATCACGAACGTGACCCT
>JAZQHJ010000091.1:0-7378 GCA_045540515.1 Eubacteriales bacterium
CCTCATAAATAGCGGAAAATTTGAAGGCACTCCCTCAAAAATCCTCGGAAAAATCAAAAAATAACCCACCAAATCCCTAATAAACAAAATAAAAATCGCGAATTTCTCAATTCGCGATTTTTTAAATTCATAAATTCACAAAAAACACAAAAAAGCGGTTGAAGCCAACCGCTTTTTGCAAGAAATTTTATTCCCCCGTATATCCCCAAACAACAGTTGAATTAGAATTGCCAACCCATTGATCACGCCAACCAGCAGGCTTGCTGTTGGCCTTGCAGTTGATTGCCATAAGTGAACTGCAAAGATAGAATGCGCCGTTGCCTATTGTGGCTACGCCATTAGGAATAGTTATGCTTGTTAGCGATTTGCATTCGGAAAATGCGTATGCCCCAATTTTGGTTACATTATCGCCGATAATCACTTTGGCAAGAGAAGAACAGTTGGCGAACGCACTGGAACCTATAAATTTAGTATTTGAATTGATTTGGCAAGAGGTGATGGTGGCGTTTTTTGCCTTTACCAGTAGCAAATATGGATTTGTGTCATTTCCAAGATAATATGCATTATCGTACTCGTTATATTTAAGTAAGCTACAACCATAGAACGCATCGATTGCAATTGAGGTTACGCTGTTAGGGATTGTTATACTTGTAAGCGAGGTGCAACCTCTGAACGCCTCGTATCGAATTGTGGTTACGCTGTCAGGGATTGTTACGCTTGTAAGCGAGGTGCAATTCTCAAACGCAGAGTCTTTTATTGTGTCTCCACCATTTATTACAACTGTTTTTAATTTGGTTTTAGGAATATATGAAATTGCAATTGTAGGAATAGTAGCGTTTTCTATTGGAGAATCATAGAATGCAGAGCTTCCAATTGTGGTTACGCTATCAGGGACTAATATGCTTGTAAGTGAGTTGCACCAAGCGAACGCATAGTCTCCAATTGTGGTTACGCTGTCAGGGACTAATATGCTTGTAAGTGAGTTGCAACCAGGGAATGCATATTTTCCAATTGTGGTTACGCTGTCAGGGATTGTTACACTTGCAAGTGACTGGCAATTATAGAACGCATAAGGCTTAATTTCCGTTACTGTATTTGGAATTACAAGGTCTGTTACTTGTGTTCCGTTTAGATATAGCTTTTTAGCATAACATAGTGGATTTGCAGAAGATTTACCAAATGAAATGTTACACCACTGCTCAACCGTACCAAGGTAATTTGCGCTTGTAAGTCCTGTGCAATTATAGAACGCATCTTCTCCAATTGTAGTTACACCATTTCCAATTGTTACACTTGTAAGCCCTGTGCAACCAGAGAACGCAGAGCCTTCAATTGAGGTTACGCTATTAGGAATTGTTATGCTTGTAAGTGAGGTGCAACCTCTGAACGCATTGCTTCCAACCTCGGTTACGCTGTTTCCAATTGTTACGCTTGTAAGCCCTGTGCAACCAGAGAACGCCCTGTCTCCAATTGTGGTTACGCTGTTAGGGATTGTTACGCTTGTAAGTGAGGTGCAATCATAGAATGCATAGTTTCCAACCTCGGTTACGCTATTTCCGATTGTTACGCTTGTAAGTGACTTACAATTATAGAACGCATCTTTTCCAATTGTAGTTACACCGTTTCCAATTGTCACGCTTGTAAGCCCTGTGCAACCAGAGAACGCAGCGCCTCCAATTGAGGTTACGCTGTCAGGGATTGTTACGCTTGTAAGTGAGGTGCAATTATAGAACGCAGAGCCTCCAATTGAGGTTACGCTACTTGGAATAATTATCTCTTTTAGGTTGGTTGCTCCTTGGAATCCGTTAGCAACAATTTTTGTAACGGATTTTCCAAGATAGGTTTTTGGAATCTCAATTGACTCTAAAAACTTTTTCCCTCCTACTGCAACGCCAAGGGTTCCGTCTGGGAGCTCATAATATTCTAGCCCCGCTGTATTTGCTACTCCAACGTCTTGTACAACTCTTCCAAGGTTTTCGCTTGTTCCGTCGTTGTAAAAGACAACTAGCTCTCCGTTTATGATTTCAGTTCTTTCAATACTCCTTGGTTCTTCCTTGTCACAGGATGTAAGGCTAAAAGCCACAGTGAGCACAAGAACCAATATTGACAATATAAGAATTAACGTTCTTTTCATATTTCTCCTTAATTCTCCTTAATAAAATTCCTATTTCAATACCTTTTGCTTGCTTTGCATAGCTTATTATGCGTAAACAATAATTGCGGTTTCGCGAACAAGCTTTAATGCCGCCTGTGTCTCCAAGTGCTCCTTAATTTTTCCTGCTGGAACGTGCATTTTAACCTCTTCAAGAGTGGTATTTCTTGATTTTGCTATTGCCTCATAGTATGCCTCTATTTCCTCATCCTTGGCAAATAGCTTTTCTACCTCTATGATTTTTCTTGTGATAAGGGATAAGGCAATATTCTTTCTTGCTTGCTCCCTTAATTCGTCTAGTAAATCATCAATGCTACTCATTCCTAGCATTGCAACAAAGGTGTCAAGCTCCATTCCATATTGTGATGCTTGATGCTTGTATTCGTTTAACTGATACTGTGCCTCGAACTCAATTCCTTGCTCTGGAATGTCGATTTTTGTATTTTCATATAGTGCGTCTTGGAGCTTTTCTGCAATCTCCCTTTGCACCATATCCTCCTTTTGCTTGTATATTTCTTGGCGAAGGTGGGAGCTTAACTCCTGTTCGTTTGTAATTGTAGCGCCTGTTTCCTTGCTATATGCCTCGAAAAATTCTGCATTTAGCTCTGGATTTTTCTTTACCTTAATTGCTTTAAGTGTTACCTTAAACTCTGCATCCTTGCCTGCAAGCTCTGGTGCGTACTCATCTGGGAATCGAACCTTTATTATTCTTGTCTCGCCCTTTACCATTCCAACCATTTGACTCTCAAAGCCAGGGATAAACATACCCGAGCCGATAAGTAGCTCATAATCCTGTGCAGAGCCACCCTCAAAGAGCTCACCATTTACCGAGCCCTCAAAATCAATAACTGACATTTGTCCGTTTTGTAGCTCTCCGTCTGCCTCCTCAAAGGTTGCATGCTTTACTAAAAGCTCCTGCTTTTTGCGTTCAATTTCATCAGGTGTAACGCTTGGAGTCTTTTGGTTTAGCTTAATTTCAAGTCCCTTGTATTTTCCAAGTGTAAATTCTGGTGCCTTATCAAGCTCAAAGGTGAAAACAGTGTCCGCACCTGTATTAAAGCCTGCTGATACAACCTGTACCTTGGGCTCTGAAATTACAACAATTCCTGTTTCTGAAACAGCCTTGTCAAATGCCTGTGAAAGAGCTATATTCAAGGCAAGATTATTAAGCTCACCCGTGCCGTTTTCGTCGATATATTCAGTAATTGAGGCATATTCCTTGCCCTTTTGCTTTGCAAGGTGCTCATATGCGTGGCCAAGATAAACGCTAAACTCCTCATATGGCACACACACCTCAATTTGTATTTTGTTTTCAATTTCCTTTACTGTATAATTCATTTCTTACACCATTTTCCAACCCATAAGCAGGTCAAAGTCCTCTCTTGTTTTATATGCTCCGTTTGTAAAATCCGGAATCTCAACTGGCTTTCCGCCATTCTTTATTGACTCCTCAGAAAGACAGCTTACGCACATCCAAGCAGCAGCGTCGTAAACGTCAAGTGGCATTTCCTTGCCACTCTTTAAGCGGTCAACGAATTCTCTTAACTCAACATAGTCCATTCCGCCGTGTCCTGCATCAAGCTGTTCCTTTGTTATATTCTTCCAGCAGTCTGGCAAAAGCTCATCATATTTTTTATCGTTTGCTCCATTTTTTTGGAAATATTCAGTGCCCGTCCAATATTCAGGGTCGCCGTCAAGGAATACGCTATTTGTGTATTGCTCATACATTCCCTTTGTTCCTCTTACCGTGAAATCTCTGTTATATGAGCGTGGGAGTGAGGTGTCAAGGGTTAAAAGCATTGTTTCGCCGTTTTCACAGGTGATAATGGTATTTACAACGTCACCCTGTGCAAAATCAACGCCCTGTAAATCTGGGTCAACCGTATCCTTGTTATCAAGCACGTATTGCTCCATACCGAATGATTTTGTCGCAACGGACACAAGCGATGTCATTCTGTTACCACGGTTGATTCCAAGAACCGTCGCCATAGGACCAAGCTCGTGAGTTGGGTAGTTTTCGCAGTTTCTTGACAGGTAGTTTCTTAAACGGTAGTGTCTGTTCTCCTTGCCGTGAACAACCTCGTTTCTTAAATCGTGTGAGTATGCGCCCTTGCAGTGAACGATTCTTCCAAGAATACCACGTCTTGCAATTGAAAGGGCAAGTAGCTCGTCCCTGTTATAGCAACAGTTTTCTAGGAACATAAATGGCACCCTTGTTTTCTCCCATGTGCTAACAAGGTCGTAGCAATCCTGTAAGCAATATGCTCCGCCAACCTCCATACAAACTGCCTTGCCTGCATTCATTGCATCAATTGCGATAGGAATATGTAGCTCCCAGTCGGTTGCAATAAATACTGCATCTATGTCGTCTCTTTTTAAAATTTCCTTATAATCTGTGGTGCCAAATGGCTCGGCTCTGCCCTTTTCCCTTGCTCTTACTCTTGCGTTTTCAACTCTGTCCTCGTATTTATCGCAAACTGCAACAACGTCAACGTCCTCAAAGCCTAAAAAAATATCTGTCATACCGTAGCTACGACAGCCATAGCCTATTACACCCAAGCGAATTTTTTCCATTTTTGTCTCCTGATTTTGCTTTGCTTTTTATCTGCAAAGCCCTTTTCTTACTAAGATTTATGCCTATTTTTGGCACAAGTCCATTTTATCATACAAAAAACGCAATGTCAACAAAGTTATTGACATATTTATATTATAGTGCTAAAATATAAAATAGAATAATATTCTTAAAATATATTTTTTATAGGAGGACATAATGAAAAGAGCTATTTCCCTGCTTCTTATTATGCTTTTTGCACTTTCTCTTTGTGCTTGTAATTTGGATTTTTCAGCTCAAATTGAAAGCATTTCAGATAGTATTTTTAATCAAGTTGTCGAAATCGGAGGAGGACTTTTAAAGGAGGATACCTCTTCTGGCGATGACTATAATTACGATGATGAGCTTCTTGAATCGGACTCTGCAACCCAGAGCACTAACACCACTACCGAGACAGAGACATCAACTGAAACTGAAACCACTCCTGAGCCAGAGGAGCCAGATGAGCCAGAGGTTCCACAGGGACCAAGCCTAATTCTTTATGAAAGAACAAGGCTCCCATTAAACAACTTTATCGGCTTGAACCTAACCTCTGACAACCACAAGGACGCAAAGAATACATATGGTGCTGTTCGTTTATACAGAGATTTTGATAGCTTTGCAAGTGACAGCGTCGGCTACGGTTATTTTTACTTAAATAATGTTTCTCCTGTTGTTCACCTTGATGCT
This sequence comes from Eubacteriales bacterium, assembly GCA_045540515.1. Classification (GTDB taxonomy): domain Bacteria; phylum Bacillota; class Clostridia; order Oscillospirales; family CAG-272; genus RGIG2000. The sequence continues at coordinate 5,433 of JAZQHJ010000091.1, forward strand.
TACGATTATCTTGCAGATATGAACGACCAAAAGATTCTTGATATGTCAAAGAAGCTTTACGATTTTGCAGTTACCTATTCTGGTAATGCCATATTTAATATCAATCACGTTGAGCTTGGCACAGCCCCTGACGTTAATATTTCTGCACAGGACTATGCTACTCTTATCAATGCCTGCTATGACGGTGCAAACGGCACTCTCGGAGACGGCTATGGCTTTGCAGGCTTGGACCCTGAAATGAAGCTTATCTCTGGTCAGCTTTCAACTCTTAATATTGAGTACATAAGAAACGTAATGACTGAAATTTCCAAGCAAAGAACCGACGGCTTTTTGCCAATCGGTGGTTGGAGCTTTAAGTATCAATCAAGCAGAGCACCAGAGGGTATGTATCTAAACGATGCTGCACTCAATGCTCTTTTGGAATACCGTGACACTGAATATCCAAATATGGAAATTCACCTAAGCTCCTTTGGTTGGGACACTGTAAACGAATTTGGCGATTACTATGTTGCCCCATATAACACCTATTCAAGCGAGGAAATGCAGTGTGCATACATTCTTCGTGCGTATATGATTTTGAACGGAATGGGCGTTGACAGAGCTACACTTAGCACCTTTAAGGACACAGAAAGCGACGGCTGTGGAATTGTTGCCTCCGACGGCACAAAAAAGGTTGCCTTCGAGGCTCTTACAGCCTTTAAGCAAATTTCAAAGGGAATGTATTTCAAGGGTGCTCTTGAAAACGGAGCTGACAATATTTATTCCTACCTCTTTGAGTCAGAGGACGGTGGAGCTCTTTATGGTATGTGGACAACTGGCACAGACGCCACCTATACTCTTCCCGACCTTTCAGGCTATGAGACAGTTACAGCATATACCTATGATGCTACAAGCGGTACATTTGTTGAAGGTGCTGTTTCAATGTCAGAGCTTACTCTTACAGTAATGCCAACCTTTATTTTGGCTAAATAAATTTAACATTTTTAAAATACAAAGGAGATTATATTATGGGAATTATTAAAGCATTTTTTGACGCAGTAGGTGGCAACCTTGCCGACCAATGGCTTGAGGTCATTGAGGCTGATGGTATGAGTGATACCACTGTGTTTACAACAGGTATAAAAATCAGAACCGACGGAAAGCGTGGCTCAAACAAGAAGGGCACTGAGGACTACATAAGCGACGGCTCAATCGTTCACGTTTATGACAACCAATTTATGCTACTTGTTGACGGTGGTCAGGTTGTTGACTACACTGCTGTTCCTGGCTACTACAAGGTTGATACAAAGAGTGCTCCTTCAATGTTCAGCGGACATTTTGGCGATTCCTTAAAGGAAATGTTCTCACGTATTAAATTTGGTGGAGTTCCATCTGGAAAGCAAAAGGTTTTCTTTATCAATCTACAAGAAATTAAGGGAATTCGCTTTGGCACACGTGCTCCTGTAAACTATTTTGACAATTTCTACAACGCAGAGCTATTTTTAAGAGCTCACGGTACATATTCAATCAAGGTTACTAACCCTCTTAAATTCTACTCCGAGGTTATTCCAAGAGATGCTCACAAGGTTGATATTAACGAAATCAACGAGCAATATATGTCAGAATTTTTAGAGGCTCTTACCGCTGCAATTAACAAAATGTCAGCATCAGGTATTCGTATTTCACACGTTGCATCAAAGTCAACCGAGCTTTCTAAGTTTATGGCACAGGAGCTTGATGCAAACTGGAACGCACTTCGTGGCTTTGAGGTTCTTTCCGTTGGTATTGCAAGCGTTTCCTACGACGACGAATCCAAGGAGCTTATCAATATGCGTAACCAAGGCGCAATGCTTGGCGACCCAAATGTAAGACAGGGCTATGTTCAAGGCGCTGTTGCAAGAGGTGTTGAGAGTGCAGGCTCCAACCCTGGCGGTGCTACTAAGTCGGAGGCCAAGCGGTCTTAGGAA
>JAZQHJ010000092.1:0-9586 GCA_045540515.1 Eubacteriales bacterium
CATGGCTACGATCCGACTTCCTGGTGGTGAGGTTGTTGCTGCTCAAAGTGAAGAAAATAGCATTGTTGTTAATGGAATGAGTAGATATGCAAGAGACGGAAGAAATGCCAATTCTGCAATAGCAGTGCAAATAGACAAAAGCGATTATGGTGCAACACCAAGAAAAGCTATTGAATTTCAAAGAAGCTTGGAGAAAAAGGCATTTTTAGAAGCAGGCTCAACCTATAAGGCACCAGTTCAAACCCTTGGAGATTTTTATCAAGGAATAGTAAAAAATGAACCAAAAAGAATAGAACCCACATACATGAATGGTTTTACACAGCTCTGTGATTTAAACCATATTTTGCCAAAGCATGTTTGTGACTATTTAAAGCTTGGCTTTGAAAAATTTGGCAAAAAAATAAAGGGATTTAATGCAAGTGATGTTCCACTAACGGGAGTGGAAACTAGAACCTCTGCGCCTATAAGAATTTTAAGAAATGAAGCCTTAACTCTTTTAGGAAGCGATAATGTTTATCCTTGTGGAGAGGGCGCAGGCTATGCAGGAGGCATTATGAGTGCCGCTGTTGATGGAATTAAGGTTGCACTAGCAATCCTAAAAAAATAAGGAAAATTAATGACTAAAACACTTAAAAAAAGGTGGCATATTAGGCATTGTAGAGAGGATAATGACAAGATTTATTCATTAGCTGAGCAAATTGGTTGCTCAAGAGTGCTTTCTACCTTGCTTGTTAATAGAGGCTTTGATGATGAAAAAAGTGCCACTGCTTTTATAAACAAGAGTCAAGAAAGGCTTCACAGCCCATTCTTGCTTAACGATATGGATAAGGCAGTTAATAGAATTTCTTCATCTGTCGAAAATCAAGAAAAAATAACAATTTACGGTGATTATGATGTTGACGGAGTTACCTCTGTAAGTAATTTGTACTTGTATCTACAATCACTAGGTGCAAGGGTTGATTATTACATTCCTTCACGTAAGGGCGAGGGATATGGTATGTCAACAGAGGCTCTTTTGAAGCTAAAAAACAACGGAACAAGCCTAATAATTACAGTAGATACGGGTATTACAGCAATAAATGAGATTGATTTTGCAACCTCTCTTGGTATTGACGTCGTTGTTACAGACCACCATGAATGTACAGACATATTGCCAAAGGCAATAGCTGTTATAAATCCTAAAAGACATGATAGCACATATCCCTTTTCAAGCCTTGCAGGAGTAGGAGTTGTATTCAAGCTTCTTTGCGCCTTAGAATCGCATATAAAGGGAGCTAGTATAAAGGATGCAACAAGAGAAATTGCAAGCAAATATGCTGACCTTACTGCAATAGGCACAATCGCTGACGTTATGCCAGTTGTTGATGAAAACAGAATAATTGTTTCATATGGACTTGAAAGAGCAGAAAAAACGGACAAAATAGGACTAGCAATGCTAATCAACCTATGTCGTAATGGTGACGGAAAGTCAAGCAGTAAGCCAAAGACCAAAAAAAGACTTACGTCTGGCTTTGTTGGCTTTACTCTTGCTCCAAGAATCAATGCCGCAGGAAGAATCAGCTCTGCATCCATTGCTGTTGACCTATTCCTTTCAAAAAGCGAGGCTGAGGCAGAGAGCTATGCATATCAGCTTTGTGAAATCAATAAGGAAAGACAATATACTGAAAATAAAATAGTTGAAGAAGCAAATCAAATAATCGAGCAAAAGGGGCTTGATGAAAAGAGCATTATTATCCTTGACAACGAGAATTGGCATCATGGTGTTATCGGAATTGTTTCATCAAGAGTATCCGATAAATTTGGTGTGCCTTCTGTTTTAATTTCCTTTGAAGGAAATGATGACCCATTTGAGCCTGAAGCAATTGGAAAGGGCTCGGGCAGAAGTGTGTCAGGACTTAATTTAGTAGAAGCACTTACACACTGCTCAGACCTTCTTGAAAAATTTGGAGGCCACGAGCTTGCAGCAGGACTTACAATTAAAAGAAAAAATCTCGAAAAGTTTAAGCAAAGGCTAGAGGACTACGCTAAAAATTGCTTAAAAAGTGTAGATATTGAGCCAGTGCTTGACATTGATACAGAGCTCAACGAAAGCGAAATTACCCTTGACCTTGCAAAGGAAATATCACTTCTTGAACCATTTGGAATTGCAAATTCAACACCTTTATTTTCTGCAACTAATATGATAATTGAGGACTTGATTCCAGTTGGAATGAATAAGCATTTAAGAATTATTCTTTCAAAGAGTGGGAAGCAATTTTCAGCAATGCTGTTTTCCGTTTCACCGGAGGAATTTTGGCTAGATATCGGTAACGAGGTCGATGTTGCTTTTAATCTTGAATCAAATGAATTTGCAGGTAATGTAACATTGCAAATCAATATTAAGGATATTTGCCCAAGTCAAAGATATTTACAAATTGAACAGCAAAACGAAGAGCTATATGTACAGATAAAGGAAGGCAAATCGAATTTATCTCCTACTGAATTTATTCCAGAAAGAGAGGACTTTGCAATAGCCTATAAGCATTTGCTAAATAGTGCAAGATGTAACAAAGAGGAATATTCATATATGCGTCTTGCTAGTGATTTAAACAGATATAATCCTGCTAATCCTTTTACATACGTAAAGGTTAAAATCATAATCAAGGTATTTACAGAATTAAATGTTGTAGGAATAGAGGAAATTGATGAGTATAGCTTCAAGTTTAAGCTTTCCTATTCTAAAAACAAAGTAAATCTTGATAAATCAAGCCTTCTAAAAAAGCTTAAATCAATGTATCAAACCGCAAAAAGATAAAGAAAGAGTGAAAAAATGATTGACGATCAATATAAAGACATCGCCGAGCTCCTTACGCTAATTATTCAAAGTGGCAAAAAATACGATATTGAAAAAATCAAATTTGCATACTCATATGCAAAGGAAATGCACGAGGGACAGGTAAGACTAAGTGGAGAGCCATATATTTCTCACCCAATTGCTGTCGCAGAAATTGTAGCACAGCTCGGGCTTGACACTGACTCAATTTGTGCTGCCTTCTTGCACGATACGGTAGAGGACTGCCCTGAAAAGACCTGTCTTGAAAAAATAATGGAGCTTTTTGGTGGAGATGTTGCACTTCTTGTTGATGGAGTTACAAAGATTAAATCCATCAATATTGAGGACAAGGAGGAGGAGCACATTGAAAATGTTAGAAGAATGCTCCTTGCAATGTCTAAGGATATAAGAGTAATTTTTATAAAGCTTTGTGACAGAGTTCATAATATGCGTACTCTTTACGTAAAAAAGGACGCTAAAAGAAGAGCTACTGCTCTTGAAACAATGCATATATATGCGCCTCTTGCTCACCGTCTTGGTATGCAAAAAATTAAGCAAGAGCTTGAAAATCTTGCGCTTCAATACCTTGACCCAATTGGATACGAGGAAGTAAAAAGGCATATTGATGAAAAATATGGACAAAATGTTGATTTTATTGAAAATTTAAAGCAAGATGTTTCCGAAAAGCTAACAGCCTCAAATATCAATTTCAAGCTTAAAGGACGTGTAAAAACCGTATATAGTGTATATCGCAAAATGTACAACCAAAACAAAAGCTTTGATGAAATTTACGACTTTTATGCTTTAAGAGTAATCGTTGAAACAGAGCTTGAATGCTATACAGTTCTTGGACTTATACATGAAATGTTTAAATCCGTTCCAGGTCGCTTTAAGGACTATATTTCAACACCAAAGCCCAATATGTATCAATCCTTGCATACAACCGTTATCGGTAAGGAGGGAATACCATTTGAGGTTCAAATCAGAACCAAGGAAATGCACCAGGTCGCTGAATACGGTATCGCAGCGCACTGGAAATATAAAAGTGGAGAAAAATCCTCTGCTGAAATTGATAAAAAGCTTGACTGGATTTCAAAGCTTATCGACACTGAAAGCGACGTAATTGACCCGGATGACTTTTTACACGCATTTAAAATTGATATTTTCCACGATGAAACCTTTGTATTTACTCCAAAGGGGGATGTAATTGCGTTGCCACTTGGAGCAACACTTATTGACTTTGCTTACTCAATTCATACGGGCGTTGGAAATAAAATGGTTGGCGGAAAAATCAATGGAAGAATTGCTCCAATTGATTCCGTTCCAAAGAATGGCGACATTGTTGAAATCATCACCTCAAACGCATCAAAGGGACCAAGCAGGGACTGGCTTAACATCGTTAAAACAAGTGAAGCTAGGAATAAGATAAGACAATGGTTTAAAAAGGAAAAGAGAGCTGAAAATATCGTTGTTGGTAAAGCAATGATAGAAAAGGAGCTCTCAAAATTCAGAGGAAATCTATCCGAGGACGAAAAGCTAGAAATCGTTACCAATGTTGCAAAGCGCTTTGGTATGAACGAGGCAGACGATTTATATAACGCACTAGGCTATGGTGGAGTTCCACTAACTAAGGTTTTACCAAAGCTAAAAGCAGAATACGAACGCATTTATAATGAAAAGCATAAGGACGACGGACCGGTTGTAATAGAGCCAACTGTAACCTCAACCACAAGAAAAAGAAAATCAACTGGTGGTGTAATTATTGACGGCGAGGATGGCTGTGCAGTTAAGTTTGCTAAATGCTGTAATCCGCTTCCTGGTGAAAATATTATCGGCTTTATAACAAAGGGCTACGGAATATCAATTCATAAGGCTGATTGCCCAAATATTAAAAACGCATACTCAAAGGAAGAAAATGCAAACAGATTTGTAAAAGCAGAATGGGATATTCCTACAAGTGGCTCATATAAAGCATCATACGAATCTGCAATTCAAATTCTGGTAACCAATAGAATGTCAATTCTTGCCGAAATTTCAATGGCACTTTCTGAAATGAGAGTTGATATTGTATCAATTAGCACAAAAAATGTTGAGGACACAACAATAATCAATATGACAATATCGTGCAAGGATATAGGGCATTTTAATGCAATAGTTTCAAGACTAAGAGGCATTAAGGACGTAATTAGAGTTACAAGAGTAGTAAGCGCATCAAAATAATAAACAAAGGAGATAGCACAATGAAACTTGAACTAGCTGGAAAAATAAATGGCACATATGTTCAAACTCTTTGTGCTATGTTTTTTCACGGAGAAAAGTTTCCAAAGGATTCATCAAATGAATCAAGAGTGTTAAGGGTTCAAGCAAATGATACAGAAGAAGGAATAGAATGCTTCTGTGAGTTTAATATTGACGGTAATACTGCAACAGGAAACGGATTTTGTCCATTTGGTGATGAACCATATGAAAGAACCTCTAAAACGGCAGTTGGAAAGGCTGTTTACGAGGCGGGAGTAATACTTACAGGGAAAATTATACCTTGGGGAATTTTAACGGGAATAAGACCCTCTAAGGTCGCAAATGAGTTGATTTTAAAGCACGGCGAGGAGAAAGCATACAATATTCTTGTTGAAAGATACCTTTTGAGCAAGGAAAAGGCAAGACTTGCAATACAGGTTGCAAAAAATGAGCACAGCATACTTTCATTAAGTGAAGATAATACTTGCAGTATTTATGTTTCAATTCCTTTTTGCCCGTCACGCTGTACATATTGCTCATTTGTTTCATATGCCACACCCAAGCTATATAGCTTAATACCTGATTATCTAAATAAGCTTGTTTTAGAGCTTAAAGAAACTGCAAAAAGTATAAAAGAGCAGGGGCTAAGGGTTATTTCTATTTATATAGGTGGTGGAACACCAACAATACTTGACGAGGCACAGCTTGAATTTTTACTAAAAGCTATCAATACAAGCATTGATACATCATCCTTAATAGAATTTACATTAGAAGGTGGAAGACCTGATACAATAACGGATAAAAAGCTTTCAATAGCAAAAAGCTATGGTATAACCCGTATAAGCATAAATCCTCAAAGCCTTAATGATGAGGTATTAGAGGCAATTGGCAGAAGACATACCTGTGCACAATTCCTTAATGCCTTTGAGCAGGTTAAGGGCTCTGGCATTGAGCATATCAATACGGACCTTATTGCAGGACTTGACAAGGATTCCTTTGAAAGCTTTAAAAATACAATTGATAAAATAATAGAGCTAAATCCGGATAATGTTACAGTTCATTCCTTCTGTGTGAAGAAATCAGCACAAATTTTAAGGAATGATGAGGGAATATACGAAAAATATGATACAGATGCAATCAAAAGCGTAAAATATGCATATGAGACCTTAACAAAAAATGGATACGAGCCATACTATATGTATCGCCAAAAAAATACAATTTCAGACCTTGAAAACGTAGGATATGCAAAAAAGAATGCGTTTGGCATATATAACGTGCTTATGATGGCGGATGCCCACACAGTTTTTGGTATTGGTGCAGGAGCAACAACTAAAATTGTTAAAAATGAAGATGGAATTATTAAAATAAATAGAATATTTTCACCTAAATACCCATATGAATATTTGCAGGACAATAATAAGAAGGGTGGTAAAAATGAAGCAATATAACATAAGCTTTACCTCGGAGCAGGACAAGATGAATTTTGTTATGGAGTGTGAGCATGATTTTGAAGCAAGGCTTGATGAAGCAGTTGAAAAGGTACTTAAAGCAAATGCTAGAATATTGCTCCTTTCTGGACCAACCTGCTCAGGAAAGACAACAACAGCAAATAAGCTAATAACAGAGCTTGAGGCATGTGGTAAAAAAATAACAATAATATCAATTGATGACTTTTTTTATGAAAGAGACGACGGAAGAGTTGTTAAGGATGATGCAAAAATTGATTACGACTCGATAAACGTAATTGACCTACCACTATTAAGCGATTGCATAAAGCACGCAAGGGTAGGTAATACAATAAGAGTACCAATTTTTGATTTCATAACTCAAAAAAGAGCAGGCTACAATGAGCATATCATTGAGGCAAACGAAATTATTATTTTTGAGGGAATACAAGCTGTATATCCCGAAATTGTCTCACTCATAGATGAGAAATATATAGGCATTTTTATAAATGTTAATTATGATGCTTGTATAAATGACGTTGTTTTTACAAAAAATGAAATTAGATTTATAAGAAGAATCGTTCGTGATAGAAAATTTAGAGGCGCAAGTGCGGATTTCACCTTCTATTTGTGGCAAACAGTAAGAGAAAACGAGGAAAAAAGCATTTTTCCAAACAAGGATGTTTGCACAATTCAGCTCGACTCCTTTATGCCATATGAGCTATTCCTTATGAAAAAATATGCCAAGGAAACTCTTTTAGAGGTAATGCCAGATAGCAAATATTACGAAAGCGCACAAAAGCTTATAAATAAAATAGACGTTCTTGATGAAATAAGCTATGATTACATTCCGAGCAATTCATTATATACGGAATTTTTAGGTAAAAAGTAAAGAGGTAATTTTGGTTATAAATAATGAGAAAAAAGCACCAAAAAGCTCTGGAAGAATGTTTTTTTCAGGAGTTTTAGCTCTCACAATAGCTAACATTTTTGTAAAATCAGTCGGTTTAATATCAAAAATAGTATTAAATAGAGTGGTTGGCAGTGCTGGTGCTGGATATTATAGCTCTGCATATGAAATTTATGCATATCTTTATGTAATATCAACCTCAGGATTTCCAGTAGCACTTTCTATTTTAGTCTCACGTAGTAGGGTAAGAGGTAGAATACGGGAAGCTAAAAAAATATTTGAAATATCATTTGTTGTATTGTTGATAATAGGACTAGTATTTTCAACACTTATGATGATATTTTCAGACAAAATTGCACTACTAATTGGTGCACCTAAAACAACTCTTTGCATTATAGCAATAGCTCCAACTATGCTATTTATATGCCTTTCTAGCTCATTAAGAGGATATTTTCAAGGCTTTCAGCTAATGACACCAACAGCAATATCACAGCTAATTGAAGCTGTCGGCAAGGTGGCAATTGGCGTTGCATTTGCTCTTTGGGCAAAATCAAAGGGATATGATGATTACATTGTATCAGCCTATACAATTTTAGGTGTAACAATTGGTGTTTTATTGGGAATGATATACTTGTATTTACGAAAGCTTTTTTTTAAAGAAAAGACCTTTATACAAGAAGCAATTCCTATAAAAGAAGAATCAAAAACAACAAAACGAATTTTAAAAGAGCTATTTTTAATAGCAATACCAATAACATTAAGCTCCTCGGTACTATCATTAACCACAGTGATTGATACACTAATGGTGCAAAATAGACTTCTTGGGTCGGGAATGAACGAAATAGCAGTAAGAGTGTACTATGGTGATTACACATCACTTGTTATTTCAATGTTTAATTTACCGACCATCTTTTTTTATCCAATCGCAAATGCCCTAATACCTCTAATATCGGGAGCATACGAGGCAGGTAATGAAGAAAGAAGTGCAAGGATTAGAGAAATAAGCACAAAAATCATAATTTTAATAGCGATGCCGTGTGCAATCGGTCTTGGCATTTTTTCACAGCCAATTTTAAAGCTACTTATGTTTAACGAGGATTCTGTGCAAAGAGCAGCACCGTGGCTTTCAATAGCATCAGCATCAGTATTATTTTTAGGAGTAATATCTGCAACTAATGCCTTTTTAAATTCAGCAGGAAAGCAAAGGTTACCAATAATATCAATGCTAGTTGGAGCAGGAGCAAAGCTAATAAGTAATTATATTTTACTTGGGAAAATCGGTATGCTAGGTGCACCAATTAGCACAGTAATATGCTACCTATGTGCATCTACCTTAAATGTTTATTTTACAATCAAGCATGTTGGAAAGATTCCAAATCTAATAAAAATCTTTGCACTTCCTCTTGTAGCATCAATTTTATCAATAGGCACCTCAGCGCTATTATTCATAGGAATTTCAATTGAAATTTCCACAGAAATAGCAACTATTATATCAATAATTCTTGCAGTTATACTATATATATTCGTTCTATTTAAGATAAAAGGAGTCACAAAGGAAGACGTTTTACTTCTTCCTAATGGTAAAAAAATAATAAAAATCCTTAAAAAAGTGGGATTATTAAAAAAATAAGGTCAAAATAGATAAAAAAATTACAAAAAAATTAAAAAAATTGTAAAAAATATCCGTAAAATCCTTGCAATACAAGAATTTTAGTGATATAATAAAAGTACAGAAAACCGAATCTCATTCGGTAATAAAATTAAGGAGACTAAACCAATGAACAAGACAGAACTTATCGAAGTAGTAGCAAAGGAAGCAGATCTTAAGAAGAAGGATGCAGAAGCAGCAGTAAATGCAGTTCTTTCAGCTTTCGAAACAGCTCTTGTTGCAGGAGACAAAATTCAATTGATCGGATTCGGTACATTCGATGTAAAGCAAAAGCCAGCTAGAGAGGGACGTAACCCAGCTACAGGCGAAACAATTAAGATTCCAGCATCTAAGCAAGTTAGATTTACAGCTGGTAAAACACTTAAGAACAAAGTTAACGCATAAGTTTTTTGCATGCCTGCGTATCAATTTGATACGCAGGTTTGTTTTTGGAGATTATATGAGAATTGATAAATTTTTAAAGGTATCAAGAATTATTAAAAGACGTACAGTTGCAAATGAAGCGTGTGATG
>JAZQHJ010000093.1:0-2788 GCA_045540515.1 Eubacteriales bacterium
CCAACTCCTTGGCTCACAGAACGACATGGCTACGATCCGACTTCACACGTCTGTATAGATAACATTTGCGCCCTTTACGGCTATGTCTGGGTTTTCCTCAAAGGTAAGGGTTGCGCCTGTATTTTCGGCTATTTTCAGACACTCGTCGATTAGTTTTTGGTCTGGGAAGTATTTTTTTGGAGCACAAGCAACAAAATCAAGTCCCATTTTTGCGCATCCAACCATTAGTGAATTTCCCATATTATATCTTGCATCACCCATATACACAAGCTTAATGCCTTTTAGTCTTCCAAATTGCTCCTTTATGGTGAGGAAGTCAGCAAGAATTTGTGTTGGGTGGAACTCATTTGTAAGTCCGTTCCATACAGGAGCCTTTGAATATTTTGCAAGCTCCTCAACAATTTCTTGACCGTAGCCACGATATTCGATTCCGTCGTAGATTGATGAAAGGACTCTTGCAGTATCTGCAATGCTTTCCTTTTTACCGATTTGTGAGCCTGTTGGGTCAAGATAGGTAACTCCCATTCCAAGGTCGTGGGCAGCAACCTCAAAGCTACAACGTGTTCTTGTGCTTGTTTTTTCAAATATTAAAGCGATGTTTTTTCCTTGTAGAGTGTTATGAGGAACACCGTTTTTCTTTTTTTCCTTTAGCTCTGCTGCTAAATCAATTAGCTTTCCTATTTCTTCAGATGTAAAATCAAGAAGCTTTAGAAAGTCTCTTCCTTTTAAAAAGCTCATTCTATATTCTCCTTAGCAACCTCTTTAATTATTCCGATTGCCTTTTGTAAAAGCTCAAATGGAATATTAAGAGCTGGTAGTAATCTTATTTTGTTTTTTGCTTTTATTGGAAGTATGCCCTTTTCCATACATTTTGCAAGAATTTTAGACACGTCTCCCTTTGTTTCTATACCTATCATTAGTCCAAGTCCACTTACGGAGGCAATTCCGTCAGCACCATTTAGCTCATCAAAAACATATTTTGATTTTGCTCTTACCTCTGCAAGAAGTGCCTCATCAATACGATTTAATACGTTGATTGCTCCTGCACAGGCAATCGGGTTACCACCGAAGGTTGAGCCGTGAAGTGATGGCTTTAAGGTGTTTTCTGTTTTGTCAAAGAACAGGGTTGCTCCGATTGGAAGTCCACCCGCAAGTCCCTTTGCAGTTGTAATTATATCAGGGGTTATGCCGTAATTTTGGTAAGCATAAAGCTGTCCTGTTCTTCCATTTCCTGTTTGAACCTCGTCTATGATAACAAGAATGTTGTTTTCCTTGGCAATTTCACAAACGCCATTTACAAATTCCTTGGTTAGTGGTAAAACACCGCCCTCGCCCTGTACTAGCTCCATCATAATAGCACAGCACTTGTTGTTTTTAACAAGCTCCTTAACGCTGTTTATATTATTTGCCTCGGCATATAAAAATCCGTCAGTTAAGGGGTTGAAATATTTATGAAAAACATCCTGCCCTGTGGCTGAAAGCGTTGTTATCGTTCTGCCGTGGAAGCTATTTTGTAGGGTGATTATATTAAAGTATTCCTCGCCCTTGCTTTCAGCGCCCCAAAGACGTGCAGTCTTAATTGCACATTCGTTTGCCTCGGCGCCAGAATTTGAGAAAAATACTTTTTTTGCACCTGTACGTGTGCAAAGGATTTTTGCAACCTCTGTGCAAGGCTCGGAATAGTAAAGATTGGATACGTGTTGGCATTTTTTGAGCTGTTTTGCCACTGCATCTATCCATTCATCATCTGAAATTCCAAAGGTGTTTACAGCAATTCCGCTTGCAAGGTCTATGTACTCCTTGCCGTTTATATCGTAGATATATGAGCCCTTTCCGTAGGCAATTTCAATATCAAATCTGCCATAGGTATTTGCTATATATTCCTTATCATTGTTTTTAAAGCTATTCATTTTTATCCATATCCTTTACAACCATTGTACCAGCACCCTCATTGGTTAGCACCTCTATAAGAAGTGCATGTGGCACACGTCCATCAAGAATTGTTACACTCTTAACGCCTCTGTGAATTGCATCAATACAGCACTCAACCTTTGGTATCATTCCACCGCTGATTATCTCGTGCTTAAAGAGCTTATCAGCCATTTTAAGGTCGATGCAAGGGATTATTGAGGAGTGGTCGTTTTTATCCATCAAAATGCCCTCTATATCGGTCATAGTGATAAGCCTTTCTGCCTTCATATGCCCTGCAATATAGGATGCGGCTGTATCTGCGTTTATATTATATACATTGCCCTTTTTGTCGCAACCGATTGTTGATACAACAGGGATATAGCCCTTTTCAAGAAGGTCATTTATTGGTCCTACATCAACATTTGTGATTTTTCCAACGTATCCAAGGCGTTCATCCTTCATTTCAGCCTCAATCATATGTCCGTCAAGTCCTGAAATGCCTATTGCCTTACCACCATTGATTTGAAGTAGGTTTACAAGGCTTTTGTTGATTTTCCCCGCAAGAACCATTTGAACAACGGACACGGTTTCCTCATCGGTTACTCTAAGTCCATCCACAAAAACACTTTCCTTGCCGATTTTTTTAAGGGTTTCAGTAATTTCAGGTCCACCACCGTGAACAAGGACAACCTTTACTCCTATTAGGTGTAAAAGCACGATATCCTCCATTACTTGGAGCTTTAAATTCTCATTTATCATGGCATTTCCACCGTATTTTACTACAATGGTTTTTCCATAATATTTTTGAATATATGGCAATGCCTGTGTTAGCACCTCAGCTCTTTGTAAGTCGGATCGTAGCCATGTCGTTCTGTGA
>JAZQHJ010000094.1:0-3184 GCA_045540515.1 Eubacteriales bacterium
GAATTTCTATACTTGCAAGAGACGTACAGCCAACGAATGTACCGCCTCCTATCGAGGTTACACTACTTGGAATTTCTATTTTTGCAAGGGATGTGCAATCAATAAACACACCATTTTCTATCGTCTCTACGCTGTTTGGAATTTTAATGCTTTCAAGTGAGGTGCAACCCGCAAACGCACCGTTTTTTATCGTCTCTACGCCATTTGGAATTTCAAACGTCTTATCCACTTTTGCTATGGCATATAAGATAAGTGTTTTTTCATCCTTTGAATATAAATTACCATCAATTGATTTATACACAGTGTTATTTTCGTCCACCGTAATGCTTTCAAGTGAGCTATTTAAATAGAATGCGTCGTCTCCTATCTCGGTTACACCACTTGGAATTTTAATGCTTTCAAGTGAGGTGCAATTATAGAACGCACCTAATCCTATCTCGGTTACACTATCTGGAATTACTATGCTTTTTAGCGAGGTGCAATGTTGGAATGTATAGCTTCCTATTGCAGTTACGCCATTGGGGATTTCTATACTTGTAAGTGAGGTGCAACCAAAGAACGCCTTTTCTCCTATCATAGTTACACTATTAGGTATCATTATATTTTTAAGTGAGGTGCAACCCGCAAACGCACCGCTTTCTATCTCCGTTACAGGCAAATTATTATACGTATAAGGAATAATTATTTCCGTATCAGTGCAAGTGATATTTTTACTAACTATGTAGTGTGTGCCGCCGTCACTCTCGACAAAGGAAAGACCCTCGCTTCCCTTATAAATTTCGTTTCCACATAAAACACACGTGTAGCTATTCTCAAGCTTATGTGCACCCGTTGCTTCAATCGCTTCTTGTGCTATAAAAATCTCGCCACACACGGAGCATTTTTTACCCTCAGTAAGTCCCGCTTTGCCACAGGTAGGCTCTACTCCTTTGAGTGTTTCTTCAGTGTGTCCTTTTGCCGGAATATTTTCTTGCGCTACAAGTATTTCACCGCAAGCAGAGCATTTTTTACCCTCGGTCAAGCCCGTTTCGGTACACGTTGGCTCTACTCCTTTGAGTGTTTCTTCAGTGTGTCCTGTTGCCTTGATTGTTTCTTGCTCTACCAAAATTTCACCACACTCAGAGCACTTTTTACCCTCGGTAAGTCCTGCTTCGGTACACGTTGGCTCGTAGCCTGCAAGAGTCTGTGCGATATGAACGTGCTCACTTTCGCTTGAGCTTTCGTCTGAGCTTTCATCCGAGCTCTCGTTTGATACGATATCGCTCGACGAGCTTTCGCTTGACGAGTGTAAATTTTCTTTCTTACAAGCTATAAAGACAAGCATAAGCACAAGACAAAATGCTAATGCTAGAATTTTCTTAAATTTATACATTACCCTCTCCTTCGTGGTAAATATTGCTCATTGCCACCTTGGAATATCTCTACTAATATTTTATCACAAAAGCATAAAAAAGTAAAGAAATTTTCCTTCTATTCTTTTTAACAAAAAAGGGCAGATTTCTCTGCCCTTTATGTAAAATCATAAATCATATTTCTTGAGTGTCAATAACTCAGTTTTTGAAATAACGATTAAGAAGTCCTTCAAATGCCTTGACCTGTCTTGCCTCGTCGCGAGCCATTTCGTGGAAAATTCATATTTTTGTATTTAATTGTGTAGCTTGACAAATTGGAATTTGTTTATTTCTTGTTTATAACTTTCTTTTGCCAAGATTTTTCGTGGCACTTCGGGCAACGCATATGTCTCGTTCTGTTGATGTGAGGTGCCATGAGCACGCTTTTGTATGTGGGAACATATCGATGTCCGCATTTCGCACATTCATAGTAGCCTGCTGTCTGCTCAATTCTTATTGCATAAGCAATTCCTATTGCAAACGGAATGAAGCCTATAACAATAAGGACGATTCTCAACCAATTCTCCATCTGAACAAAGGAAGCGACAAGAACCATAGCAAAAAGAATTACCGATACTACTATTCCTACAAAAATCTCCAAGGACAGCAACCTTTTATCTGCCTGTTCCTTCTCTTTTACCATTTCAATAAGCTTATTTTCTAATTCTTTGTTGTAATTCTCCATTGTAACTACCTCCCCACTTAACAAATCATTTACACTGATACTTAAAACATTACACAAATCAAGCATGATTGAAGAATCGGGCATTGCTTTGCCATTTTCCCATTTTGATATGGCTCTATCGGTAATGTTCAATTTCTCTGCCAACTGCAGTTGCGTTAAATTTGCTTTCTTTCTGCGCTCGGCAATGAATTTTCCGATTTTTATTTGATCCATGGACTGCCTCCTTTCGCTTTCATTATAAACGCGACTACAACAGAAATCTACATACCATTAGTTGAGTGGGAAGAAATCAACCAATAGTAGAGTGAAAAGCTGATATCAAATTCTTATTTATCGGTGAGATTATTATATCACACAACATTACATATTTCAATTTATTTTTTCCATAATCTTGGTTTCCATATTTTGACCATTTTCCAAAATCAACACACCCAAAATTCCATAAAAATTCCATGCTTTTGTGGAAAAAGTGCAACAAAAAAGGAACAGACAAATCTGTTCCTTTATGTATTCAAAGTCTTTATATTACAAGCCTTCGTGGTATTATTTGAAATATCTATTCAAAAGTCCCTCAAATGCTTTTCCGTGTCTTGCCTCATCGCGAGCCATTTCGTGAACGGTGTCGTGGATTGCGTCGTGGTTTTGCTCCTTTGCCATTTTAGCAAGCTCAACCTTGCCAAGTGTAGCGCCGTTTTCAGCCTCAACTCTTAATTCAAGGTTCTTCTTTGTTGAATCAGTAACAACCTCACCAAGAAGCTCAGCAAACTTTGCAGCATGCTCTGCCTCCTCCCATGCGGCCTTTTCGTAGTAAAGACCAACCTCTGGGTAACCCTCTCTATGAGCAACTCTTGCCATAGCTAGGTACATGCCAACCTCTGTGCACTCGCCCATAAAATTAGCTCTTAAACCGTCAATGATTTCCTGTGAAGCACCCTGAGCAACACCAATTACGTGCTCTGCAGCCCAAGTAAGACCGTCAGACATTTCATTAAACTTATCAGCTGACACCTTGCAAATAGGACACTTTTCTGGTGCGCTATCTCCCTCGTGAACATAACCACAAACTGAACATACAAACTTTTTCATTTTTTCTTAACCTTGCTAACCT
>JAZQHJ010000095.1:0-5005 GCA_045540515.1 Eubacteriales bacterium
GGATGGTCTTATAAGGAAATTGCTGAATCTTTGGATAAGCCTGAAAAATCCATTGATAATGCAATTCAGCGCATTCGAAAGAAACTTGCGCAGTCTAAATAAGGCGATTTCAGATTTAATCTGACGCATATAGAAAAAGAGGAAAAAGAGAGGATCCATCATGTTCGAAGACAAGACTTTAGTATGCAAGGAATGCGGAAATGAGTTCGTATTCACAGCTGGTGAGCAAGAGTTCTATGCAGAAAAGGGCTTACAAAATGAGCCACAAAGATGCAAGGCTTGCAGAGATGCAAGAAAGAATGCTCCAAAGGCACCAAGAGAAATGCATGAAACTGTATGTGCTAAATGTGGTAAGGTAGCAAAGGTTCCTTTCTTACCAAGCAATGACAGACCAGTTTATTGTAGCGAATGCTTCAGTGAAATGAAAAATCAGTAATCATATATATCGGATAAAACCGTCTATAAAATTTTGATTTTAAATCACATCTTTACTTGCGTGAAGATGTGATTTTTTTTGACAAAAGCACTGTACAAAATAAATAATATATGTTAAAATTATACTAATAGTATTTATATTCGGAGTTTTAAAAATGAAAGATAGAAAAAACGGCTATAAAAGCAATACTGATTTTAAAAAACCAAGCAAGGGAGCTACTCAAGACAACGATGAAAGCGTTGAAACAGGAGTTGTTGTAGGAAGAAATGCTGTAAGAGAGCTTCTAAAAAGCGATAGAGCAGTTGATAAGCTTTATGTAAGAAAGGGCGACAAGGAAGGCTCAATAACAGTAATAATTGCAGAGGCAAATAAAAAGAACATTCCAATTGTTGAGGTCGAGTCACAAAAGCTTGATTATTTAGCAAATGGTGCAAATCATCAGGGCGTTGTTGCTATGGCTGCACTCAAGGAATATTCTTCGATTGAGGATATCATTGAGCTTGCAAAATCACGTAACGAAAAGCCTCTTATTGTTGTTTGCGATTCGATTGAGGACCCACATAACCTAGGCGCTATTATTAGATGCGCTGAATGCGCAGGAGCACACGGAATAATCATTCCTAAAAGACGTTCAGTTGGAATTACAGCAACTGTTTATAAATCCTCAGCAGGAGCAATTGAGCATATGCTAATTGCCAAGGTTTCAAATATTTCTAACGCAATCGAAAAGCTTAAGGAAAATGGTGTTTGGATTTTCTCAGCTGAGGCTGGTGGTACACCATATTACGAGACTGACTTTAATTGTGGATGCGCAATTGTTTTGGGCTCTGAGGGAAATGGCGTTAGCAGAATCGTAAAGGAAAATAGCGATTATATCGTATCAATACCGATGTATGGCAAGGTAAACTCACTTAATGTTTCAACTGCCGCATCAGTAATTCTTTGCCACGTGGCAAGAATTCATAGAGCATAAATACAAGGAGGAAATATGAAGAAGAAAAAGAAAACTGACCTTGATCAGATAAGCATGGACATAAAATCGGAAGACGAAAAGAAAAACTCTGTAAATGATATTGATTCCGAGGATGATGATATAATTATTCCTCCTAAATCTGAGCTTTTTGAAAGCAATAATTCATCAAACGATGCAGGAGTCGGTTATACAGCCACCTTCCACGGAGGAGATAATGATGGTGCTGATGACAATGTTAAAATTGACGAAACATATAAAAGCACTGTTCAAGCTGACCATCAATTTATGATAACCTTTGGGCTCAGCTCAAATCAGCCAAGCGTTGCAACAGTAGAAAAGGATACTCCTGCTTCAAAGGAGGCGGAGATTCTTCAAAATGACACAAGCTCTGATTATTATGAGTATAATGACAGGCTACAACGCAAGGAAATAGTTGAAATGTACAAGTATGCAAGAAAAAACATCAAAAGAAAAACTATTTTGGTGGCTTTGCTTACAATTGCATTATTTTTCGTTGAAAATCTCTCTCTTTTTATTAAAAATCCAACGGGGATTTTAGCAAATCCATATGTACTCATTTTAACAAATTTAGTCTTGCTAGTCGTTTGTATTTCACTAGCACACGAGCAAATGTATCATGGCGTAAGGTCGATATTTAATAAAAGCTATTTGCCAGAGTCCGTTGCAGTTATTGCCACGCTATGCTCAGCAATTCATACATTTATTATGCTTCTTGCAGTTATTTTCAAAACAGAAGCATTCGACCTGACATTATTTAATTTTCCAGTTGCATTTATTATTTTTATGTTACTTTTATATTCGTACATAAATGTAGTAAGGGAAAAGTATGGATTTAGCGTTGTTTGCGCTAAGGATGCAAAGTTTTACCTTGATAAAATGGAGACAATTGATGCAGAGGCTGAAACTGAAACCTTTTCAAGCACCGCAGGTGAGTTTAATGGCGAGATTGCAAGAGTAAAGAGAACAGGCTTTATAAAAAATTATTTTGCTAATACTAATAGTGAGCCAAACATACATTCCTATCTTGGTGTATATTTTACATTATCTCTTCTAATTCCAGCTGTATTTGCAATAGTTTCCTTGTTTGTTAAGGATTTTGACTTTTTTAGAGCTGTAACAGTTTGGTATTTAGGTGTACTGCTTATGCTACCTGTTGGAATTTTATTCTCATATAGTGTTCCATTTCTAATAGGCAATAAAAGACTTTACAATGATGATGTTTCAATAATTGGTGAGGATGCAATCACAGAATTTGCCACAGTTGATGTTGTTTCAGTAAATGATACAACCGCATTCCCACCAAAGAACGTAAAATTTACAAATTTCCAAGTGTATAATGGCTTCAAAACCGAAAAGGTTCTTTATTATGCAGCAAGTGGCTTTTCACTTGTTTGTGGCCCATTATCTGCCGTTTTTGACTCCTCAACAAAGGATGCAATTCCTAAGAGCAGGAAGGTAAAATTTGTTTGCTCTGGAAGAAGCTATTTATGCATTAAAATCGACAATGATACAATCATTTATGCAGATAAATATGGTATGTCAGCACAGGGAATTGATGTAGGCGTTGAAAAGGAAGACGACGACAAAAACAGCGTAATGTATATGGCTTGTAACGGTGTTTTGTGTTCAAAAATGAGCTTTCAGTATGAAATTGATGAGGATTTCGTAAATATCGTTAGCTTTTTGAATAGAAACAATATTGAGGTTGGTATTAGAACCTTTGATCCAAATATCAATATTGATTTACTTAAATCAAAGATTAGAAATTCAGGTGCAGAGGTGAAAATAATAAGACTTTCCTCGGAGGAGGAAGCACCTGTAATCACTTCAAGAAGCGAAGGAAAAATTGTCTCAAAGGGACTTTCAAAATCACTTTTAAAGGCAATTCCTATGTGTAAAAGAATAGTAACAAACAGAAAGGCAACAGGGGCATTAAAAATTATATCCTCAATACTTGGCGCTGTAATGCTTGGCTTGTCAATTTTTGGAAAGCTAGCTATTGGTTGCTCGGCTCTTGTGGTTGGATATTATATTGTGCTTGCAATTCTTATGCTAGCTACAACATTTATAATTTTGCCCTCACTAGAATAAAAAATGCAAGACATTAGCACAATTTTAAAATCTGTTTCAAAGCCAGGAAGATATACTGGTGGAGAATTTGGACAAATAATTAAGGACAAGTCCGACGTCAAGCTACGAATTGCTTTTTGCTTTCCCGACACCTATGAAATAGGAATGTCAAACCTCGGTGTGAGAATTTTATATGGAGCACTAAATGAAATGAAAGATGTTTGGTGTGAAAGAGTGTATGCACCTTGGATTGATATGGAGGAGCAAATGCGAAAAAACAACGTTCCTCTTTTTGCGTTAGAAAGCAAGGACAATGTAAAGGACTTTGATATAATGGCAATTTCCCTACAATACGAGCTATGCTACACAACTGCTATAAATATGATTGATTTAGCAGGCTTGCCAATTTTTGCAAGGGATAGAGATGAATCAATGCCAATAATTTTAGGTGGAGGTCCATGCGCCTATAATGCAGAGCCCGTTGCTGACTTTTTTGATATTTTCAGCATTGGCGAGGGAGAGGAGGCTCTACCAGAGCTTGCTTCATTATATTTGAAAATGAAAGAAAATGGTACATATAGCAAAAAAGCCTTTTTAAGAGAGGCATCTCATTTAAAGGGCTTCTACGTTCCGTCTTTGTATGACGTTGAATATAACGAGGATGGCACTATTAAGTCATTTGAGCCTAAATTTGACGATGTTCCCAAAAGGGTCGAGAAAAGGATTGTAAGTGACTTGAACACCTCATATTTCCCCGTAAAGCCTGTTATGCCGTATATTGAGACGGTACATGACAGAATAATGCTAGAAACCTTCCGTGGCTGTATAAGAGGCTGTCGCTTCTGTCAGGCGGGAATGGTATTTAGACCAGTAAGAGAAAAAAGCGCCAAGGTGCTAAATGAACAGGCACAGGAAATTTATAAAAATACAGGTTATACCGAAATCTCACTTACATCTCTTTCAATAAGCGATTATTCTTGCTTGCACGATGCAACGGATATGCTTCTTTCGTGGACTAATGAAAAGAAAGTAAATCTATCCTTGCCATCATTAAGAGCTGATAGCTTTACAAGGGAGCTTATGAGAAAGGTTAGCTCAATCCGATCAAGCGGACTAACCTTTGCACCAGAGGCAGGTACTCAAAGATTGCGTGATGCAATCAACAAAAATCTTTATGAGGAAGACCTATTAAATGCAGTTAGACTTGCATTTGAGGGTGGAAAAAGCCAAGTAAAGCTTTATTTTATGAACGGCTTACCAACTGAAACCTATGAGGACATTGAAGGCATTTCAACAATTGCATCTCACGTTGTTGACGAGTTTTATAAAATGCCTGTAAGACCTAAAAAGCCAGTTTCGGTAACCGTTAGTGTTTCTTGCTTTGTGCCAAAGCCACATACTCCATTCCAATGGGAGCCACAGGATAGCTTAGAAAGTCGGATCGTAGCCATGTCGTTCTGTGAGCCAAGGAGTTGGGGAAACATGTTGTCTTCCTAAGACCGCTT
>JAZQHJ010000096.1:0-17509 GCA_045540515.1 Eubacteriales bacterium
GGTGCTAGTCCTATTTACATTTTTGGTAAATACTACCTCGGTGTAATACCTATGGAGCCTGGCTATGAGGAATTTATTGTTAAGCCTAATCTTGGTGGTCTTAAATATATGAAGGGCTGTGTTCCATTTGACGGTGGAGAGGCTTATATTGAAATGGACGAGCATACTGTTAAGGTTATGGCAACCAAGGAGGGCGGAAGGCTTATTTTTGGAGGTTCAGTATATACTCTTGTTCCAAATAAGGAGCTTGTTATAAATTATTAAAATTAAAAAGGCTTTTGCGATATTGCAAAAGCCTTTTGCTTTATTTTATCTCTATTGAATAGCCATTTTTGTAGGTGTAGCCACTTGGCAAGTGATTCATTTGCTCCTTGGTAAGTAAATCATCAACTATGCCTTGATTTGCAGGGATTGATGTCCATGGCTCAATGCAAATATATGGAGCATCGGTTTTTGGTGCGTGCCATAGTCCGACGTATTTCATACCCCACAGCTCGATTGACACTGAATGCTTATGCTTTGCTGATGCAAGGGTGATTTTTTTGCTTGTATTGTATAGGAAAATAGCATCATCATCAAATAGCTCATGCTTTAATGGTATGCGTTTTGTGCCACCCTGTGTATAATATTTATCGTTTTTAGTACAAAAGCATTCCTTTGAGAAGTCAACTCTTATTGCATTACATTCCTTATCAAATTCAACATAGTAGTCCTCAAATTCGCCCTCGTTGTTGATTGGAACATTAAAGGCAGGATGCCCACCTACGGCAAAAATCAATTCCTTGGTATCGGTATTTTTTACTGTATATGTAACAAATAGCTTATTTTCAGCTAGCTTAAAGGTTACGTCGTATTCAAAGTCAAATGGGTATTTTTCCGTGGTTTGCTCGTTTGATACAAGCGTAAGGGTGATTTCATCATTTGCCTTTGATTTCAAGGAAAGCTCACTTGACCTTACAATTCCGTGGTTTGGCATTTCGTATTCCTTGCCAAGGTAGGTATATTTGCCCTGCCAAAGCCTACCACAGATTGGGAACATATTTGGTGCTCTGCCACCCCAGTATTTTTTATCTCCCTGCCATAGATATTCAGCACCGCTTTGCTTTTGCTTTATTGACATAAGCTCAGCACCAAGGGTTGAAACGGTTACAATTAAATTTTCGTTTTCTATTATGTAATTCATATTTACTCCTAGCCTTATTTTTATTTTATTTTAACATATTTTATTCTAAAAATCAATTGAAATAATCCTTTCTTTATGATAGTATATGTGTATCAGGTTATGAAGGGAGGCTACTACCTTGGCTAATATTGCACTTTTAAATCGTTGTAATTTAAAATGCCCATATTGCTTTGCAAATGACTATACTAGCTCAAAAAAGCAAGATATTGATGTAAATTCCTTTAAGGCTCTGCTTGATTTTTGTGCTCCCGACCGTGAGGTGGGGCTTATTGGCGGAGAACCGCTTTTACACCCAAATTTA
Source organism: Eubacteriales bacterium (assembly GCA_045540515.1). GTDB lineage: Bacteria > Bacillota > Clostridia > Oscillospirales > CAG-272 > RGIG2000. The sequence goes on from JAZQHJ010000096.1 coordinate 1,485, forward strand.
GACACGTTCCTCGATATTCTCTCATATGATATGAGATTTATGCGTGTTACGATTTTCACAAATGGTGTTTATTTAAGCAAGCATATTTCCTCTCTTTTAAATCCTAAATTTATCATTTTAGTAAATGTAAATTCAAGAAAAATTATGGGAAGTGATGCCTTTGATAAAATGGAGCTTGGCATCGATTTACTTGTTCAAAGCGGAATGAGAGAAAATGTCACGCTTGGCATAAATGTTTATGAGGAAAATCAAGATTTTAGTGAGCTTTTATACCTAGTAAAAAAATACGGCTTTAATAAGGTTAGGCTCAGTGTCGTTATTCCAAATGATAAAAGTAAGGGTGGAATTCCTTATTTTTATAAAATGAAGCCTACGCTTTTTGGCTTGTATGAGGAATTAAAAAAGCTGGGCTGTGCCCCTTGCTACGACTGTAATGCAATTCCCGAATGTGTTTACACAAGCAAGGAAAAGCAATTACTTGCCTCTCTTCCATTCACAAATAATTATGAAAGAGAAATTTTTATGGGTAAGCGCAGTGTTTGCTCTCCTGTAATTGACCTTTATCCAGATGGCACTGCTACACGTTGCTTTGGCTGTTATGATGCCTTAAAGGTTAGGTATGATGAATTTGAAAGCATAAGCGACCTTAAAAACTTCTTTTTTATGCAAATTGATTCAAGGCTTGTGCACAATTTTTCAAGAGAGGAATGCAAGGACTGCTATAAGCATAAAACCTTTGGTTGCTTTGGTGGTTGCCTTTGCTATAAATAAAAGAAAAACAGACACTGGGGTGTCTGTTTTTCTTATCTGCCTGCGCGAAGTGAGTTTAGTATTGCAAGTATGAGAAGTCCAACGTCTGCAATTACTGCATGTAGCATTGTGACTCCTAAGCCCGGTATTGCAAGTAGCCCTAGCATTATAAGCTTTACTGCTATTGAGGCTATTATATTTGTAATTACAACTCTGTGTGTTTTCTTTGCAATCTTAATTGAAAGTGGAACCTTTTCAATATTGTCATCCATAATAATGACGTCACTGCTTTCTACGGCACTGTCGGAGCCGATTGCTCCCATTGCAATACCTATGTCGGCTCTTGCAAGTGCAGGAATATCGTTAATTCCATCACCGCAGTAGGCAATTTTCATATCTGGCTCATCCTTTATAATGTCCTCTATGGCATTCATCTTGTCCTCTGGCTTTAAATTTGAATATGCAAGCTCTGCAAGTAGAGTTTTTGCAACCATATCAACCTTGGACTTTTTGTCTCCACTTAAAATTACCTTCTTCTTAACTCCTAGCTTTCTTAACTGTTCAAATGCAATTTTACTGTTGCTCTTTAATTCATCTCCAATTCCGATAGCACCGATATATTTTCCATCAAGGGAAACATATACCGTTCCATATACACCTGATGGTGGCTCGACAAACATTCTGTTTCCTGCCTTAATGTGGCCGTATTCAGAATCGCATTCAACACCGCTTCCTGGGGTTTCCACGTAAGAGGTTCCCTCCTGTGCCTCAATGTTGAATTTCTTTGCCTCGCTGACAACAGCAACGGCAATTGGGTGAATTGACTTTTGCTCAACTATTGCCACAAGCTTTAAAAGCTCTAGCTTGTTAATTTTATCTCCACTTGGCTCAATTTTAGTTACGTGAAGCTCACTTCTTGTAAGTGTACCAGTTTTATCAAATGCAACAATTTCGATATTTCTTAGCGTATCCATAACCGCTGAGCTTTTGATAAGGATTCCCTTCTTAGCGGCATAGCCAATTCCACAAAAATATGCAAGTGGCACGGATATTACAAATGCACAAGGACACGATATTGCAAGCATTGAAAGCGCCTTGTAAACCCATTGTGCGCCAAGCCCCTCATAATTTGGAATTGCTAGCTCTACAATCGGTGGAATTATTGCAATTGCAAGGGCTATACCGATTACGACCGGGGTATAGATTCTTGCAAATTTTTTAATAAAGCGTTCGCTTTTTGTTTTCTTTTCAAGTGCCCTTTGGGACATATCAATGATTCTTTGCGCTGCGCTTTGCTTAAATGGTCTTGTTACCTTTACTAAAAGTGGTGTATGCTTATTTAGATATCCTGCAAGCACCTCACTGCCAACTCTTACATCTCTTGGCAGGCTTTCTCCTGTTATAACCGAGGTATCAACGCTACCAATTCCGTCTATAATTCTTCCGTCAAGAGGAATACGCTCACCTGGTAGAATTTCAATTATGTCACCAACGTTAACTGTGTCAGCAAAAACAACCTCGCCACCCTTGATTCTTGCCTTGTTGACGCAAAGCTGTTCAAGTGTGTTTATGCTTTTCTTGGACGAATCCCTTGCAAGGTCCTCGACAATTTCTCCGATAATGAATAAAATCATAACAAGGCACGCCTCAAAGTATTCTCCAATTATAAATGCACCCAAGGATGCAATTGACATTAGCATTTTTTCCTCAATTGCCTTGTGCTTAATTAAATCCTTAAATGCCTCAAAGTAAATTATGTAGGATATACAAATGTAGGCAAGAGCGTACAGTGATATTGATATTATTTTTGAAGCTAGTTCGTTTTTTACAAGAAGTTCAATCAATAATGCAACACCAATTAAACAGACCGTTATTAAAATTTTAATTAATGCTATTTTATTTTCTTGTATTGCCTTTTTCATTTTACTCTGTTATGTGCTCCATTCCACAATCAATAATATGCTTAATGTGTTCGTCTGCAAGTGAATAGATTACATTTTTACCCTCACGTCTTGATTTAACAAGATTGCTGGTTTTTAAAATTCTTAGCTGATGAGAAACGGCGGATTGAGTTATTGATAAAAACTCGGAGATTTCTCCAACGCACATTTCACTCTGTGTAAGTGCAACCAAAATCTTTACTCTTGAGCTGTCACCAAAGATTTTGTAAAGATTTGCAAGCTCCTCAAAGAGCTCACTGTTTCTGTTGATTGCATCCTGAATTCTTGCGATGTTTGTGTTCATATTTTTCTCCTTTTATATATGAGCATTTGTTCATATGTTCATTATAATACGTGTTTTCTGCTTTGTCAACATATTTTTTTAAAATTGTTGATTTTTTTTGTAAATATGTTAAAATGTTACTAGTATATTATTAAGTTATATTATTTTGGAGATAAATATGTTACAAAATGCAAAATTCATAGCTCACAAGGAAAACCTACAGGATTTTGCCTGTCCTGTTTTCAAAAGAGAGTTTTCCCTTGCTAAACAAATCAAAAGTGCTTTTTTGGAAATTACAGCCCTTGGTACATATTATGCAGAGATTAACGGCAAAAGGGTTGGAGATTTTATTTTTGCCCCAGGCTGGACCTCATTAAAGCGTGTTCAAGCGCAAAGATATGACATTACTGAATTGCTTAATGCTGACAATGCCATTGAGGTTTCCCTATCAAAGGGTTGGTTCCAGGGTAGAATCAATAGTCTTGGCAGAAAAAACACCGATATGTATGATGCACTTATTGCTTCAATTATTATAAATTACACTGACGGCACAGTTGAAGAAATTGTAACTGATGAAAAATGGGTGAGTGCAAAATCCAAAATCACAAAGAGTGATATTTACGATGGTGAGCATTATGATGCAAATTTTGAGCCCATCTTTTCTCCTTGCGTGGTTAAGGACTACGACAAGAGCATTATTGTTCCACAGCAGGGTGAAAAAATAATTGAGCAGGAAAGAATCTTACCATTTAGCATTTTTAAAACTCCAAGGGGCGAAACAGTTATTGACTTTGGGCAAAACCTTACAGGATATTTTGAAATCTATGCAAATGCAAAAAAGGGTGATGTCATAGACCTTTCATTTGCTGAGGTGCTTGACAAGGACGGTAACTTCTATACTGAAAACTATCGTAGCGCAAAATGCGAATTTAAGTATATTTGCAAGGACGGCATTCAGACATACAAGCCAAGACATGCCTTTTATGGATTTAGATACATAAGGGTAAATAGCTTTGGAGGTGAATTTGACGCTTGGTCGATTTGTGCAATAGCTGTTCACTCCGACATTAAGCGCACTGGCTATCTTGATAGCTCAAGTCCACTTTTAAATCAGCTCTTTAAGAATATCATTTGGGGACAAAAGGGTAATTTTCTTGATGTGCCAACTGACTGCCCTCAAAGAGATGAAAGAATGGGCTGGACTGGTGATGCACAGGTTTTCGTAAGAACGGCATCATACAATTTCGATGTAGAGAAATTCTTTGAAAAGTGGCTTACCGACCTACGCCTTGACCAAACAGAAAGGGGCTCTATTCCACACGTTATTCCACAGGCATGGGACGATAATGAAACAAGCGCTGCTTGGGGTGAGGCCTGTACAGTTTGTCCTTGGCAAATTTATCTTACCTATGGCGACAAGAAAATTTTAAAAAATCAATATGCGTCAATGTGTAAATATGTAAAATACATTGGCAAGATTTCAAAAAGCAGATATTTATGGACTGGCTGTTCCCATTTTGGCGACTGGCTAGGGCTTGATGCACCTTATGGAAGCTACAAGGGCTCATCAAACGAGGACTTTATCGCCTCTGTTTTTTATGCATACTCAACGTTGCTAGTCGCCAAGGCAGGACGTGTGCTTGGCAAAAATGTTAGCAAATACGAGGCGCTTTATGACAAGATTGTAGAGAAAATAAGGAAAACCTTTAAGACCTACAAAACGCAAACAGAGTGCGCCCTTGCGCTTTACTTTGATATTGCAGAAAGCAAGGAGGCTGTTGCAAGGCAACTAGCAGATATGATTAAGGAAAATGGCAACAGGCTCAAAACTGGCTTTGTTGGCACTCCATATTTACTGCATGCACTTTCGCAAAATGGTTACGCTGACCTTGCATACGACCTGCTATTACAGGAGGAGTTCCCGTCATGGCTATATTCCGTTAAGCAGGGTGCCACTACGGTTTGGGAGCACTGGGACGGAATGAACGACAAGGGCGAATTTTGGTCCAAGGATATGAACTCATTTAATCACTATGCATATGGAAGCGTGGCTGACTGGGTTTACTCTGTTGCCTGTGGTATTCAAACGGTTGAGAGCAAGCCCGGCTTTGAGGAGATTATCATTGCTCCACAGCCAACCAACAAGCTTGATTATTTAAGCGCTAGAATTGATACAAGGCATGGTACTGTAAGTTCAAAATGGTATCATTGCGATGGTGATATAAGATACGAAATTACAACACCTGTAAAAGCCACCATAATAATAAATGGTATTACTTACAATGTTGAGAAAGGTAGCTACATTTTTTAGTTTTGAAAAGAATTTTAATTGCACTAAGCGGTGGCGTTGATAGTGCCTGCTGTGCGGTGCTTATGAAAAAAGAGGGGCACGACCTTATTGGAGCAACAATGAGGCTTCATAATAGTAATAGCACCTGTCTTACTGACGATGATATAAACGATGCATCAAGACTATGTCAGAGCTTAAAAATCCCCTACCACGTGGTCGATTTTTCGAGTGATTTTGATAAGTATGTAATTGAGGACTTCGTTTCCTCGTACGAAAATGGTGCAACTCCGAATCCGTGTATCGAGTGCAATTTTCGTTTAAAATTTGATAAGCTATTTGATTTTGCTATGAGTCAGGGCTGTGATTTTATTGCAACTGGACATTATGCAAGAATCGAATATGACGAAAAGTACAAAAGACGTGTCTTAAAAAGGGGTATAAATGCAAAAAAGGACCAAAGCTATGTGCTTTGGCGTCTTGACAGGAATAAGCTTGACCATACTGTTTTTCCTCTTGGTAATATGGAATCAAAGGATGAGGCAAGGGTGCTTCTTTACGAGGCTGGAATGTCCGATATAAGCTCTAAGGGTGACAGTCAGGATATTTGCTTTGTGCCAGACGGAGATTATGCCTCGTTTATTGAAAAATACAGAAAAAGGTCCTACCCAGTGGGTGATTTTGTTGATTTACAGGGCAACGTCCTTGGCAAGCATAAGGGTATTATAAGATACACAATCGGACAAAGAAAGGGGCTTGGGCTTGCGCTTCCCTCTCCTATGTATGTAGTAGCAAAGGACCTTGTCAAAAACGAGGTTGTGCTTGGCTACGATAAGGATTTATTTTCAAGCGAGCTTTATGCAAGCAATGTAAATCTTACGGCTATTGATACAATTGATTCGCCTATAAGGGTTAAGGCAAAAATAAGATACAATCAAGAGGCAAGGGACGCTATTGTCACTATGGAAAACGGACTTTTGCACGTTATATTTGATGAGCCACAAAGAGCAATTTGCCGTGGGCAAAGCGTTGTTATTTATGACGGCGATACTGTTCTTGGTGGTGGAATTATCTGCTAGCATGCACTCCTAAAAAGCAAGCACAGCTTATGCTTCTTGCTTTAATTTTGAATTGACAAAGGCGAGGGAAATGCCCTCGCCTTTGTCAATTTTGGTGGATGCTATTCTGCTATGTGTATCTATAATATAAATTTTTTACTTGATTTATTTTTAAATGTATGCTATTATATTTTTACATCACTCTGCACAGGGTGAATTTTTTAGCGTTTTTTTTGGAAGGAGGACTCTTTGATGAAGCTTATTATAGCCGAGAAGCCATCGCTTGCTAGAAACATTATTGCAGGAATTGGCAAGATACAAAAGGATGAAATGAAAAAGAAAAACGGCTACTATGAGGGTGGGGACTATATTGTTACTTGGGCATTTGGCCATTTGTTCTCCCTTGCTGATATTGAGGACTATTCTCCGTCTGCATCACCTAAATGGACAATGGATAATCTCCCTTGCTTCCCTGATAGGTTTAAGTTTGGACTTAAAAAGAATGCCGATAAGGTTGTTGACCCAGGTGTTGAAAAGCAATTTAACACAATTAAATATCTTTGTAACAGAAATGACGTTGACACCATTGTAAACGCAGGTGACTCGGACCGTGAGGGTGAAATTATCGTTCGTCTTTGCGTCGAGCACGCACTTTCTAGCCAAAAGAATTTCGTTCGTCTTTGGCTTCCTGACCAGACTCCTGAAACAATTTCAAGTGGTCTTGGTGAAATGAAAAATGAAATTGAGTACGACAATCTTGCAAACGAGGGGCTTGCAAGAACATATATTGACTGGCTTTACGGAGTAAATCTAACCAGATTTGCAACTCTTAAAACCGGAAAATTTCTACGTGTTGGACGTGTTATTGTTCCTATTGTTAAGGCAATTTACGATAGGGATATTGAAATTCGCAATTTCAAGCCTCAAAAGTATTTTGTTATTGCCTCGAAGGAGGAAACAAATGGCGAAATAATTGAGCTTACCTCAAAGAGCAAATTTACAAATGAGGAGCTTGCTAAGGCACAGCAGGAATGTGAAAAATATAATGCCTCGACTGCCGTTGTTACATCTGTAAAAACAAAAAAGGACACGCTGTTTCCACCTAAGCTATTCTCTCTTTCCAAGCTACAAAGCTACCTCGGAAAGAAATTTAAAATGTCTATGGACGACTCCCTTACAATAGTTCAAAAGCTATATGAGGAGGGCTATGTAACATATCCTAGAACCAACTCAGAATACCTTGCAACTGCCGAGCAGGGCAAAATGAAATCAATTATTGCAAACGTTGCAAAGCTTGGTTATCCTGTTGCGTTTAGGTTTTCAAAGAGCATTTTTGATGACTCTAAAATTGAGTCTCACTCTGCCCTTACCCCAACCTATAAAATTCCTGACCCTAAGAAGCTAAGTGAAAAGGAAAAGCAGGTTTACACAACAATTTTAAGACGCTTTGTTGCTGTTTTCTGCTCCGAGGAATGTAAAATTGAACGTAGCGAAATTAAAATTAAGGTTGGAGAGCTTGAGGAATTTACATTAAAGGGCACTGTTATTCTAGAAAAGGGCTGGACAAAATTTGAGGAGCCCACTCAAAAGGACAAGATTTTGCCCAAGCTTTCAAAGGGCGATATTGTAAATATTTGCTTTAAGCCTGTTGAAAAGGAAACCACTCCTCCTAAGCACTACACAATTGAAACCTTGAACAATTACCTTAAAAATCCTTTTAAGGAGGACAAGGCACAGGCTGACGAGAATGATGATGAGGACTACAAGGCGATTTTTGAGGGACTTGAGCTCGGTACTGAGGCAACCAGAACCGGAATTATAGAAAATGCCTGCAAGAGTGCTTACATTATGCTCAAAAAGGACAGCTATTATCTTCTCCCAGACGGAGAGTATTTAATTGAATCACTTTCACAGCTAGGAATTATTATGGATAAATACAAGACTAGTGAGCTTGGTCAAGCATTAAAGCGAGTTTACAGGGGTGAAAGCTCCATTCAAAGCTCGGTTGACCTTGCAAAGAGTGAAATTCAAGCTGTGTTTGATAAATCCAAGGATGCAACCGTTGAAAAGGATACCGATATCGGTCTTTTTGGAGAGGTTGTTGGTCTTTGTCCTCTTTGCGAAAGTGAGGTTATTAGAACAAGATACGGCTATGCTTGTACTAAGTACAAGGAGGGCTGTAAATTTACCATTTCAAAATCAATTTGCAAGCGCATTATCTCTGTATCAAATGTTAAAATGCTACTTTCAACCGGTAGAACAAGCAAAATTCAAGGCTTTATTTCAAAGAATGGAAAAAGCTTTGATGCATATTTAAGGCTTGATGAAAACGGTAAGATTGTATTTGACTTTGATAGCAAATAGTCCCTTGGCTTTAAACTACATCTTATATTTTAGAAAGGGTTGACCTTGCCCTTACAGGGCAGTCAAAAAATTATTATGGAAAGAGTTTCAAAACACAATTATTATCTAGACATTGCGCAAACAGTATCACAAAGAAGCACCTGCTTAAGACGTCGCTTCGGTGCAATTATTGTAAAGAATGACGTAATTGTTTCAACTGGCTACAACGGTGCACCAAGAGGAAGAAAGAATTGCTGTGATATTGGCACTTGCACAAGAGACACCCTCGGTATTCCAAGAGGAGAAAGATATGAGCTTTGCAGAAGTATTCACGCAGAGGCTAACGCAATTATTGCAGCATCACGTGACCAAATGCTTGGCGCTACTCTTTATCTTTGCTGTACTGATCCTAAAACCGAGGAGATTATCGGTGGAATGAACTGCTGTATGATGTGCAAGCGTCAGGTTATAAATGCAGGTATTGCAAAGGTTATCATTCGTAACAATAAGCTTGAATACACAGTAATAAACGTTGACGAATGGATTGAAAACGACGACAGCCTTTCAGGAAAATTCGGTTACTAATATGGCGCAAATTGAAATTTGCAAAATGGAGCCCTCCGATATATGCAGTGTATGTAAAATTGAAGAGGTCTGCTTCTCCATGCCCTTTAAGGAAAAGGATTTTTTAGAGCTTTTTGAGTCTCAGCATTGGCATTTTTTTGTTGCCAAGTATGACGAGAAAATTGTTGGCTATATCAGCTTTATTTCAATTTGCGATGAAACGGACCTTGTTAATATTGCCGTTTTACCTGAGCATCGTGGTAAAAAAATTGGTCAAGCCTTGCTTGATGCTTTGATTTCGGATGCAAGAGCAAGAGGTACTAAATGTATTCATTTAGAGGTTAGAAAATCTAATACTGTTGCTATAAAGCTTTATAATAAATATGGTTTTTTAGTTGTTGGAGAGAGCAAGGGCTTTTATTCAAATCCAACAGAGGATGCTTTGCGAATGAATTTATATATTTAAGCAGAGCAATATAAATTATTGGGGGTGTGGAGACTATGTATATTCTTTCCTTTGAATCATCATGTGATGAAACTGCCTGTGCTGTTCTTGAAATGGACGATAGCACAAGGGAAATAAAATCGAATATTGTGGCATCACAGGTTGACATCCACGCTCTTTATGGCGGTGTTGTGCCTGAAATTGCAAGCAGAGCTCATATTGAGGCTATTTCTAGTATTACATACGAGGCACTTGATAAGGCAGGGATTGAGCTTAGCCAAATTGGTGCTATTTGTGTAACTAATGGTCCTGGGCTTATTGGTGCTCTTTTGGTTGCTGTCAGCTTTGCTAAGGCTCTTGCCTTTGCTAACAATATACCGCTTGTGCCTGTTGACCATATTAAGGGTCACGTGGCATCAAATTATCTTACTCACAAGGAGCTAAAGCCACCATTTTTAGCTCTTGTTATTTCTGGTGGTCATACGTCGTTTTTTGACGTAAAATCGTACACAGAGTACGTTGAAATTGCTTCAACTCGTGATGATGCTGTGGGAGAAAGCTTTGACAAGGTTGGCAGAGTTATGGGACTTCCCTACCCTGGTGGACACGCTATGGATGTTCTTGCCACACAGGGGGATAAAAATGCAATTAAGTTTCCCTCTCCTGCAATAAGCGGTGATACTCTTGACTTCTCGTTCAGCGGCTTAAAAACTGCTGTTATAAACTACTTAAATACCAAAAGCCAAAAGGGCGAGGAAATAAACAAGGCAGACGTTGCTGCATCCTTTACTAAAACCGTTTGCGATGCAATCTCATCAAAGGTAGCACTTGCCTTTGAAAAGACGGGCTATGACGGTATTGTGCTTGCTGGTGGAGTTAGTGCAAATACGCATATTCGTGCCTCTGTTAAGGAGGTTTGTGATAAATATGGAGCTGATTTTTATGCTCCCGATTTATTCCTTTGTGGCGATAACGCCTCAATGATTGGTGCACAGGGATATTATGAGCTTCTTTGCGGTAATATTGCAGATGAGAGCTTAAATGCATATCCTAGCTAATCTAAAATTTTTGTGGGGTAAATATGAAAATTGAAATTAAATATTATGGAAGTATAATCAGCTTACCCTCTGCTGTTGCCGATGCTGCGCCAAGGGCTTCAAAAATAGATTTACAGGTAATTACTGTTCTCTTTGGGTATGCTGGATATTTCTCTTGCTTTGAGGAATGCATTCCTCTTATTGCGGACAAGCTTACTATAAGCTCACAGGATGTTTTGGATTCCTTGCTATTTTGGGCAGAAAATGGTGTTTTAACAATTGAGAATGCTTCGGATTTTGAAACCAAAATGGTTGGCTCTACTTCTAGTCAAGCACCCTCATACACTGGTAAGCAGGTTGAGAAATTCATTGAAAGAAATTCCGATTCAAGGGAGCTTTTTGATGAGTGTCAAAGAATACTTGGTAAGGATTTTACCAAGCGTGATTATGATAATCTTATGTATTTGAAGGAAACCTATAATTTTTCAAACGAGTACATAATGCTACTTTTATACCACTGTGTGCAAATTGAAAAAACCAACTGGGCTTACATAAAAAAGCTTGCTGGGGATTTGTATGACCGTGGAATTACTACATATCAATCGCTTTCCGACCATTTTAAGGATAGAGAAAATGCAAATTCACTTGAATATAAGGTAAGAAGGCTTTTTGGCTTTGGAGATGCTGAATTTACACCAAAGCAACGTGGCATTTTTGAAAAATGGGTTGAGAGCAAGGTAAGCTTTGAGCTAATTAAATATGCTTACGAAATTTCAGTTGATGCAGGAGTAAAGGCATCAATGCCATATGTAGCCAAGATTATTGAAAACTGGTTGAGCAATGGTATTAAGACAGTTAGCCAAGCAAAAGAGGCACAGGAGCAATATTCCAAAAGACAAAAAAGCAAGGGCAAGCCAAGCTATGGTGATGCAGACGACTTTTTTGAGGCTGCTCTTGCCCGTTCATACGACGATGAGGAGAATGATGACAAATGAGCTATGTAAGAAAAAATGTAGAGCTTGTAAATAGAGAGTTTGAGGAAAGACGTGCTAAAAACAGAGCAATTCAAGCATCAAGGCTCCGTGAGGTTTACGATGCTTGTCCTGAAATTGAAGAAATCGACAATGAGCTTTCTAAAACAGGACTTAAAATATTTGCCGTTGCTACCTCTGGCAAGGAGAAGCTTGATGAGGCTCTTTTGGATGTTCGCAAGAAAAACGAGGAGCTACTTGCAAGACGTTCATTTTTGCTCATAAAGCACGGCTTTGATGCAAATTACACGGACCCTATTTATGACTGTGAAAAATGCCAAGATACTGGCTATATTGATGCAAGAATTTGCTCATGCTATAAGCAAGCGCTAACGACAAAGGGCTACGAAAGCTCTGGAATTGCAAATTTACTTAAAAAGCAAAGCTTTGAGAGCTTCTCTCTTGATATGTATCCAGATGAGGTAAAGCCAACTATGAAAAGAAATTACAACAAGCTAAAGAGCTTTGTTGATAATTTTGAAAATGATAAAACAAATTTCTTGCTTGTTGGTGGTACTGGTCTTGGAAAGACACACCTTTCAACCTCCGTTGCAAAGGAGCTTGTTGACAAGGGCTACTACGTTGTTTATGAGATTGCGCAAAATATCTTTGCGGACTTTGAAAATGACTATTTCAGAGATAGATTTAGCGATAGCGAAATGACATCGGAAAGATATCTTGAATGTGACCTTTTAATCATTGACGACCTAGGAACTGAAATTGTTACAAGTCGTTCTCTTTCCTATTTATATAATGTAATAAATACAAGAATAAATAAAAATCTTCCAATACTTATTAGTACAAATTTAAGTGGTAAGGAGATTGAAAAGCTATATAACGAAAGAATCGTCAGCCGTTTGTTTGGTGAGTTTACAATAGTAAAATTTGAGGGTCTTGACGTTAGAAAAGCAAAAATAAAAAAATAATTAAAAAAGGTATTGACAAAGCGGTGGGCTTATGTTATAATAAGTCCGCTAATCCAAAGACAGCAGGTCTCAGTAATTGCGTCATGCTCCCTGCCGAGGAAAGAATTTTATATACTTATATGTAAATTAAATCTTTTTTCGGTGTGCATATTTACGCATTTTCGGGAAAAGATTTTTCTTTTTGCTGTCGGAAATTTAACAGGAGGTTAATTTTATGCCAAGTAATTCAATTCTTGAACAAAAGAAAGCCGTTGTTGCTGACTTAGTTGAAAAGATTAAGAGAGCTCAAAGCGGTGTACTTGTTCAATACCAAGGTATCACTGTTGAAAATGATACAAAGATGCGTGCTGCTTTCCGTAAAGAGGGCATTGACTATATGGTTGTTAAGAATACACTTATCGGTCGTGCTTGTGACGAGGTAGGCTACGGTGCAATTAAGGATAAGCTCAATGGTATGAGTGCTATCGCTCTTAGCTACACAGATCCTGTTGCTCCTGCTAAAATCGCTAAGGAATATGCTGACAAGGTTGAAACCTTTGAAATTAAGGGCGGTTTCCTTGACAACGCAGTTGTTGATACAGCAACAGTTATTGCACTTGCTGACATCCCATCAAAAGAGATTCTCCTTGCAAGATTCTTGGGAAGCATTCAAGGTCCTATTTCAGGTCTTGCTCGTGCTCTTCAAGCAGTTATCGACAAGGACGGCGAGGCTGTAGCAGAATAAGGTATGCTCAAACCTTGTGGCTTTACGCCATTAAAGAAGCAAAATCAAATCTAAAAATATTATTTTCTAATTTAATGGAGGAATTTTATCATGGCAAACGAAAAGATTACAAATATTCTTGAAGAAATCAAATCACTCACAATTCTTGAGCTCGCTGACCTTGTAAAGGCTGTTGAGGAAGAGTTCGGCGTATCTGCTGCTCCTGTTGCTGTTGCTGGTGCTGCTGCTCCTGCTGCTGCAGTTGAGGAAAAGACAGAGTTCGACGTAGTTCTTAAGGCTGCTGGTGCAAGCAAGCTTAACGTTATCAAGGTTGTTCGTGAGATCACAGGCCTTGGACTTAAGGAAGCTAAGGATCTTGTTGAGGGTGCTCCAAAGACAATTAAGGAAGGCGTTTCTAAGGAAACAGCTGCTGACATTGCAAAGCAACTCACAGATGCTGGTGCTGAAGTAGAAGTTAAATAATTAGCATAAAATTAGCAAAAAAGGCTCTTGCTTATGGCAAGAGCCTTTTTATTTTTGCCCATACCGAATACCCTTAATAAATGACCGAATAGCAAAAAGTCAACACTTTTTTGCTTTTGTTTGTTATAATGGTTATATATAAAAAAGAGGGATAAAAAATGGTAGCAATTAAAACAACTAATCTTGTCAAAAAATATAAAAATCTCATCGCCGTTGATAAGCTTAATTTAGAAATAAATCAAGGTGAGCTATACTCCTTGCTTGGCATGAATGGTGCCGGAAAAACTACAACGGTTAAAATGCTTTCAACTCTTACAGCACCAACGTCGGGTGATGCCATTGTTGGCGGTTGTAGTATCATTAGTAATACAAAAGGTGTAAAGGAACAAATTGGCATATCTCCCCAGGAAACGGCAATTGCACCGAACCTATCGGTAAAAGAAAATTTAGAGCTTATTTGTGGCATTTACGGCTTTTCAAAGGAAAAGACCTTAGCTAAGATTGATGAGCTTTCAAGACAATTTGATTTAGGGGCAATTTTAACAAAAAAGGTAGGCAAGCTGTCGGGTGGCTGGCAACGTCGTGTCAGTATTGCTATGGCACTTATTGGTGAGCCTAGCATTTTGTTCCTTGATGAGCCTACGCTTGGACTTGACGTTATTGCAAGGCATGAGCTTTGGAATACTATTCGTTCACTAAAAGGCAAAAACACAATTGTTCTTACAACTCATTATATGGAGGAGGCAGAGGCTCTTTCTGACAGAATAGGAATTATGAAGGATGGAGGGCTCATTGCACAGGGTACGGCAAAAGAATTAAAGGAGCTTGCCGGCACAGATGACTTTGAGCTTGCATTTGTTACGATTGTTAAAGGGGGGAATAAAATATGAAAATGATGACCTTTGCAAGAAGATGCACAAGGGAGATTATACGTGACCCTTTAACCCTTTTATTTGGACTTGGGTTTCCCTTGGTTTTGTTGCTTCTTCTTAGTGCAATTCAAGCAAACGTGCCCGTTGACCTTTTTGAAATTGATAGACTAACGCCCGGGATTTGTGTGTTTGGAATTTCGTTTATGTCTTTGTTTTCGGCAACGCTTATTTCCAAGGACAGAGAAAGCTTTTTTCTACAAAGGCTATATGCAACGCCTCTTACAAGCCTTGATTTTATCTTAGGCTATATGCTTCCTCTCTTGCCCGCTTCCCTTGTGCAAAGCTTACTTTGCTATATTGTGGCAATTCCACTAGGTCTTACACTTAGTGTAAACATAATTTATGCGCTTATCGGTATGATACCTATTGCTATTTTTAATATTTCACTGGGATTGCTCTTTGGTAGTCTTTTAAGCGTCAAGCAGGTCGGTGGCATTTGCGGAGCATTGCTTACAAATCTTTCTGCGTGGCTTTCCGGAATTTGGTTTGATTTAAAGCTTGTTGGCGGATTTTTTGAAGGTGTTGCAAGCGTATTTCCCTTCGTGCATGCCGTGGAAATGGAAAGAGCCTTGTTTTATGGAGATTTTAGCCTAGCCTTGCCACACCTTTTAGTGGTTGCTATTTACTCCATTTCAATAACTGTAATTTCTGTTTTTTGCTTTCTTAAACAAATGAAAAGGCAATAAAACGTAAATTCAAAAGCATATTTGCGTAAAAAAAGGGTTCCGTTTTGGAACCCCTTTGTATTTCAAATTACAAGCTAGAAACAAATTAGGCTAGGCGCAACGGAGCACCTTGGGCGACGGAATACGTGGTGTATTTCGAGGTCAGGTGCGAGTAGCTTCCCGTGGCTCCAAGAACGAACAAAGTGAGTTTTTGGACTAGGGCACAGCATAACGTAGCTTATCGCTTGTAAAAACAAAAAGGACTCCAAATTGGAGTCCTTTATTGTTTGTATTTTTTATGCGTGGCCAAGAAGCTGTGATAGGTAGCCTGTAATTACTACTGCGTTTTCGGTGTCGCCCTTTGTTGTTGTAAAGGACGCTGTGATTACGTCACTTGCTTCAAGCTTTTCGTTCTTGTATTCTGGTGATACGTATTTCATTATGCTACCTCCTTATTCAGCCTTTGGTGCTAGGTCTGGGAATTTTTCTGCAAAGGTTACTGTCTCTATTTCTGATGGCGTTCCCTCGCTACCAACGTAGCCAACCGTTGCCTCTTCTGTACCGTTTTTATTGATTAC
>JAZQHJ010000097.1:0-5956 GCA_045540515.1 Eubacteriales bacterium
GTGTAGCCACCTAGTACTACGTCTGCCTTAATTTCATTTGAAATAGTTGTAAAGGCATAGCTATTTGTATCATTACCACTTGATGTTAGATACATATCAAAGCCTAGCTTTGCCTCTGTTTCATCGACAACTGGATCGCCAAGAACCCAACCGATGTCGTTTGGTAATGTTGTTGGATTAAGAATCCACACTGAGCCGTCTGTTGGGAATTTATCTCCCTTTGGCAAATCAACACCCTCGAATATGTAAAGGTCGAAGCCAGCAAAATCCATATCCTCTGGAACTTCCTTGTACATATTTTCACTTCTTACTGTAAAGCCGTTTGCACTAAGTGCAGCTTGTAGTGAGGTTGGCTTGCCTGTGTCAACTTTTCCTTCTGAATTAGTTGAGAAGAACTTACTTACCATTAAAATGCTTGGCTTTGCCTTATCGTTTTTGTAAAGATATGCAACATTGTCAATCTTTAAGCCGTCTCTTGCCTCAACAACGAACTCTGCGTCCTTGTAATCCTTAATTGCATCAATGTTTACATACACCCTTGCTGGATCCTCAGAGGTTTTCTTAGCAGGTGTGAATACCACCTCAACTGAATTACCTGAATCACCATAATCTGGCACTTGAACGATTCTTACATACTTGCGAACAACCTCTCTTGTTTGTCCGTTTTCTGTAACGAGCTCAGTTACATTTAAACAAATTGTACATTCTGAGCCAAAGCCGTCAAAGCCATAGGATGTAAGGTCCGCTGTAAACTCATAGTTTTTGTTTGGTAATGTTTTTCCTTCCACTGAAAGAATGGAAATATTTTTATCTGTTTCTCTTGCTACATTTATTACCTCAAGGTTTTCAACTAATGCATAGTCCTTATCTGTGATAAACTTAATTGTAGCACCTACATTTGATTTTTTAATATTGTTTGCATATGTTAGCGCAATGTCCATTGCCTCAGAGTTTAGCTCAAAGTCTGTGCATTTAAGCTCCTCTACTGCATATATGATGTCAACCTCACTATCAAGCCTTTCAAAAACCGTTGATGGCTTGTTGTCGGCAAGAATCAAGGACACCTTGCTGTTTGTTCCTGCTCCCTTTGCATACTCAAGAATCTTTTCAATACCAAGGTCAAAACGAGTTTTCCCCTCAGAATCCTCCGTTTGCATACTTACGGAAGCATCAAGAATCAAAATTGTTTCATTTGATTTTAACGGCTTTATCAGCGGTCTTGCAATCGCAAGGCTGGCTGTAATGACCGTTAGTATTTGAATAATGAGCAGTAATGACATGATTACACTCATCGGAATTTTACGTTTTACGTATTTTAAGCTACGTTGCCAAATGAACGTACTGGAAACTGGCTTTTCAACATATCTTGCCTTTATTAAATAAATAATAATGATAAGAATTATTGCTAAAAGTCCGAGTAATCCTAGCGGTTGCTTAAAATGCTCATTAAACCAATTGATCATTTTATTACTTCCGTTTCGTATCCCTTTCCAAAGATTATCTTCTCAATAGGCTCATCGGAGCAAACGGTAAAGAATGTTACGCCTCTGGATGCGCAGAAGTTAACAAGCTCTTGCTCGTACTCGTCAAGTGCCTTTTGATATGCTTCAACTGATTTTCTTGTTACGATCATTCTCATATTTCTGTCGTCCGCCTCCGAGTCAACCATATGAATACGACCATCAAAGTTTGGATATAGCTCATCAGGTGATAAAACCTGAATCATTAATACCTCTCTGCGCTTGAAAACAAGATAATCAATCATTTTTTTCCAATCGCTCTCTGTAAAAAAGTCAGAGATTATTATTGTAAGACCGTCATCGTATCCCGGCTTTTCAATGTTTAAAACAGATTTTTCAAGGTCAGTATCGCCCTCAAATTCTGTATTTTCAAGGTATTGTGCTGCACGATAGAAGGAATCCTTATTTGTTATTGTAAAGGGTAGCTCTGTCGCCTTATTTCCTTGAAGGAGCTTATATGAAACTCTATCCATTGAAGAAACCGAAAGGTATCCAAATGCTGCCGCAACTTTAAGCGCTGCCTCTGCCTTTTCAGGATATCCACATGCCATGGATGCCGAGCAGTCAATTAAAATTTGGTTCTGCATTTGTCTTTCATCTGTAAACAGCTTGATAAAGTATTTCTCAAAACGTGCAAAAACGTTCCAGTCAATACGTCTAATATCATCGCCTGGGAAGTATTCTCTAAAGTCTGCAAATTCTACGGTGTTACCATAGGAACGAGCCTTTCTAGTACCTCCAAAATATCCAGTCATAGACGTTTTAAGACAAAGTGCGGCTGCATCTAGACGGTCAAGAAAATCACCGTCTAATATTCTACGTTTCATTGTTACCGCCTATTATCTTCTTCTTTTCTTTTGGTTGTTAGCCTCTTGTGCTACTGGTGCCTCTGGCTGTTGTGGCGCATTCTTGTTTACGTTATTTAGGTCTGCAATAAGTGCGTTTACTACGTCGTCAGCGCTCATCTTTGATGTTACTGCCTCAAAGCCTAGCTTAATTCTGTGACGAAGTACTGCTGGTGCAAGTGAGTTGATATCTTCGTATGATACATTGTATCTTCCCTTGATTAGTGCACGTACCTTAGCTGCTGTAATAAGAGCCTGAGCAGCACGAGGGGAAGCTCCATCACGGATGTATCTCTTTGTTGTTGGTGTTGCAACTGGGCTGTTTGCATGTGTTGATGCAATCATTACCATTGCATATTCAAGAACGTCGCTAGCAACTGGAATTGTCTTAGCAACTGCTCTCATTTTTAGAAGCTCTTCGCCGTTACAAGCAGCTTGTGATGTTTCATCCATTGTCTTTTGTGTCATTGTAACGATTTGTCCAAGCTCCTCAGCAGAAGGATTTGGAACCAAGATTTTGAACATGAAACGGTCCATCTGCGCCTCTGGTAGTGGGTATGTACCATCTTGCTCGATTGGGTTCTGTGTAGCAAGAACGAAGAATGGCTCATCCATCTTACGTGTTACACCCATTACTGTTACCTTGTGCTCCTGCATGGCCTCAAGCAAAGCTGCCTGTGTCTTTGGGGTAGCACGGTTAATTTCGTCGGCAAGAACGATGTTACTGAAGATAGGACCCTTTTGGAACTCGAATTTTGAGTTTCCGTTTTCGTCTCTTGTGATAATATTTGTACCAGTTACGTCGGCAGGCATCAAGTCTGGAGTAAACTGAATACGTGAGAATGGAAGGTCGAATACGTTACCAAGTGATCTAACAAGACGTGTTTTACCAAGTCCTGGAGCACCCTCAAGAAGCACGTTACCACCTGCAATAATTGCCATAATGGTAAGCTGAACTACCTCTGTTTGTCCGATAATATCCTTCTTAACCTCGTTGAATATCTGTTCGCACTTTTCTGCAAACATTCTTAGCTCCTTTTCTGCCTCAGCATCTGGCTTTGATGGCTGTGCTGGTGCAGCTGGCTTTGGTTCAGCTGCTGGTGCTTGTGGAGCTGTTGGTGCCTTTGGTGCAGCACCTGCAGGTGTTGCAGGTGTTGCTGGCTTTGTTTCGTTTGCAGGAGCAGCTTGAGCTGCTGGTGCCTTTACTTCATTGTTCTTATCTTGTAATCCCATAATCTTTCTCCGTATACTTTAATTTATTCTTGGTTTGTAGCTCCTAGCTGAGCAACGTATTGCTTAATTGCGTTGTACTGCTCCTCTGATAGCTCGCCCCTTGTGTACATTTGTTCATATTGCTCATTGATAATTCCCTTATCAACAAGCTCCTTAAGTGTTACTAATCCTGCTCCTGGGTAGAAGATTGTTTCTTCAATAGCAGATGAGCCTGTTCCCTCTGATGAGCCCTCTTGATTTTCATTATCCTCTGGCTTTTCAGGTGGCTTTTGACCTTGACCCTGCTCACCATCCTGCTCCTCATCTGTTGGCTCTTTATCACTTGGCTGTTGTCCTTGCTGTTCCTTATCGCTTGGCTCAACACCCATAATTGAGTCTTGTGTGTCTTGCATGATGTCGCCCATATCGGAGGCTGCATCCTTGTTGTCCTTGTTTTGCTGTGCTTGGTTACCAACCTGCTCCTTCAAATCCTCAAGAGCTCCATTTGCTTGGTCCTCAGCCTTTTCGTATTCACCGGATTCAGCCTTGTCAGATGCATCCCACATTTCGTTTGCTGCATCCTTAAATGCATCGGACATCTCTTGATTGCCATTTTGCTCTTGCTTATTTGCTGTATCATTGAAGATATCGCCTATCTTATCATAAGCCTCAGCCTTTTGCTCATCGTCAAGTCCGTTCATCCAGTCTTGGAGGTCATCGAATGCATCACTGATTTCTTCCTTGCTTCCGTTTTGGATTGCATCGCTTATGTTGCCCATTTGGTCCTTGAGCTGTTCATCCATTTCGGAGTTGCCTGTATTTTCCTCGGTTGAGGATTCAAGATCCTCGGCAGTTTGATCGTTCTTGTTTTGCTCTGACTCGATGATTTCATCAAGCTTGCCCATAGCCTCCTCGATCTTACCTGCATACTCTGTGTCAGATGTGTTTGGATCCTTTTGCATATCGCTAATGTCTTGCTTTAAGTCATTTACGATATCTTCCATCTTGTCATAAGCATCACTGCTTACCTTGTCCTTGCTTTCTTCAAGCTTGTTTTCAAGGTCTTCCATCATATCGCCAAGCTCTTTGTTTGTTTCGCCAACAAGCTGGTCACGAAGGTCATCAAGTGAGCCTGCAATGTCCTCGGCTGTCTTTTCATCCTCAAGTGCGTTGTCGATATTTTCCTTTGCATTGTCAACTGCGTTTTCAATTGACTCATTTACTTCCTCTTGTGAAGCATCACTCTCTGCCTTATCAGCAACATTTTCAAGGTCTTGCTTAAAGTCCTCAAGTGCATCCTTCATATCGGAGTCTGGTGAATCCTTAAGTGCCTCATCAAGAATATCTGCCATATCCTGTGAGTCCTTAGCTTGGTCTGTTGAATTTTTTAGGTCCTCTTCAATCTTGTCAAGGGTTTCGTTGATTTTGTCCTTGTCGCCATTTTCGATTGCATCAGCGAGGTCCTTCATATTTTCCTTTACTTCTTCGCTAGCATCGCTCTTGTCAGTAGCCTGTTGCATATTGTCTGCAATTTCTTCTCTGTCCTCTTGCTCCTGCTTTGCGTTTTCCTCGAATTTGTCCTGAGCATCCTTTACAGCATCCTCTTTCTTATCGGTAGCATCCTGCTCTACCTTATCCATAGCCTCTTGCTTTTCTTGCTCGGTCATATTCTTGTCGTTTTCGATTTTGTCAAGCTGTTCTTGCTTGTCTTGCTCAATCTTATCAAGCTGATCCTTTAAGTCGTCGATGATTTCTTGGTTCTCATCCTTTTGGCTTTGGTCTTGATCTGATTGCTCATTCTTTTCCTCTGCGTCCTTAATTGCGTCGTCGATGTTCTTTTGCTCCTCGCCAACTAGGTCCTCTTGCTTTTGGTCAAGAACGTCTTGCTTTTCTTGGTTTACTCTGTTTTCCTCAGTTGCGTTGCCAATTTCTTCCTTGGCTTGATCCATTGTTTCATCAAGAGTTTTATCAGCCTCTTGCTTTTCTTGCTCAGCCTTTTCGAGCTCCTGCTCAGCCTTGTCAATGGCCTCTTGCATTTGTTGCTCTTTTTCTTCGTCTGTTAAGCTACTGTCTTGCTCAATCTTGTCAAGCTCGTTTTGAAGGTCGTCCTCGATTTTGTCAATCTTGTCCTGAGCCTGTTGCATATCGTCAAGCTTATCCTCAACCTTTTCAAGATTGTCCTTGAAGTTTTCAAGTGACTCCTCAAGGTCTGTCTTGTTGTCCTCAATAGCCTGGTCGATGCTTTCCTTCATATCCTCTTGAACTTGGTCTTGCTTATCCTGAGCCTCTTGCTTTACTTGCTCTTCCTTATCCTGAGCCTCTTGCTCAACCTTATCCATAGCCTCTTGCTTTTCTTGCTCGGTCATGTTTTGGTCTTGC
>JAZQHJ010000098.1:0-5930 GCA_045540515.1 Eubacteriales bacterium
TCATTTTCTTCCACATTTATATATGCATTGTTTGCTATTTCATCCTTTTTTTCTCCAATTACAAATACAATACACGGTATTCCGTTTGAATTCTCGGCTAAGGTTAGTTTTTCTTCAAGCCGACTGTCATCATCTGTAATGATTTGATAAATAATGTCACACTCTGTGTCTAAATTTGCAATATCATCAGGATACGAAATAATGCCTTTTAAGGAAATTGAATGAAACATTTCTTTCCTTTCGTTTTCGCTTATATTACCCTTGACAAAATCGGTGCTTTGTAGGTATTTCCATACTTTGTGCAAAAGCCTTTCACCGATTCTTGTTGCTCTTGCACCGTGACAAATTATTTCTGTTTTGGCAAAAGCCATAGTATTTTCGAGTTGCATTTTATGTCCTCCATTAAAGTGGGTATTGTCTTATATAATTCTTCAAGATTGCTTTTTGACGCTGTAAATGTATAGCATCCGTCATTTTTTGTTATCAAAAAGCAACATTCGTACTTTTCGTTATCAATTTCCTCGTTAACAACGAAAAACGAAAGAGAGCCACAGGGTATTTCGTAAAGAATATCTACATTAGCATCAAATGGTATTTCAAGATAAATATTCTCTCCCCATTTTTTAAGGAATGGGGGCTTTTTATGGTCACATTTTTTTGTAGAAACAAATAAATCGTACTCTCTAAATGAACGAATGTGCATCATGTTAGGGTGCAAGGTGTGATTTTTGATGTCATACCAAAAATACTCTTTTCCTTGTTCGGTTCGCTTCATTAGAGAAAGCCCATGCTCCTTTTTTATTATAACATCATAGAGTGGCAAAAGCAACTCTCTTTCGCCTTGCTCATTATAATCAGCATATCCGAATTTGCCATCCTGCTCGATTATAAAATCAAAGTTATCAAGCTCACATATTGAGTCATAAACAGGATATAAAACTACATTATTCTCATTATTTAAGCCATATTTACCTTCATATTCGACAAGAGAAATTTTATTTGAAAAAACTCTGTTTTTTGTGCTCATATTCAGCCTCCTTTTTCTTTACTATATCTGAAAAATATTAACAATTTGTTACTAAATTACGTCAAGCATATTTCAGAATTGCTTTTTTTGAAAATTTAAAAGCTTTATTTTGTTTGAACAATAAAATTATAGCAAGCAACCGTTCTCTTGTCAATTTTCACCTGTCTTAAAAATGCGACACAATGTAAATGAGCAAAATATTTTTACTGTTTTTTAGCAAATAATTTTACATTTTTGGCAAAAAATCAACCGTTTTCAAAAGTCCCAAAACTCCTTTTGCCATAAGGGTTTATTGCACTTTTGCAATGGAGTTCAACTGGGGTTGGCTCATTGCGACCAAAAAGCCTTGAAAGCTTAGCGTTTTCAAGGCTTTTTTCTTTGCTCATCACAGCTTTGTTTTTTGGTTTGGTAATTTTTGATTTTTTGATTTTTTATCGGTTTGGTAAGCTTTTGGTTGCATTTTCTCTTCTCTTGGTGCAAGGCTGATTGAAAATACAATATATTTTGATAAAAAATGCAATTGTATTGTAAAATTATTTGTATTATAATAGAGATAGTTACTATAATAGTTTTCTAAGGAGTATGGTATGATAGAAAACAAGCACGAAAAATATGCATCCTTTGACAGTAGCTTTCTTTCTGCTACATTTAACAAGCAAACAGGTGCTCTTGCCTTTTTGGGTATTGAGTCAGGTGGACGTATAAGAGACAGGCACACGACCTTTAATCTTTTGCTTCCTAGCAAGGGTGCAAATGCTATTGCCTTTAAAAAGGCTAATCCTACATTTTGCGATATTACAGATAGCTCATTTACATTTAAGGGTGAAAGTGGAAACGGCTATACAGCAGAATTTCCAAATGACAAAAGCATTATATGGAGCTTTGACGGAGTAAATAGCAAGGATATTTTTTCAATGAATCTTTCTATTAAAACTGCTCCTCCTACTATTTGGACAAAAAAGAGTCCTAAAAAATTAAAGAGCAGAAATCCCTCGACTCTTTTTAAAACTGAATTTTCCTTGCCTCTTATTATTCACTTCCCTGATTTTGGCAGACTTGAAATTTCTGCGTCATCAGAGGACGTTTATTGTGTTGAGGAGCTTCAGACTTCAACGGATTTAACAGGTCTTGACCTTGGCTTTAAGAATTATAGCTTTAACCATAACAGAATGCACTCGCTTCACTTTGGAACGTCATTCCTTACATTCAAGTCAAAGAATCCACTGGGTAAGGTGGAGCTTACCTTTAAGGTTCTTGACGAGTGCTATCCCAGCTTCCCAGAGCAGGAAAATGACTTTTTTAATGGATTAAGACGTAACTGGCTAAATTCCTTTGCTCTTAACAGAGAGCTTTTTGATATGGGAGATAATATTTATTTCCACGGCACTGCGCATTTGAGTGTTCATCTGAAGTCCGACCTTTTGCAGGTTATGAATGATGACTGCGAGCAGTTTAGGATAATTCGTCGTACCTTTGAAAAGCAGATTGAAAGAAGCTTTAAGGAATCACAGGCATACGACGGTGAGGTTAGCGTTAGCTTTTTTGGAAAAGAAAAGGAAAGAGGCTACGGCTGTGCAGTTGATTCAACTCCTGGTGCTATTATTTCCGTTGCAGGTATTTCACACTGGAATATGCCTTTTGCAAAAAAGCTTGTTCCTTATGCAATTAAGGCGGCTGATTTCCTTATGAGTCTTGATACTGACGGGGACGGAATTTTTGAGGTTGCTTTCCCTGGTGACTATATGTTCCAGCCAGCAGAATTTGGACAGCAATGCAACTGGTGGGACAATATTGCCTTTGGTCATAAGGATATTTATTTTAACTATCTTTGTCACCGTGCGCTTCGTGAGCTTTCTGAGCTTTTGTGCTCTCTTAACCAAAAAAAGAAGGCAGAAAAATACATAAAGCAGCTAGAAAAATTTGATAAATGCTTCTTTGACACATTCTATAACAAGGAAAGCACCCTTATGTCCGGTTGGATAAGCCGTAATGGAAAGCATCACGACTATATGTTCACCTTTGCAGTTTCAATGGGAATTGATGAGGGACTTATTCCAAAGGAGGAGGGCAAGCGTATGCTACTTTTACTTCTTGATGAAATGAAGAAGGAGGGCTATGGCGACCTTCGCTTTGGTATTCCTGGAAATGTTAAGCCTATTGCACCTGCTGATACCATTGACTGGCCCTGCATGAGTGACTGGGGACAGTATGAAAATGGTGGTCTTAGCGGTATGAACGGCTTCCACTTCCTAACCTCCATGTATAAGGTTGGTCTTGAAAGAGAGGCGGACGAGATTTTTAAGGCTATTTTAAATACCTACGAAAATCTGTTTACACACTCTGGACTTATGCCTGGTTATGTTTGTAGTGTTGACTGGCGTACTAAAAATGGTGTACCCTGTGGTTATAATTATCTTGCAGATAACTATTATTTCTTACTTGCGGCATATACAGGAAAGTTCAAAATGCCCCACTCGGCAGTTGTTAAATAATATAGTAAAAAGTCTTGCTTTGGCAAGGCTTTTTTTGTTATTTAATTGACAGTATGATTTTGTAATGCTATAATTATTTTAGTTAGTTAATATCAAAAGAGGTTAATCAAATGATAAGGATTGTTTCGAAGAAAATTGAGGCTTTAATTGATGAAAAGGGTGGTTATCTTGTATCAATAAAAATTGGTGATAGGGAGCTTTGCGCCTGTGAAAGTCCTATTTTTGTTGTAAGGCTTCGTAATTTAAACGGGGACTCCTATAAAATCAGCTCATCCGATGCAAAAAACGTACACGTGGGTGACGGTTTTATTGATTTTTGTGGGTTTGAAAATGATTTTTCTTCTCTTTGTGTAAGGGTTATTTATACAGCCTGTGAGGGAATTGATTGGCGGGTGTCTGTTTCTTATGTGCCAAATAATTATGCGCTTGAATGGATTGAGCTTCCAAAAGCGTGCTTACCCAGATTAAGGGACAATTGCCCTAGCGGTGGTTCTATTCTTTTCCCTTATGATGAGGGTATTCTTTTGACGAATGAAAGTCTTTTGCCAAGATATGAGCCTGAATTCCCGTCGTCGGGAGCATATTTTACCTTTCCTAATAAGGTGTGCTCACAGTTTTTAGCTTATCTTTTTGATGATGTTGGACTTTATATCGGTGCACACGATAGCATACGTTCCTTAAAGGGTGTTGACTTTTATCCTTATGAAAGCGGAATTTGCTTACAAATGCGTCTTTACTCGGGTACTGATTTTGGCTCTGACTTTGCAACCGATTATCATATTTGCTGGCGTGCTTGCGGTGCTGATTGGAGGTCTGCTTGTGAGATTTACAGGAAGTGGCTTGAAGAAAATTTACCATTTAATTTAACTAAAATAGGTCAAAATCGTACACTCCCTGCGTGGTATGAGGGCTCACCACTAATAGTTACCTATCCTGTGCGTGGGGTTCACGATATGGATAAAATGGAGCCAAATGCGTTATTTCCATATACAAATGCGTTGCCTATTTTAAATAAAATAAAGGAAGCAACAAGCACTCAAATTATGGCCTTGCTGATGCACTGGGAGGGTACTGCCCCTTGGGCTCCTCCTTATGTTTGGCCACCATTTGGTGGAGTATCGGAATTTAACAAATTCAGAGATGTGCTACATAAAAACGGCGATTTGATTGGAGTTTATTGCTCTGGCTTTGGATATACCAAGCAAAGCACACTTATTGATAGCTACAATTGTGAAGAAAAAATAGAGTCTGACAATGTGCTTACTGGTGTGTGTCATTCTCCACAAAATAAGCCCGAGCTTGGAATCACCTGCACTCCTTATCAGCGCTATGGCTATGACATTTGTCCTATTTCAAGTCGTGGTAGAGAAATTTTAGACGAGGCGTATGCCCCTGTCTTTGAAAGTGGAATTGACTATGCACAAATACTTGACCAAAACCATGGTGGTGGGCAATACTTGTGCTATGCAAGAGGGCATAATCATCCACCTATGCCAGGAAAATGGATGACAACGGGTATGCAAGGCTTGCTTGATGAATGGAATAAAAGGGCTCCAAATATGCTTTTTGGCTGTGAGAGTGCTTCATCCGAGCCATTTATTGGCAATCTTTTAATGAGTGATAACAGGTTTGAGCTAAACTATCCGTTTGGCACTCCTGTTCCTGTTTATGCTTATTTATATCACGAGTATGTAAGGAATTTTATGGGCAATCAGTGTGGCTGTCCGTTTGAGCCAAGCGTTGATACTCTTCGCTATCGAATTGGCTATTCCTTCTCTGTTGGTGACTTTATGACGCTTATATTAAATCCAAGGGGCGGTCTTATGTCACACTGGGGGACACAGGAGCTTGAAAAGGGTCCAGATATGGAGCTTGCGCTTGTGTTTATTAAAAACCTTGTGGAATTTTATAATTCTGGGGCAAAAAAATATTTATATAATGGAAAAATGAGCTCTGACTACGATTTTTGCTGTGATGAAATTACAATTCCTATGACAAGGGGACGAAAGGAAATTACGCTTCCTTGTCTGCTTTGCTCATCGTGGGTTAATGAAAACGGCAAGAGTGCTTACATTGTTATAAATCCAGAAAACAGAGCTATTGATTTTACAATCAAGGGCAAGAAATACACAATTTCTGCACTTAGTGGAATGATGATAGAATAAAAAAAGGACCACTCCGATTGGAGTGGCTCTTTTTTATTTTTTTGGAATGTTTTCCTTAGATTATTTCTTTGCAATAACGAGGTCAATTGTGTCCTCAGTTGTTGTCATAACATTTGCTGATGTGCAAACAAGGAATGTGATTGACTCGCCTGCTTCAAGTGTGAACTCGTATGGGAGTGTTTCAATCCATTCTTCTGTTCCCATGTCTGTTAGGTCTGCATTCTCCTCACCAGCAGCTGCGCTGAT
>JAZQHJ010000099.1:0-6853 GCA_045540515.1 Eubacteriales bacterium
ACCGCTTGGCCTCCGACTTGTTCTTATGACAAAGAAACTCAGTTAAGCATATGGATTTTGTAAAAAACCAAACTTTACTTAAAAAAGCGGTTTGCGGTGATGAGGAAGCAACCGCTGAATTGATGGAAATCAATCTAGGACTAGTTAGATCAATTGCTATAAAATTTAAAGACAGAGGCGTTGAATATGATGATTTAATTCAAATAGGTTCTATTGGAATGTTAAAGGCTATTCGTAGCTTCGATTTTAGTAAAGGAACTGCTTTTTCTACCTATGCTGTGCCTTTAATTATAGGAGAAATTCGTCGATTTATACGTGATGATGGACTAATTAAGGTTAGTCGACTTTATAAGCAGCAGGGTGCATTACTTATGAAAGAACGAGAAAAATATATTGCAGAATACGGAGATGAACCCAAGATCGAAGCATTGGCAAAGCGTTGCGGACTTAGTATTGAGGAGGCTGCCGTTGCTATTGATGCTACTTCTACTGTGAGCTCGCTTTACGCTTCAATTGATGGCGACGATGAGTCATTTACTCTTGAAAAAATAATCAGCTCTGATTCAAATGAAATTGATAAAAGAATTGACCATATTGCTTTGACACAAGCTATTTCTTCTCTACCTTCATTATGGCGTCAAATTATTGCTTTAAGATATTTACAAGAAATGTCACAGCAAGCAACTGCTGAATTTTTAGGGCTAACACAAGTAAAAATTTCACGTGAAGAAAAGAAAATCTATGAGGCACTCAGAAAAAAGCTTTCTTAAAACGAAATATTTAAATGTGTAGATTGACATACAAAAAATAATATTGTATAATATTCATATAACTTTAAGAGGTGATTAAATGAATCCTTGGCATGATTTTAAAGAAGAACGAATACAAATAGACAACTTTATATCTGTAATAGAAATTCCAAAGGGAAGCAAAAACAAATACGAGCTTGACAAGGATAGTGGCATGCTTCGTCTTGACAGGATTTTGTATACTTCTACTCATTATCCCGCGAACTATGGTTTTATTCCTCGTACTCTTTCTGAGGATGGAGACCCTCTTGATGTGCTAGTTCTCTGCCAAGAAACTCTTGAGCCTTTAACTATTCTTGAATGTTATCCTATTGGATTAATTACAATGATTGACGAAAATGAAGAGGATGAAAAAATTATTGCTATTCCTATAAATGACCCATTTTTAAACAATTACAAGGATGTTTCCGAGCTTCCTCAGCATCAGTTTCAAGAAATAAAACACTTTTTTGAAATTTACAAGTATCTTGAAAACAAGGAAACTCGTGTTGACAGGATTGCTGGTCGCGATGAGGCAATTAGCTCAATTCAAAAATGCAAGGTTGCATATAATCAAAAATTTAATAAAAATAATGCCTGAATTATTTAGATTCAGGCGTTACATATGCAGGCGTGGCGGAATTGGCATACGCGTTGGTCTCAGAAGCCAATGAAGCGATTCTTGTGAGTTCAAGTCTCATCGCCTGCACCACACAATCCAAGGATTTTCCTTGGATTTTTTAATTCAATCATTGCTTCTAATTTTACTAACTCAAAAAAGGACACCGTTTTAAGTGCCCTATATAATATTAAGTGAATTTGTAGTATATAAACCTTTACAGGAAAACTCCACTACATAGTTTTTTGGAAATTTTGGAAATGAAACAAGTTCTTGGTGCTAACAGTATGAATTGAACATACTTAATCAAGGCTTGCTATTCTTGATTTATACCTTTGTTAGCATATAGAAAAGGACACCTATTGTTAGATGTCCTTTTTGTTATTTAATCTTCTAAGTCAATAGCATCAATTTGCTCTTGCGTTATTCCTAACTCTTTAATCATAGCATCTATTTCTTCAAATGCCAAATTATCCGATAAATCTAATCCGTGCTTTATTTGCTCCATATCAGCATTCCCTCTCTCATTGCCTTATTTAATATTTTGCGTATTGTATCAGCTTGATTTTTTCCTTTTTGTATCTCGTTTTTCAACCTACCAATGAATACATACATTTTGATACTATCATATTTTTTTGTTTTTGTCAATATTTCTATTTCTCCGTTGTTTTTTGCAATTGATAATGTTTTTATACTATTATTTTTCACAAACTCGTTTATATCATAAATAGAATAACTACTATTTCTAGGATGATTGTGCATAACAAATAGGCTTTTACCCATATTTTGTATGTTCGGTGGAAAAGGTATTTCTATATCAGTTCCTAATAGTATTTCTTTTTCTTTTAATCCTTGCCTAAAAACAAATGCAACCTCTTTGTTATCGTTATTGTCTCTTGCATATCTTAACAATTCCTTGTGTTGCTCTGCTATGTATTTGCATTGTTCTTGTGTATAACCGTCTATTTGATGTGTCTTTGTTTTTTCGATAGCTTCATCAGTAATTTTAGTTATTGGTTTATTAAGGTTTTCGCTTAGTTTTTCTTTAAGCCTTTTTCTTTGATTTTTAATCCATTGTATAAACCTATTATTTGATTTACCTTTTACAGTAAATTTTCCGTCTGTATCTCTTGGGTGTTCACTCTCTTTAAAGTCGGACAATTTTATTTTACCTCTCTTATAATAAATTGTCAATAGATTGGTGGGGTAAAAATCACCCACCAATAGAAAAGGGAGCAATTTTTGTTTGCTCCCAATTTATTATCAAAATAAATTATAAACATTTTTTTGCTGTATTTGGTAACACTATTGTTGAATGGTGGTGATTTTTTGAGTTCTATTTGGAAAAATAGTATTAGCTTACCAAATTTCGATGCAGTAAAAAAGGATTTTAATATTGATGTTTTAATTATCGGTGGTGGGCTTTGCGGAATTTTGTGTGCTTATTTTTTAGAAAAGGAAGGAGTGAAATATGCTCTTTTAGAAAGTAAAAAAATTTGCAACAAAACCACGGCGAACACTACGGCAAAAATAACCTCACAGCATGGCTTTATATATCATAAAATTATCGAAAAATATGGTATAAATACTGCAAAATTGTACCTAGAGGCTAATGAAGCCTCAATTGATGATTATAAAAGGCTTTGTATGAGCTTTGATTGTGATTTTGAGCAAAGAGATAATTACGTTTATACCATGGACAACAAAAATATATTGAACAAGGAGTTAATAGCTCTTAAAAGAATTGGATATGATGCAAAATTATGTAAAGAGATACCGTTACCTCTTTATGTTAGTGGAGCTATTAAATTTGAAAATCAAGCAAGCTTTAACCCTTTAAAATTTATTTCTAATATTTCAAAAGACTTAAATATATATGAAAACAGCCATGTAAGCCAAATGCTTGGCAACACAGCTATTGTCAATGACAAATTTAAAATAAACGCAAACAAGATTATTGTTACAACGCACTTCCCTTTTATCAATAAGCACGGAGGATATTTTTTAAAAATGTATCAGCATCGTTCATACGTTTTAGGTCTTGAAAATGGTCCATTGTTTGACGGGATGTATGTGGATAATTCAAAATCGGGCTTGTCATTTAGAACATACAAAAATATGCTTCTTTTAGGTGGTGGAGGACACAGAACCGGTAAAAAGGGTGCTGGGTATTTAGAGTTAGAGGATTTTGTAAAAAAACATTTTCCAAAAGCAACTATTAAATGCAAGTGGGCAGCACAGGATTGCATTACCCTAGATGACATCCCATACATTGGCAACTATTCAGCTTCCACACCAAATTTATATGTAGCCACGGGGTTTAATAAATGGGGAATGACATCATCAATGATTGCTTCTAAAATACTATGCGATAAAATCTTAAAAAAAGAAAATAAATATAGCCATATTTTTTCTCCTTCAAGAAGTATTTTTCATTCTCAACTTGCCTTGAATACTTTTGAAGCAATTGCTGGTTGGCTATCTTTTGGAAAAAAGAGATGTCCTCATTTAGGATGTGCTTTAAAATGGAACAAATATGAGCATTCTTGGGACTGCTCTTGCCACGGATCAAGGTTTGATGAAAATGGCAAAGTCCTTGATAACCCTGCAAATGATAATTTAAATATTTAACAAAATAAAAAGTCCCATAAATGGGACTTTTATTAGTTATTTAAGGTTTTATTTATTTCTTTACTTGTAGTTTTTACAGATAGATACACTATTAACCAAATTACCAGATAAGTTACTACAAAAATTGCTGTGAATATTAAAATAACCACCCAATCAAATGGTATCCATGAATTTATAATATAACAAAGCACATATGCTATATATATAGTTGAAAGATGACACAATAATGATTTTGCAATTCCCCAGCCTTCGATTTGATTAAATATACTTGCTCCCGCCTGAACAAAAGCCAAAATATATGTTGATATTATTGCTAAAAGCACCTCTGAGCCAGTTAGTATAAAATTGTCAACTGAAAGAGAAATTATAAAATATACAATTCCAGCAATAATTGGTCCAAAACCACCAAAAAGCAAGCCTCTTTGAATAAATGTTTTTATTTGTTTTTTCATTTTTTAAAACCTATCCTTTCTTTAACTATTTTTAATTGTCTTCTTGAAACATAATCCTTATAGCCATTTTTAAGGATTACAAGTAAAGACCCTGTAAAAGAAGCATCAAATCTCTCAATTTTTTTAGTGTTTACTATACAAGATTGATTTATTTTTACAAATGTTTCATCTAGTAGTTCCTCAATCTCATATAATCTCTGCTTTAACTGTAGCTTTTCATTTTTTAGTACTGCATAAATCTTATTATTTTCCACGTTAAAGCAATATACATCTGTTGGTAAAATCTTAATTATCTCTTTTTCCTTATAGCCAATGAGTTCAAGTGATTTTGTTAAAACTAGCTCCTCTATTTCTTCAATCAAGCTATTTTTTTCATGAGCATAAATTAAAATCTCTTCTTCTCTACTTTTATCTATTTTGACTGTGCATTTCATTGTTTTTCCTCCTTATGTCTTTATTTTACACCTTTTTAAAAATAATTCAATAGAATTTAACTATTCGGTACTTTTTTGAAAAGCCGATAAAAATCGGCTTCAATTCATGCTTTCTATATAAGTTAATAGTTCTTTAAAGCTTCCATTAGGATATACAGAAATATCTACGTTTTTTGTGTTTATAAGGCAATCGGTCAACAAAAACACCTTCATTCCTATGGTGGATGCTACCATGTCTTCCGTTGCATCATTTCCAACCATAAGACACTCTTCTGGCGTTGCTCCTATGATGTTTAAAATTTCCTTATAATATTCAGGGTTCGGCTTACAATAATGACTATTTTCGTAAGTAGTAATATGAATAAAATCATTTTTATCTACACCAGCCCAACGAATACGAGCCTCCGTTGCTATTCTAGGAAAAACAGGATTTGTCGCAAGTATGATTTTAAAGCCCTTTTCTTTCGCTTTTTTTATTACTATATTAGAATTTTCGTTATAACCACATACTTCTTTGTTTTTATCAAAATGCGTTAAGTAATAATCATTATAAAAGGGTTCGCTGTCTCTTATATTATCTCCATAGCACCTAGACATTTCTTGCCAAAACCTCTCTTCGTTCGTGCTTTCTCCGTTGTTTGCGACAACCGTCATTATACTATTCCATATTGACTCATAAAGCTTTTGAGGTTCAAAGCCGAGTGGTGCTAGATACTTAATAAGTGATGAAAAATATGCTTTTAAAAATGCATCCTGATCCATTGGCAAAAGTGTGGCGTCAAGATCAAATAGAATATATTTAGTTTTCATTTTTCTCTCTTTTCTGCTTTTTTATAAGTTTAACATAAAAATATATTTTTGTCTAGTAAAAAAACGGCGATTCCTCGCCGTTTTTTTATTATTATTTTTTGTTTTTGACTCTTCTTACGATAAGCTTAACAATTTCAACAATAGGTATTACACAGAAAGCAATCGCAAGAGCAAGTGAATAATTTCCTATATCAAGCTTTTCTAAAGAAAATACATTTGCTATTGGTTCAATAGTAACAAGTAATGTTGTGAGCATACAAGAAATTGCTCCCGCACCCCATAACCATTTGTTTTGATATTCTAGTTTAAATATTGAACCTTCTAATGAACGCATATTAAACGAATGGAACACCTCAGCCATGGACAATGTTACAAACGCCATTGTTGTTGCAAGGACTCCGTTTCCTTGGTCTATTACATAATAACCGAGTGAATATGAAATCAAAGTCAATAAAGCAACTAAAATTCCTTGATACACTACTCCAAAGCCAAGCCCTCTTGCAAAAATGTTTTCTTTAGGATCACGTGGTGCTCTTTGCATTATATCGTTTTCAGGCCTTTCCATGCCCAAAGAAAGCGCTGGAAGACAGTCTGTGATTAAATTAATGAATAATAGATGAACAGCTCCAAAAACGTGCCCTGTGCCTATCATAAACAGCGTCGCAATAAATATTGTGAAAACCTCTGATAAATTTGATGCAAGTAAAAACTGAATTGCTTTTCTTATATTGTCATAAATTCTTCTACCTTCACCAACCGCAGAAACAATTGTCGCAAAATTGTCATCTGCTAGTATCATGTCTGCAACATTTTTTGTTACATCTGTTCCAGTAATACCCATACCAACACCGATATCGGCATTTTTAATAGATGGTGCATCGTTTACACCGTCGCCTGTCATAGCTGTTATTTTGCCCTTCTTACGCCATGCGTTTACAATCCTTGTTTTATGCTCTGGCTGTACTCTTGCATAAACTGAATATTTTTCAACTGCTATTTCAAATTCTTCATCAGAAATTTGATCAAGATCTGTTCCAGTTATTGCTTCTTCTGCACTTTGAATAATTCCCAACTGCATTGCTATGGCAACAGCTGTATCCTTATGGTCACCTGTAATCA
>JAZQHJ010000100.1:0-4884 GCA_045540515.1 Eubacteriales bacterium
CTATTAAAATCATCTCTAAGCTTATTATATAGAGATTTTCGACAAATTATATTATTTTTTTACATCATTTTTAAAAAATAAAAATTCTGTTAAGCAAGGTTATAAATAAGCTATTTACTGCACTATTTGGAATATATTACCGCTTGATTATAGTATTTACAAATGATAAAATTATTGTTGACAAGGGAGGGATTTTCTTGAATAAAATTCGATTACATATTTTTAACATAATCAAGCTTCTTTTTATGCTTGTTTTTGTGGCGTCATTTGTTGCTCTAAAAACTCAGGTTGATGCTTATTTGACTATACCTGCAAATGCACTGCTTTACAATTTTAAGAATATGATTGAGTCCTTAATCTATTCCGTGGTAATTCTTTTTGGGAGCTTCCTTATGCTATCAAGAATTGTCTGATTTTTTGTGCATATTGAATATTTTTTATTCATTTATTCACTCAAAAATGAATATTTTTTGTCAAGAGCTTTTTTCACTTTTTTTAAAATTCTACACGCTTCATTTTAGGCAATTGAATAATTTCCCACGTTTTTACCCACTTTTCCACGCCCTAAAACCGTGGAAAAGTTGATAATCTCACCGATTTGCTTGGAGTTATGCACGTTTTCCACGGAGTTTTCCACGTTTTTTAAAATTTTCCAACTTTTAATTGTTGATTTGTCAAATATTTCGCAAATTGTGCAAGTTGCATAAAATCTTTTAGTTAACTAACGAATTTGAATAAGCTTTTCAATTCTCAAAATTTTTGTCGATGAATAAAGACAAAAGTCGAAAATGAATATTATTTGTAAACTAACAATTTCTTTATCAAAGTAAAGTATTGTGCATATTATGCTAGTATGATGCTATCAAGCTTGTTTTTAAGATGCTTAAATATTGAATACACAACCATTGAAAATGATGCTAGCTATGCAATAGACATAATTGGCAATGACTTATACGTTTATTTTGAGGGCTCAAATGGGTGCTTAGACTGGAAAAACAACCTAGATTTTCCTGTTAGGTGTAATGGATTTAATTGCTATCATCGTGGATTTTTACGGGTTTGGACCAGTGTAAAAAACGAGGTTTTGAGATTTATAGAAAATAGAAAATATAAATCAATTTACATAATTGGCTTTTCCCACGGGGCAGCGCTTGCGGTTTTATGCTATGAGCTTGCGTATGAATTGCGAAGCGATATAAGGTCCTCTCTTTTCGGCTTTGGCTTTGGGTGTCCCAGGGTTCTTTGGGGACCTTTTAGAAATAGGGCAAGAAAAATTTGGAGCAATTTTACAGTGATACGAAACATTGATGATATTGTTACCCATGTACCATTTGCCTTTCTTGGATATTTTCACGTTGGTAAAATGATAAAAATTGGTGCAAGGGGCAGGTATTCAAGAATTGATGCCCACAGACCAGAAAATATTTTAAAGGAATTAAGGGAATTTGAAAACGCAAGTGTTGAAAAAAGCAAAGGCTCACAGTGACAAAGCATTAACCTTTTAGTAGTGCTGTTTTATGCCAAGCATTTCTATTATGCAAAAAACTAGTAATATTCTAAAATACTCAAATATAAAAAGAGAGGACATTTCAGCTACAAGCCGATTTGTTCTCTCTTATTTTTTATATACAGTTATGGGTTAACCCTTTTGCTTGATTCTCTAAATCGCATTGTCCATGACTGATAGCGTAGTCGGTCGGAAAGGTATTTGTCCTCAAAGCTATCGCTATGCTGCCATGTTCCCTTAAAGCTACTATCCCTTACCTCTGGCATACAATCAAGGCTTGGAAGCTGTGGCTTTGGTGAAATCTCGACACTGATAGCGCCTAAAATAACCTCCATAGCGCCAAAGAGCCAGTCGGCGGGACCGATATATTCCTCTCCTACCCTTATTTTTTCGGGTAAAAATTCGTTGTCCTTAATTTGGTCAGAGGCAATAATTATGTCCTCTGCTGATACTGTTATGCTCTTTTCTATCTCATATGGCTTTGATAAAAATCCGTACACGTCCCCGCAAATATGCTCATTTTTGCCATTTAAAAAATCACGGCATGCAAGCATCATATCAGCAAGTGATAATGACATTGGCGTTTGAACAGGAAACAACTCTTTTTTTATACTATCATAAAGCTTTGGAATATCGGTTTGCTGAACTATTCTTTCCTTGTCATTCTTCAACTCCCTTGCAAGCTCGGAATAGGTTGTAATTCTAAATCGTGGGTCAGCCTTGATTAAGCGGATAAGCAAACGCATATTGTCAAGCACCTTTTGGGTTATCTCCTGTGGTAAATCCTGTGGCTCAATCCACTCACCAAATGGAACAAGGTTTTCCTTGTGATAGTTTACTGCGTCCCAAAAATCGGATTTAATTATCATATTTGGGTGAGTATAGATTACTGCTCTTTCTCGCTTTGCAAGCTTGTCTAGCTCATTTTTTATCTGTTCCTCGGTTGCATCACGCAAAAACCACTCCATTCCAAAGGTGTAATTTACATTAAATATATTACAATAGAAGGCTCCTGTGCCACCCTCCGTGTCGCAGAAGGTGTCCGCATAAATTGGTATTCCCATTTTGTGATATGCATACATTGCAACATAGGATTTTTGGTTGCCTGGTGGACAAGCAGAATAAATTTCTGTATCCTTGCCAAGGGTGTCCCTTATGTACTCTATTCCAAGGCTTTCTTGACGAATTACTTCATTTTGTGCCTTGTAAAAATCCTCAATATCGGTGTACTCATTTATTATAGGGTGCAGGGTGTGTCCGTAGGTGTGAGTTCCTATTTCGTGGTAGGAAAGAGCCTCTATAACATCGGTTCGCCCCCATTTTTTAAGCTGGCTTGCCAAAAGTCCTACAACCTGAAAGCAACCCTTTACTCCCTCCTCCTTAAATAGCCTTGCCTCATACAAAATACCGTCGGCAGCTCTATTTGAGGTAAAATCCTCCGTATCAAAGGAAAAAATTATATCTGTCATAAATTTTTGCTCCTTTCTCCTCTTGCTTTTTAAATTATAACACACGTGCTAGTATTATTCAATATTTAGACAAGGATTTGTTTCAAATTTAAAAAAACGGGCACAGAGTGTCCGTTTTTGTGCTTTTTTAATTGTTTGAAGCCTTCTTCAACCGCAACGGTCATACCAGCTATTGGGTTGTTACCACCTGTGCTGATTGAATCTTCAATAATCAATTTAAAGCAATTGACAGGTTGAATAAATTATACTATAATAAATTTAATATTTATAGGTTTGTCCTAGGAGAAGCAAAATGAAAAAAATCGTATTAAGCCAAGCACATTTGGATAAAAGAAAGCAAAGGAAGCACTTTGTTTTGAGAAACGATATTTTTTGCACGATATTGCAACAGAATATGTGCGTAAAGGATTATTTTGATTTTAGTTTTTCATTTCCCGATGAAGTGGATAAGGTAATCATTGACGGTATGTACTCGGGTGATTGGTATTCAGTGTACGAAAGTGAAATTTTACCGCTTCGTCAAAAGCCTATTTTGGCACGTTTTCGCAGTGCAGGAGTGGATATTTTCGATAAATGGATAAAGCACGTTCACGGAAGAAAAAAAGAGTGTTGGTTGACATATAGAATTTCAGAGGTGGACGTGGATGAGGATATAAACCCGTTACCGATAAAGAAAGAACACCCCGAATGGTTTATTCCGGCATTTGGATTTACTATGAACAATATGGCTGTATCCGAAATTCGTGAGCATAAATTAAAGGTAGCCTTAGAGGTGATGAAAAAATACGATTTCGACGGCTTGGATATTGATTTTGAACGACACACCCCCTTTTTGCCCGTCGGCAAGCAATGGGAGAACCGGAAATGCATAACGGAATTTATGAGAGAATTGCGCACTGAGCTTTTAAGAATCGGAAAGGAACAAAATAGGGTTATAATGCTATCCGCACGAGTACCCGATTGCTTGGACGGTTGTCATCAAGACGGCTTGGATGTGGAAAAGTGGATAAAAGAGGATTTGGTGGACTGTCTAACCCTTGGTTCACGTTCATTTGACGTCAAGGTAGAGGAATTTAGAGCTCTTTCAAGCGAAGTACAGCTCTACGCCTGCTACGACCCCTACCATACGGTTGACGGATACTTTGCTCCGTCACTTGAAGCACTGCGTGGAATTTGGTATTCACATTTAAAGCGCGGTGCAGATGCGGTAGAGTATTTTAACTGGTCAGGACAAGGAAAAAAGGAAATGGTAGCGCACTATGTGAATCTTTATGGAATGGATCCTAAAAAAGAGGATTATGCACAGTTCGGCAGTGAGGATTTTACCGGTGTAAATGACAAGGATTTTTTGGAAAATCAGGATAAAATCTATGTTATTGACAGGAAGGGTGGCTATCCTTGGGGTATCGGTTACGGCAATTTAAACGCAGACAGACAGTTGCCTTGCGTAATACAAAACGACGGACAAGTACGGCTATATGTAGCAGAAAACGCAAGGAGTGCGAAAAAAGTAACCTTAAAATTATTGTTTGAAGAGCTTTCGCAAATCCCCGAAATATACTTTAATGGTCAAAAATTGTCTTTTTCATCACAACCGCATCGCGATATGCAAGTTACCATGGAAAAGGACCCACCCATATCGGGGCACCCGGTATCTCTACGTCTTGCCTACGGAGAAGATTACAGCAAGAGCTGTACTATGCTTATGGCGGATTTGTCGGGTATGGAAACAAAAATAGGCTACAACACCATACGCGTGTTGACGAAAATACCGGCAAGTCTTGAAAAAGTAGAATTGGAAGTAAAACGAAAATGAGTATAAGTAACAAGAAAAAAACGATTTTGTTTGAATACCTACCCATGGCACTTACGGGGATAGGCATAAGTCGGAGGCCAAGCGGTCTTAAG
>JAZQHJ010000101.1:0-7147 GCA_045540515.1 Eubacteriales bacterium
GAGCATCTCTAAGCAAAAAAATGAAATTAGACTTAATTTCAAGTCACCTGTACTCTATTTTGAAAAAATGGAAAAAATCCACCATATGTATATGAATCAAGATACCATTCTTGGAGCATCACACCTTAGAAAGGCATTTTATATGTCTGGCTGGGACTGGGCTCCAACTCTACCAAATATGGGTATTTTTCGTCCTGTTGAGTTACGTTGCTACAATACTGACAGGCTCGATGATTTTTCCATTGTTCAGCATCACGAAAATGGCTCAGTTAGACTTGAGGTTAGTGCTACTACAAGGCACGACTCACAGAATGCAAGCATTTTTTGTGAAATAGACGGACAAAGAGCTTTATTAAGCGGTGGCAAGGGTGAAATTACAATTAAAAGCCCAAGGCTTTGGTGGCCAAATGGTTACGGCAAGCAAGAGCTTTATGATATTTCCTTTTGCTTATGTATTGGTGATAAGGAAATTGACAAAATAACAAAGAAAATCGGCTTACGTACGCTTGTGTTAAGTCAGGAAAATGATGAATTTGGTCAAGAGTTTTGCTTTAAGGTGAATGGAATTAAAATATTTGCAAAGGGTGCAAACTATGTTCCTCTTGATAATCTTCTCTCACGTATCACCGAAAAAAGCACTGAAAGGATTATTAAGGATTGTATTTTTGCTAATTTTAACTGCATAAGAGTATGGGGTGGCGCTTACTATCCTTGCGATTGCTTTTATGAGCTTTGCGATAAGCATGGACTTATTGTTTGGCAGGATTTTATGGTCGCTTGTGCAAACATTTGGCTAACTGAGGATATAGAAAAGGAATTTATTTCCGAGGCAATTTATAATGTTAAGCGCATAAGGCACCATGCCTCCCTTGGCTTACTTTGTGGCAACAACGAAATGGAGGAGGCTATTTGCAATTGGGAATGTGCAGACGGCAATGACCCTTTGGTGCGCAAGGATTATTTAAGGCTTTATGAAAGCATTTTTCCTACTATTTGTAAGGAGCATGCGCCTTGGATTTCCTATATTCCGTCGAGTCCTACCTCTGGTGGAGGATTTGATAATCCACAGGATTATACTCGTGGTGATGTCCATTTTTGGAATGTTTGGAATGGCAATTGTGAGCTTGATGAGTACAGAAAGCACAAATTCCGTTTCTGCTCAGAATACGGCTTTGAGAGCTTGCCATCTATAAAGACAATTGATGCCTTTTGTCCCGACGAGGAAAAGAACATACTTTCCTATACTATGGAGAGCCACCAAAAGCACGTAAACGGAAATGTCAAGCTTTTACATTATCTTGCTGAAAGGTATCAGCTTCCAAGGGATTTAAGAATGACCGCATATGCATCACAGCTAAATCAGGCAGAGGCTATTAAGTACGGTGTTGAGCATTTTAGAAGATGCAGAGGCTATACGATGGGCTCAATCTACTGGCAATTGAATGACCCTTGGCCAGTTGCATCTTGGTCGAGTGTTGATTATTATGGCAGATACAAGGCACTTCACTATTTTGCAAAAAAATTCTATCAGGACACTGCACTTGGCTTGTTTAACGAAAACGGAAAAATCACTGTAAATGTCGCAAATGAGGCGACTTGCCCATTTGAGGGATATATCAAGGTCGGAATTATGAAAAACGATTTTTCCCCTATCTATGAGGCTCAAAGCCCTGTTTTTGCTCCTGCTCTTTCCTCTGTTGATGTGGAAAGCTATTCAAGTGCTTTATTTGATGGTAAGCGTGATTGCTATTTTTATGCTGAGCTATACAGCAAGGACAACGAGCTTATTTCAAGAAACACAGAGCTTGGTGTAAAGCCTAAGCACTTTATTTTCTTAACACCAGATATTAAAGTCAATGCACATAAGAGTGATGACGAAATTTGCATTGAGCTGTCCTCAAGCGTACTTGTAAAAAATGTTGAAATATCATTTAAAAATCACGATATTGTGTTAAGCGACAACTACTTTGATTTAGCAAACAACTCGCCTTATAAGGTTTTTGCAAAAACAAGCCTGTCAGTAAAAGAATTACTTGATGATATTTCTTTAATTTCAGTTTATGATATACCATTAAGATAAAAAAAGGCACCATTTGGTGCCTTTTTGTATTGTATTTGTGATTTTTATATGCTATAATTTTATAGGAAACTTTAAAAATATGGGGTGCTATATGAAAAGATTATTTAATTCTCATTTAAAAAGAAATGTAATTGAGCTTAGCGGTCCTTGGAAATTCCTTGCCGATGCTGAATGTGTTGGCGTGGAGCAGGGCTGGTACAAGGGCTTACCTAGTGGCGACACTGTTATTGTTCCTTCTGTTTGGAACAATGAGCTTGGTATGTTAAATTTTGAGGGCTGTGGCTGGTATGAAAAGAAATTCATAACACAGGGTGGCTCAATTATGCTTGAATTTGAAGCTGTTATGACCGCTTCTACTGTTTGGCTTGACGGTAAAAAAATCGGTGAGCATTACGGTGCATTTACTGCATTTAGTTTCATCGTAAATGAGGTTAGCTGTGGTGAGCATACAATTGTTGTTTGCGCAGATAGCAGAATTGATAAAAAATCATTTCCTCAAAGATACACCGACTGGTTCAACTATGGTGGTATTGCAAGGGATGTGTTTGCTCACGAGTTAAATGGAATTTCTATTCTAAACAATCATATTGTTTATGAGCTTTCAGCTGATTTAAGCTCTGCAACAGTATCTGCAAAAATCGACTTATACAATGCTTGTGGCTCTGCTCTTTCATCACAGGCTTGTGTGACTATTGGTGATTTTACACTATATTCTGATACAGTTTCTCTTGATGCGTACGAAAGAAAGACTATAAAAACCCCTTGTGTAGAAATGAAGGATATTTCTCTTTGGGATACTGATTCTCCAAATCTATACACTGTCATTACCTCAACTGATACTGATGATTTTATTGACAAAATTGGATTTAGAAGAATTGAGGTTAAGGACAATGATATTCTTTTAAATGATAGGTCAATTGAGCTCCTTGGTGTTAACAGACACGACGAGCACCCTGACTGGGGCTTTGCGTTCCCTGCAAAGCTTATGAAAAAGGACATTGATTTGATTGTTGATATGGGCTGTAACACTGTTCGTGGCTCACACTATCCTCAACAAAAGATATTTGTTGATATGCTTGATGAAAGAGGTATTCTCTTGTGGAGTGAAATTCCTATGTGGGGCTGTGGATTCAGCTGGGAGGCTTTACAGGATGATGAAATTATTGAGCGTGGTCTTAATATGCACAAGGAAATGACATATCAATATTACAATCACCCATCAATTGTAATTTGGGGTATGCATAATGAAATTGATACCTCAAAGGATTTCACAATTCCTTTAACAAAGAAATACTATGAGCATTTAAGAGAATTTGGTGGAAACAGACTTATCACACATGCATCAAATCATCCATTAAATGACGTTTGTATGGATTACAATGATATTATTTGTATCAACATTTATCACGGCTGGTATAATTATGGTGGTACTGGAACCTTTAAGGATTGGGACAAAATGATTGTTGACCTTAAAAACCGTATGATTGAGCATGGCTGGTACGGCAAGCCTGTTATTATGAGTGAGTTCGGTGCTGCTGCTCTTGCTGGCTTCCATTCTCATTTTGATTCTGTTCGTTGGAGTGAGGAATATCAAAGAGACCTTATTGAATACTGCTTGGAGCTATTCCACAAGACAGATTATATGAGAGGAACATATGTATGGCAATTTTGCAATATTAGAACCTCTCCATCAATGGATATTAACCGTGTTCGTTACTTTAACAACAAGGGTGTGCTTGACGAGTACCGCAATCCAAAGGCTTCATACTTTAAAATTAAGGAGCTTTATCACCGTTATTCAGGTAAATAAAAAAAGGGGCACTTGCCCCTTTTATCTTTGTATTGCGGTTTAATTTGTGTGCTTGAATTGTTGAAAAGTGCTTTTAAAGGTGCTATAATACTTAAAAATAGAATGCTTTGCTATTGCAAATGCAGATTGATGCTTTTTAAATTTTAAGGTTGGGGGTGAGTAGCTTGGCAAGAGGAATGAAGGTCTGTGCTATTTTGCTTTGCACCTTATTTTTAGGTGCTCTTGTGTGGTATTTATTTATGCCATATTCCTTTTTACTAACTATTTGTATCACTCTTGGTATTTTTTCTTATCATTTCGTAATGCGTTTACTTGTTGGAACGCTTATCAACGGTATTTTCCACAACAAAATTGATTATAATCTTTGGTGGTTTAAGGAAAGGCGCTTTGAGGCTAGGCTTTACAAACGATTAAAGGTAAGAAATTGGGCTAAAAAAATTCCTACATATTCTCCCGATACCTTTTCCTATAAAAAGCACTCTTGGGAGGAAATTGCAATGGCGACCTGTCAGGCTGAAATTGTGCACGAAATTATTGCTGTTTTAAGCCTTTTGCCGATTCTTTTTATTATTCCCTTTGGCTCGGCATTAGTTTTCATTTTGACATCTGTTGCCTCTGCCCTATTTGACTTGGTTTTTGTTGTTGTTCAAAGATATAACAGGCCAAAAATACTTAACCATATAAAAAGATGCAATGCAAGAAAAAGTTTAAAATAATCAAAAGGACACCAAATGGTGTCCTTTTATTTAGCTTACTGGGTAATATTCAAGTAAGTATTCAAGGCTTGCAAGTAGGTATTGCTCTGTATATTGTACTTGTCCCTGCCATGTGTTTATTTTTGTTATATACTCTGGATTAGTCCATGTGTTTATACCAAGGACATTCCATTTTTTGAAGTTTTCACAGTATGCAATCTCGTGTGCAAATATATATTCATACTTGCTTGCAAGGGTACTTATGATTATGTCCTTATACTGAACAAGCTCACTGCCGACAAGCAGTCTAAACTCCTCAAAATCAAGTAAAGCATTAAACCAAGGACATTTTTCCTTTGTCCAAAGCGTTTTTGTGCTTTCAAAGACTCCATCACCCTTGTGGCTTACATTTCCGATTGACATATCAAAGTCCCAAACTGGTCCACAAATAAGCTTTCC
This sequence comes from Eubacteriales bacterium, assembly GCA_045540515.1. Lineage (GTDB taxonomy): Bacteria > Bacillota > Clostridia > Oscillospirales > CAG-272 > RGIG2000. The sequence goes on from JAZQHJ010000101.1 coordinate 5,045, forward strand.
CTTTGCGTCCTTGTGAAAATATACGCTTGAATAGTTAACGTCCGGATTTTTAAAGAGCTCATATACAATATACGCCTGTGCAAAGGATTTTACATCTATAAGCTCCTTAACCTTTTCGTAGTCCGTGCCTTGAATTGCAGACATACACTCCTTTAAGTAGGCTTGGATAAATGCCTTTTGCTCCTTTGTTATAACCTCACTATCTGGTGATTTTATAGTGTATTTTCTTGAACTATTTAGGTGGTCTGGTACTGATACCTGTACTGTGTCGGTCCAGCCGTCCATTTCTACTAAATAGCCTGTATCAACAGCAGTTTCGTCCTCGGATATTTCGACTCTGTGCTCATTTACCTCAATTTGCTCACAAAGTAAATATACTCCCCTATATTCACCATTTAAATAAACCTCTACGCTTTGGCAATTAGGGGTGCTTCCCAGCTCAGAAAACAGACGTGCAACATCGTATGCAAGCATATTTCTTACTAGTGAGCCGTCGATATAATCGGCAAGTAAAACCCAATCCTTGCCCTTACCAAAATCGAAAATGTTTTGCTTAGAATTGAATTTTATTTTATATGGCTTTTTATCAAATTTGTCCCAAGTAGAATTTCCTCTGCCCTTTATTTTTGCAGATTCACCGATTATGCTCTCGTTTGTTTCTGTGTCAAGCAAGGACACTGTACAGTTAACATATGTGTCCTTTGATACAATTGGTGCAGATGCCTCGGTTGAAATTGAAACAACTGGCAATCCTGTGCTATTTGGAGCAAAATATGCAACTAATTCGATGCTTGTCGATGCAGTTACCTGTAATTCTGGGGTTGTTACTCCATTGCTCCAACCAAGGAAGGTATATCCCTCCTTTGGAACGGCAGTAACAGCACTTGCCTTTTCTCCAAGTGCAACATTTTGTGATGCTCTTCCATCTATTGTGCCATAGCCACGGAAGCATACAAAATCAATTGTACAGGATTGCTTAAATATAGCTGTATATACTATGTCCTGTGATGCTACATCCTGTCTTACGAAGCCCTTTGTTCCATCGTCCCAGCCAACAAATACATATCCGTTTTGCGCTCTTGCTGTTACTCTTTGAGCCTTTTCTCCACGCTTTACAACCTGTAAGACTTCTCCGCTTATGCTTCCGCCCTCGGTTGCCTTATACTCTATTGTTATTTCCTTTTTTGCAAATATTGCAGTTATTGTTTTTGCCTCGCTTACAATATCGGTTCTTTTATCCGTCTCTATGCCGTCATCCCAGCCTATAAAGTCGTAACCCTCGCTTGGTACTGGAATTACTTCGCTTGTGCTTTGTCCTATAAGCACACTCTGCTCTGTGAGTCCTTGAAGTGTGCCACCCTGTGTGCAGGTATAGGTAATTGTTGCATAACCGTTTTGCTCAAAGCTTGCAAATATTTCCATATCTCCTTGTGGCAAATCGGTTCTTTTTGACTCTGTAACACCATCGCTCCACGAAACAAAATGATAACCGTCATTTCCAACAGCCTCAACCTCCGAGGTGGATTGTCCCTTTTCGATTTTTTGTGTTGTCTTTCCAAAAATTTTACCATTTTCGTTTGCCTTATAGGTTACTGTTACATATTCAATTTTTTCAAATATTGCATATAGCTTACTGCTTTGCTGTAAGGTATCTGTTCTTTTGGCATCAATATTGCCATCGGACCATCCTTTAAATCGATAGCCCTGATTTGCAACTGCCTCAACACCTGAAAATTGTACAGCCTCTCCGTTGCTAAGCTCTTTTTCCTGTATTGCCTCTCCTACAATGCTTCCGCCCTCATTTGCAATATATTCAACAGTGATTTTTTGAGATGCTTCATTTGAGCAAGAGCTTATTAAAAGTATTGCTATAAATATTGTTAAGGATAAAATAAGTAATCTTTTCATTTTTTCTCCTTAAAATTTATCTTTTTTATATTTTAGCACATATTTGTTTTTTATACAATAGAAAAAAGGACACGGTTGTGTCCTTTTTAATTATTTTACTACTACGTAAACTGGATTTTCGGATACGTTTACTGTTACATAGCCTAGTGAGTCAGCAGAAAGCTCTGATGTTACACCAAGTCGGATCGTAGCCAT
>JAZQHJ010000102.1:0-1789 GCA_045540515.1 Eubacteriales bacterium
GAAACCGAAGCGTATTTGAGGGGAAGCACAAATAACATAGGGTGAAAAAAAAATGTATTCGGGAGCGGAAAGGAAAGGAGACAGACTATGTCGGAAATGCTTGAAAAGATACTGAGTAATGAAAACATCGAAAAAGCCTACAAAAGAGTTTATGCAAACAAAGGTGCAGGCGGTGTAGACGGCGTTACGACCAAGGAGCTTGAAGCCTATATGAGAGCAAATTGGAAAGGTATCAAGGAACAGATCCGAACGAGGACTTACAAACCGCAACCCGTGTTGAGAGTAGAGATACCGAAACCGAATGGCGGAGTAAGGAAACTCGGAATCCCCACGGTAATTGACAGAGTAATTGAACAAGCAATAACCCAAGTATTAACACCCATATTCGATCCATCGTTTCACGAAAACAGTTATGGTTTCAGACCGAACCGAAGATGTGAGCAGGCAATTGTAAGGTTGCTCGAATTATTCAACGACGGATTTGTATGGATAGTGGATATTGACCTTGAGAAATTCTTTGACAACGTACCGCAAGACAAGTTGATGAGTTTTGTCGGGAGAGTGATACACGACGGAGATACGGAAAGTCTAATACGAAAATATCTCAAAGCGGGTGTTATGAACCAAGGCAAATACGAGCCAACGGACATAGGCACACCGCAAGGTGGAAATTTATCACCATTGCTCAGCAACATTATGTTGAATGAGCTTGACTATGAGCTTGAACGCAGAAGGCTTAATTTTACGAGATACGCAGACGATGTGGTAATCGTGTTGAAAAGCAAGGCAGCTGCAACAAGGGTAATGTATTCCATAACCAATTGGATTGAAAGAAAGCTTGGATTAAAAGTAAATGCGACCAAAACAAAGGTAACACCTCCAAGTAAACTTAAATATCTGGGCTTTGGCTTTTGGAAAGACAAGGAGGGGTGGAAAGCAAGACCACATGAAAGCTCGATAGAGAGACTCAAAAGAAAACTCAAAGCACTGTGCAAGAGAAATTGGAGTATCGACCTCACTAAGCGAATCGATAAGATAAACGCGGTAGCGAGAGGGTGGATAAACTACTTTCGCATAGGATCAATGAAAACCAAGCTTCAAAGCATAGATGAGCATTTGAGAACGCAAATAAGGGTGATAATTTGGAAACAGTGGAAAACCATACGGAAAAGAGAATGGGGACTACTAAAGCTTGGAGTGCCGAAATGGATCGCTCACAAGGTTGCCAATTGGGGGGATCATTACCAATTTGTAGCTACAAAATCTGTTCTTGCACGAGCAATTTCCAAAGAAAAACTGACCAAGCGAGGCTTAGTCAGTCTTTCGGATTATTACGCCAAAGCGTAACATATTCAATTTTGAATTGAACCGCCGTATGCCGAACGGCACGTACGGTGGTGTGAGAGGAGGGAGCTTTTCCCTCCTACTCGATTTCTCTAAGTGGCAAACTCGGGTTATACCACATATAATCATGTAGTGCAATAAAGAATTTAAAACTTGACAAAAAACAACACTTAATTCATATTTAATCAAGTGCTTTTGCTTTATTCAATACTTGTTTTTGACATTCCGTTTTTCTCAACTGTCAAACTCCCGCAACTCTAAATTGTACTGTGGAATTTACTTTGAGATTTACTTGCAAAAAATACGTAAATTTTCAAAGTAAATTCTACTGATGAGAAAAAGTAGAATTTAAGCTGAAAAACGAGTAGAAATAAGTCTGAGAAAAGAGTGAAAAAGTAGGAAAAGCCGTCAAATAGCCTTAAAATAGCTAAAAAAAGGCGCAACG
>JAZQHJ010000103.1:0-3356 GCA_045540515.1 Eubacteriales bacterium
GGTACAGGTGTAATATATGAAGCAACCTTTTCAGCACTTGCAAAATCAACGTCTCCTGTAAGCTTTCCATCAGCCATTCTGTTAATTCCTACGTCCATTACAACAGCTCCCTCTTTTATCATATCTCCAGTGATAAAATTAGGAATTCCTACTGCAACTACTAGAATATCTGCTCTTTTTGTAACCGATTTTAAATCTTTTGTTTTAGAGTGGCAAATTGTTACTGTGCCGTTTTTTTGTAGCAAAAGCATCGCTTGTGGCTTGCCTACAATGTTGCTTCTACCAACAACAACGCATTCCTTGCCACAAATATCGGTTCCTGTGCTTTCTATTAGCTTCATTACTCCCGCTGGGGTGCAAGGAACGAAATTGTTATTTCCTATCATTATTTTTCCTGTATTGATAGGATGAAAGGCATCAACGTCCTTATTTGGGTTTATTCTTAAAATAACCTCTTCCTCATTAAGGTGCTTTGGTAGAGGAAGCTGACAAAGAATTCCGTGAATTTTTTCATCAGCATTAAGCTTGTCAACAAGTGCTAAAAGCTCTGGCATTTGTGTATCCTGTGGTAAACGATAAACCTCTGATAAGAATCCAACCTCAATGCAAGCCTTGTGCTTATTGTTTACATAAACCTGTGATGCAGGATCCTCTCCAACAATTATAACTGCAAGACCAGGTGCATATCCATGCTCTGCAACGAAGCCTTGTGTTTCTTCCTTAATTTGTTGTCTTATGGAAGCTGAAACTTCCTTTCCATTTATTATTACTGCCATTTTATTCTTCCTCTTTATTTGGATATACTACGGACATTGCATAGTATTCTTCCTTAAATAGTGTGTTTAGTAGCTCGCTTACGTATTCAAAGGTAATTGAGCTTATTATTTCTGCCTCGTCGAACAAATCGGAATCATCAAAGAGGCTAAAAATAAAGTCGTCTGCAATGCTTTCTACTGAATCAAAGCTTTTGATATGAGATGCAAAAACTGTTCTCTTAGCAAGCTCAAAGTCCTCTTTGCTTAACCCCTCTTTTTTTGTCCGTTCTATATACTCTACAAATAACTCATATACCTTTTCAGGATCACTTGATTCGGATGAAATAGAGTTAAACGAGCAATGTTTTGTATGCTCACACCCGCTTGATAGGGTTTGCGATATGAGATTTTGGTCATAAAGCTCATTGAAAAACCTTGATGACTGCGAGAACAACATCTCATCAAGTATATCAATTGCATAAGCCTTCCTTGTTCTTTCATTTGCATCCTTGGATATATCCATATCCTTTACGCCTATTGCAAAAATTGGCTTCGATACATCAAGATAACAAATGTTTCTCTTTTGATATACCTCTTTTGGCTCATCAGCATCCTCATAATCTCTTATTACATTGATGCTTTTTGCCTTTTTGAGAATTTTATCGCAAATCTTTTCAATCATATTAACATCAACATCTCCGCATACGCAAAGAGCCATATTGTTTAGGTTATAAAAGGTTTCATAGCATTTATAAAGCACATTTGCATCAATTTGAGCAATTGACTCAATTGTTCCTGCAACATCGATTCTCATTTTATTTTTTGCATAAAGTGCTTGTAAAAGTCCTTTGTTTAGTCGTGCACCAGGATGGTCATCGTACATTCTTATCTCTTGACCTATAATGCCTTGCTCCTTTTCAACAGTTTCCTTAGTAAAATAAGGATGGGTTACAAAATCAAGCAAAACCTCAAGTGATTCGTAAAATTTATCTGTGCATGAAAAAATATATGCTGTAAGAGTGTTTGATGTGAAAGCATTTGCGTTTGCTCCTGTTTTTGCATAGAGCTCAAAGGCATCTATTCCACCCTCACACTCAAACATTTTGTGCTCCAAAAAGTGAGCAATTCCATCAGGTACAGTTGTAAAAGCATCATCCGTGTCAAGCATAAATTTATTATCAATTGCACCGTATTTTGTTGCAAATATGGCATATGAGCTTGTCATTTTTTTAGGGATTACATATACATCAAGTCCAGATTTATGCTTAAATTTATGATATTTTTCTTCAAGAAGCTTGCTTTCCTTGGTTATAATACTAGCCATTTTTAGCCTCCTTTTCCTTGCCCTTTAAGAAATACACAGTATCAAGAGTTATTTTATTTGCAACCTCCTGAATGTCCTTTATTGTTGAGGCATCTATTTTTTTACATTCTTCAAGTGGAGTTGTGTTAGCTCCACAAATTCCTCTAAAAAATGCCCAGCTTTCCATGTTTTCAGCACTATCGTATATTTGCATATAGCCATTCTTTATGGATTTTTTAGCACTTTCAAATTCTTCGGCTGTTATTTTGCCCTCTTTTATAGCATCAAGCTGTTCAATTATTGCTTTTTGTGCAATTTGCTTATTTTCAAATTCTATTCCTGATACAACGGTCATAATTCCATTTCTTTGCATCACAGATGAACGACAGAAATAGCAAAGACTCATTTTTTCACGAACATTCATAAACAGCTTTGAGGTTGGTGAACCTCCAAAAACCTCATTAAACAATTGAAGTAAATGATATTTTTTGTCCTCAACCTTATATCCTGTTCTAAATCCTAAGCAAAGCTTTCCTTGTTTTACATTTTCTTCATCAGTAACTTCTTTTACAGCTTTTACACTTGAAATTGTTTTAGCAATAGCAAGAGGCTTTGTTTTTCTTTCTATATTATCAAATTTTTCTTTCATCAATGTCACTAGCTGTTCAAAATCACATTTTCCTACAAAATATATATCAATTTGGTAGGTGTTAAGAGCTGTTTTGTAAGCATTGTAAAGCTGTTGTGCAGTAATTTTTTCAATTTGCTCTGCTGTGCCATACTTTGATATGCTAAAAATTTCATCCTTGCACATTTCTTCAACAAGTCTCTTCATAGAATGTTGAGTCTTGTTGTTTCTTTCACTCTCTAAAACGTCAACAAGGCTTATTTTTTCGCCTTTTACGTATTCCTTGCTAAATTCTCCGTCTATTAAAAAAGGGTCAAAAATCATATCGCAAATAAGCTCTATTGTTTCCTTAGTGACATCCGTACCTAAGCAAAATCTATTATCAAGCATATTTGCTCTTAATCCAAAAATTTGATATTCACCAAATTTGGTATTTCTTGCTCCAATTTCTCCAGAGTATAAGAATTGTAATCTTTTGTTTATAGATGCCTGATCAGGATATTTTCTACATCCTCTCATAAGCACTGCTGGAATTAAAGCATTAAAGCAGGATTGCTCCTTGGAAAGCTCTGTTATAAAATTAAAAGAAAAGTAATTTGTCTTAAATTTGTCAGTTTCTATATAGTTAAGTCTTATTCCATCCTTTATCTCTATAAGTCGGATCGTAGCC
>JAZQHJ010000104.1:0-6182 GCA_045540515.1 Eubacteriales bacterium
GTAGCATTTTAGAACGATACAAAAAGCTTGTATTTAAGGCGAAAATTCGCCGATATATAAAAATATTTCAAGAATTTTCAACGCAGAAGACGGGATTTTTGTCCGTTCCAAAACAGGTTCGTATCGCTCCCGTAAGGCTAACCAAGTAATACCCTTGCAAAAATTTGCTCTGGCTTTAGCTTTACCCTTTGCTTTGTAATTCTCTTTGGCACCATAAGGGTAAGTGGCTTTTGTGCCTCATTTTTTGCTTTTCTTGCTTGAATATATTCAAGAGTCTGTTTTTCGTAGGTGCTTGACATATCGTAAATTACCATTACATCTATGCTTGTGTCATAAATTTTTCTAAGAGCCCTTTCAATATCATTAAAATTATCACCTAAAAGCTCAATTTTGCGATACTGGGACGCCTCTTTTTTTGAAAGTGGCTTTATTTTTGGCATATTGAATATGCTTTGTAGCTGTGGGATTTGATTTTTCTGCTTTTGCTCTCTGGCAACAAGGCAAAGCGCAGACGCATAAAGCTCTTGGTCCTTGGTGCTTTCTAGCTCGTTTAGTATTTTCACAAGCTCTATACCATATGAAGGAACATCTATTTGCTTATCATCAATTGCAAAAAAGGCGAACCCTGTGTGCATTTTTAAGATGTTTTGTGCATTTTTAAGGGCATATGTATTTATGATTTTTTCTGCCTTGTGCTCTGTGCCCAAAATTGTAATATTGGTTTTTTCAAGCTCTTTTTTTGCTCTCTTTAATAGGGCTACGCTATAAACCTTGTTGATATCAAGCTCATTTGTGTCGTCGCCTTCATTACAGGTGAATTTTACTCCCTTGTATTCATATGCAATACCAGAGCATACAATATCTGCATTTTTTAAAGCGGCACCCTCGAGCATTGGTAAATAGTAATTAAAGGTTACCTCTTGCCCCGCATTTAGGAATGTAATGTATTCTCCCTTTGCAATTTCAATTGCAAAAAGCTTTGATGCAAAAGCTCCTCTTTTTTCTGTTTTTACATATCTTGCGCCATTTTTGTCTGCAATTTCCTTATAGCTATTATTGCTTCCGTCATCAAGCACAATTATTTCATAGTCCTTAGCTGTTGATGCCTTGATTGATTTTAGTGTGCTCTGTAAGCACTCGTTTGTTGAATTTTGTACATATACTACTACTGTTAGCTTCATTTTATACCTCTACTATCCTTAATACATTAATTTTACTATAAACTGTCGTTTTTTGTCAAGATAGCAGGGCAAATATTGCTTGCATAAATTTTACTAAAAGAATGGCTTATTTTATTGACTTTTTGTTCAATTTATACTATACTAAATACGAACGTATTTAATATAATATAAGTTACGTAGGTGAATAAATGAAAAGATTTTTAAAGTTATTTTTGATTGCTTCTCTTTTGCTTGTTTCCCTTGCGTTTGTAACATCCTGCAAGAGGCTTGAAATCGAGAAAATCAATATTGACTATGATAATATGACATATGTCGGTGCTTCCTTAAAAAATTTTAGCTCTTTTTTCGATGAGCAGGACGTGGCTGACCCAAGAAATGGCAACAACGCCGATGTTAAAAACTCAATTACCTCTCTTGACTCCGACTATGACGGAGATATTGATAATAATGACAAGAGCCACTACTTTGAGCTTACAATTGATTTAAAGGCTAAGCATTATGTTGAATGTATTTATATTTATTATCCCTTGGACGGTGGAAAAATTCTTGCTCAGACGGGCACTCCCTTTAAATACGAGGACTCATTCTCTGCTACCTGCTCATCCAAGTGGAACAAAATCGACATAGATACCGAAACAAGATACATAAACATTCTTTATCAAAATGCACTTGCACCAAGTGAAATCTTAGTTTATGGTGCACAAACGGGCGAGGCTGAAAAAATCAACACTGCCCCCACTGACCGTAAAACAATGAATTATCTTGTTGGTATGAATGCAAATGTAAATACCATTCGCACTCCTTCAATTTCTAGCTCACACTACATAAGAGATTATGTAAACTGGAAATGGTGCTATGAAACCTCCATGGAGGCAGGAGAGCCAACGACCTTTAATGCTATGTTTAGCCAATATTACACAAGCGCATACAGGGGCTTAAAATCAATCGGAACTGATATTGTTCCCTGCTATATGTTTGGTGCAGAGGTTGTAAAGGAAGGCTACTCTAAGGTTGACCCACAGGCATATGCAAGATATGGTGAGCTTCTTTATCAATCAGCACTTCGCTTTGGAAACAATCCTCTTAAAACAAAAAAGGATGTAGTAGTAGCGGGTGCTCCAAGATTTAATCTTGATGCCATTTCTTGGATTGAGGCAGGAAATGAGCCAAATGGCGAGGGTAATGACGGATTTTCTCCTTACGAGATTGCTGCACTTACCTCCACCTCATACGACGGTCACTGCGGTACTGTTACAGCACTTAGCGGTAGTGGTGTTGGAGTTAAAAATGCAGACCCAAATATCAAGCTTGCAATGGCTGGTCTTGCTGGTGTTGGCACAAGATACATTCAAGCAATGACCTTCTGGATGGAGCACAATCGTGCAGACGGCAAGATTGCTATGGATGCCTTTAATGTTCATACATATTGTAGAAAAACCGAGCAATACAATGGCTACACAATCAGCTATGGCGTTTGTCCCGAGGTTGGTGGAATTACTGACTACGTAAAGGACCTTACTGCTTGGAGAGATAAATATTATCCAAATACCGAGGTTTGGGTAACTGAATTTGGTTGGGATACTAATGAAAGCTGGGAAACCGAAAACGCTTGTCACGCATATGGTGAATACTCTGCACGTGAGCTTCAAGCTATGTGGCTAATTCGTGCTTACTTTATGTTTGCAGGAGTCGGAGTTGACCGTTGCGCTATGTATATGGTAAACGACCTTGGCGATGAGGAAACGTCTGTTGGAAAATACGGCACAAGCGGTGTTGTTACCGTAGATGGCGAGTATAAGGATTCACACTACTATATAAGCACTGTTACAAGCAAAATGAGTGATATGTATTTTGCTGAAATTATTGATTCAGGAAACGAAAGCGTATGGATTTATCGCTTTGAAAATGGCAAGGGAAAATCCTGTTATGCTCTATGGTGCCCTACTATGGACAGTGTTTATGTAAATGATTACAAATTAAAAATTGATGGTACAGCTGCAACTCTTACAGAGTTTGCAAACGGCGAGCCTGAGGGAATTTCCTCACCTCTTACCGTTTCAAATAGTTCAGTAACAGTTGACGTGAGTGAACGTCCTGTTCTTATATTCTCAGAGTAATCTGAATTTTGCAAAGCACAAGGAGAACAAAATGAAAACACAAAAAATCAGAGTAACCCCAGATATGCTCATCAACGATATGGGCATTGAAAAAATTGAGAACTTCTTTTGCGAGTTCGATAATGACGGAGACCCTCTTTATGGTATAGAGCCTCAAATTCCACAGGTTCATCCAAGACACGACCACTGGTGGGTTGGTCAAACTGACCTTGCCTTTACTGTCGAGCTTGACGGAATTTATCAAATCACTAATATGTATATTTACAATGACTATGACGCATATAAGCCTGAAAAGGACAAGGCGGACTATGGCGTTCGTAAGGTTCGTGTTAAAATGGGAACTCCATTCTCTTGGGAATACGACAAGGAGCTAGCACCTGAGCAAAGGAAGTGGACTGGCTTTGAAACAAGCTTCCAAACACAGCACATCAATTTTAGCTTTAATAACAACCAAGCTCCAAGTGAAATTCTTATTTATGGATATAAAATTAAGGATATTAAGGAAAAGATTCCAAGACGTAAAAAGCACAAGAAAAAGAGCCTTGAGCACTTTGTTGGTATGAACGCATTTATCAATGACGGTGATGATGTATTAAGAGCTGTTAACTATATTCGTGAGTACCACCCTTGGACCTGGACCTGTACTCCTGCAAGAGAAAAAACAACTATTGCAACTCAACCAAGCTATGCTGGTGTTTGGAACTTTGATGATTACTACACAAAGCTACACAACTGGGGAATTGAGTGTGTTCCAACAATTTCAACTCACTCAAAGAGAGACCCTAAGGATCAGGTTTGTGACTCTACTGACCCATATAACTATTACAGCTATGCAGCTATGCTATTCCAATATGTTGCAAGATATGGTAGCAACAAGAATATCAATCCTAAGCTTATTAAGGTTGCCAAGGGACAGGAAAAGAAAATCGGTCTTGGCGTTATGAAGGCTCTTGAACCACTTAACGAGCCTGACGGAACATGGCTTGGCAGACTCCCTTACTATACACCATTTGAGCACGCTGCTTTCCTTAGCATGTGCTATGACGGACACGAGGGCAAGTACAAGAATGTTGGTGTTAAGCAGGCTGACCCTAGCTTTATGATGTCAATGTCGGGTGGCGCAGGTCTTCACTATGGCAGACTTCGTGCTATGCAATTCTGGTGCAAATACAACCGTAAGGACGGAAGACTACCTTTTGATGTTATCAATGCTCACTGCTACTGCGGTAAGAAGCTTGACGAGGATGGTCTTTCAAGGCTAGCTAATGTTAACACAGAGGACAGAGGCGACCAAGGTCAAGCAGTTTGGGTTGGTATTTCGCCTGAGGAAGGCAACATTATTGGCGCTTTTGATAAGATTCGTGATTTCAGAGATAGATACTATCCAGATATGGAGATTTGGCTAACAGAGTTCGGTTGGGATACTAACCAAAGCTACAAAACCTCAACCTCATCACACGCATATGGCGATTACACAGGACGTCAGGTTCAGGCTATGTGGCTTGTTCGTGAGTACCTACTCCTTTCATCAATAGGTATCGAAAAGGCTGCTATGTATATGTCACGTGACTGTGGTCCAGAGGAAACATCTGTTGGTAAGTATGGCTCATCAGGACTTATTCGCTATCCAATTGAGATTTCTCCAACAAATGTTATTCAAGGTAACAAGAAGGATTCCTTCTATTACGTTTATACACTTAAAGAAATGCTCAAGGACACTTACTTTGATTCTCAGCTTGAATCAGGCCACGAGAATATTATGGTTTATAAGTATGTTACAAAGAAGGGCAAGGCAAAATACGCCGTATGGTGCCCATCCTCCGACAACTCAAAGGTAGAGGGCTATAAGCTTAATGTAGGAGAGGGAGATTTCAAGCTTGTTCAATTTGTAAACGAGGCTTATGCAGGAAAGCAAAGTGACCTTGAAAACGAAAACGGCGTTGTTACAGTTAACGTATCTGAAAACCCAATCTTCGTTGTAGAAAAATAATAAAACAAAAACCGACCAAATGGTCGGTTTTTTATTCGCTTTTGTTGTTTTGTAGCTTTTCGATTGCTTCAAGGCGATTGTCTATGTCCTTCAAGGCTTTTTCATTTTCCTCGGTGCTTTGAACTAGCTGACCGAAGGCATAAATTATAAGTCCACCAATCCACGCAAGTATTATACTTGCAAGAATAAAGGCAACGCCTATAAATATTCCTATTATATCGTTTCTTATAAGTATTGAGGCAATTCCAACCCCAACTCCAAGCAAAGCAAAAATAAAAAATACTACGATTGCTACGCTTTTTAGCAATTTTCCTGAATTATTAAACATTATCCCTCTCCTTAAAATTATGTTAATTAAATTTTAACATATATTAAGGGCTTTTGCAAGGCTTTATTTCATTTGTGGTAGGGTTGCAACGAACTGCTCCATTTTGCGTTGGCTTGTAATTTTGCTTGCCACCTTCACTACATCTCCCTGCCTTTTTTCGTCCATTTGCAAAAATGCGCTAAGGGCTCTTGGATTGTGAGAAATAGACATTACAAAGCGAATTGGCAGACTGCTTGAATTTTGACCGTACATACTTTACCCCTTGACAATAATCTTCTGTTACTATTTTTAGTATATTAAGAAAATTTATCAGTGCCAAAAAATGTTTTGCTTGACAAAAATAGTTTTTTTTAATATAATATGCTTGAACTAATCTGGGCGGTTGCGCAATATCACGCCGAAAGGTATTATTGTGAGGAAAGTCCGTGCTTCGCAGGGCAGGATAACTGATAACGTCAGCCGAGGGTGACCTTAGGGAAAGTGCAACAGAAAATTACCGCCGACTCCGTCGGTAAGGATGAAAACGTGAGGTAAGAGCTCACGACACGCTATGGTAACATAGGGTG
>JAZQHJ010000105.1:0-15529 GCA_045540515.1 Eubacteriales bacterium
TTGTAAAACAAATGCAAAACCGGCGATAAAACAGAAGGGAGAGTCATGCGGAAGCAAAATTCCGTTAGACTCTCTCTTTTTCTGCTGTCTATGAAGTCGGAGGCCAAGCGGTCTTAGGAGACAACATGTTTCCCCAACTCCTTGGCTCACAGAACGACATGGCTACGATCCGACTTGATGCATTTGTAAAACAAATGCAAAACCGGCGATAAAACAGAAGGGAGAGTCATGCGGAAGCAAAATTCCGTTAGACTCTCTCTTTTTCTGCTGTCTATGAGTGATATTCTTTGCTTTCGCAAAGAGTGATATTGCCCTTGCGGACAGTGATATTGTTCGGTTACACCTCACAGTGATATTCTATTCGCCCATAAACTCGCGAAGCGAATACCACTCGGCGTAAGCCGAATATCACTGCGTAGCAATATCACTCGCCAAAGGCGAATAGAACTGGCGTGATACTCCGATAAGAGTATCACGCCAAACGGTCGGATTTTTTATTTTGCTTTAATTTCAACCACCCTTGCAAGTGGAACGGAATAAAGAAGTGTTCTTGAAACAGGCATTTCAAACATAAGCTCGCAAGCCCTTTTATAGTATAAAAGCTGTCTTTCGTATCTTTCTGTTAGCACCCTTTCATAGCTTTCAGGAGTTACAAAATCCGTTTTGTAATCGACAAGCACAAGCTCACCGTCACAGCTTTCATAAATACAGTCCGTAACACCTTGAACAAGCACCCTTTCATCAAACAGAAGCTCATTTTTTGTAAACTCCGAGGCATCTAGCATAACATTAAATCTAAACTCGCGATAAACTCTTTTTGCTTTAAGAATTTCACTAAGCAGGCTTGATTTTGCAAACATCTCAATATGACGCTTATTTACAAGCCTAGCATCGCTTTCGGATATGAATTTAAGCTCAATAAGCCTTTCGAGCTCTGCATCAAAGCCTAGGCTAACAAGCCTTTCAAAATCGCAAAACTGCATAAATACGTGGGTTGCAATACCTCTTTGCGTTCCTGCAATTTTTTCCTTTTCATTAGATAAAAACTTGGGAACTGACGCAAGCTCGGGAATCTCAATTTCCTTATTTTGCTCATCTAAAACCTCTGGATAGAGCCTTGAAACACTCATTTTTGAAGGAATGCTTTCTAGATGACCATATTGATAAGTAAAATTAAAGCGCTTGTCAAAAATTTCCTTGTAGGCTTCAACCTCATCCCTTGAAATTTCATTTTCTATCGTAGCACATTCCTCATTATCACCCTCACTAAGACCGTCATAAAAGACAGAGTAGCAGGGGTGCTCCGTAGCAATACCGCCAAGCACGAATTTTAAATAAGAGCTTGATGAATATAGCTCATATGGAGAAACATAATTCTTAGATGCAATATATGATTCACGAAGTGCCTCAGGATTTGAAACGCTACCAGTAAGAATAAGCTGATGCTTAGCCCTTGTCATAGCAACGTAGAGAATACGCATCTCCTCCTCGTGCATCTCCCTGGTTTTTTGAATGGCAATACATTTACGTATAAGTGGCTCAAAGCTTGCAAGACCGTCCCTCTTACCAACCATACCTGCAATTCCTAGCTCTCTTTGGAATAAAAGAGGGTCAGTAACATCACCATAATTAAAGGTATTTTCAATTCCACAAATGAAGCAAATGCCGTATTCTAAGCCCTTTGATGCGTGAATAGAAATAAGCTTAACGCTTTCCTTTGTAACATCACCCTTGAAATCTCTTGAATCATATTCCTGTGAAATGCTATCAATATGACGTAAAAAGCTAAAAAGTCCCTTAAATGAGCCACCCTCAAACTCTCTTGCAATGTTATAAAGCTTCATAAAATCAGCTCTTTGCTGTGCTGTGCACATTGTAAGGAAGCCACACTGATTATAAATATACGAAATAGCCTCGTGTGAGGTTAGCCTTTTAATGCTTGTCTTAAATAAGCTAAGCCTTAATAAGAACTGAGAAATTTTTTCTTTTAGCTCATCGTCCTTATTATATGATTTGATTGTTGAATACAGGGAGGCTGTCCCCTTCATTCTTTTTTTGATTTTTACAAGGTCAGCAAGCGAAAATCCAAAAATCTCAGAGCGCATAGCACCTGCAAGATAAATATCTCTTGATGGATTGTCAATTGCATTTAAAATACAAAGCACAAGCATAATATGAGCCTTGTCAAAAAAAGCCTCATTTGTTCGATAAATAGAGAATATACCCTGTCTTTGAAGAGCCTCTACATAAATTGGAATTTGCTTTTCAGAATTGCGAAGCAAAATTGCAATATCGCTAGGCTTAACCTTATCACCATTTGGTAAGGTGCCATTATCAATTAGCTCCTTAATCATTTTAGCAACATATTCAGCCTGAAAGGCAGTGGAGTCGTGTCCCTTGCCAAGACCTTGATTGTTAATTAAGTGAATTTCAGCTTTTTTGTTTGTGTACTCACCCTCAATGCTTTTTGAAAAAACAAGCCTGTCCTCATCACCATAAGGAATACCGTGGGAATTTTTAAACATATAATCCGACACAAGATTTGAAAAATCAATAATAGGCTCATCACACCTGAAATTATTCGACATAAAAATCGACCTTCCAAGACTATTTTCGTCAAAGTCGGAGCCTGTTGAAAAATGAGTTCTATAATATGAGAAAATCTCGGGCTCAGCAGAACGGAAGCGATAAATGCTTTGCTTAATATCACCAACCATAAAGCGATTATTATTTGAAATCGCCTTGAAAATCTTGTCCTGTATTGAGTTAGTATCCTGATATTCGTCAATATAAACCTCATCGTATTTTGAGGCAACATCCCTTGCAAAGGCAGTGGGATTATCATTTTTATCGTAAAGAAGAGACAAGGCAAAGGTAGAAATATCATTAAAGGAATAAACCGAAAGAAGTCTCTTTTTTCTTTGTAGCTTTTGCTCAAATGCACTTAAAATATTATAAATAGCTCTGCAAATTACTGCATTTTGCTTCATTGAGCTTATAACTGATTTTTCATCGGATGCAAAATACCTTTCCATAATGGTCTCAAAGGTCTTTTTTGCTCTGATTCTTTCAGACCTGAAATAAGAAATGCTTACTCCGTCCTTAAATGCCTTTTGAGGTAGCTTTTCAAAGGTATAATCAAGCACAATTTTGCGTAGCTCATCATAGCCGTCCTTTCTTGCTATGCTACGGTCAACTCTTTCAATATATTCAAGCTCCTTGCCAATTGCAGGAATATAAAACTCCTTACCAACGGCACTGCCCTCAAGAGCACTTAGGGTATCCCTGTAAATAGGAATAAAATGCTCGGTTGCTTCCTTGATATGCTTTGTTAAAACACTGCCATACGGAGTGCTTAAAAAGCTATCATCATAGCCTTCGATTTTAAGAAGCGATTCGAGTCCATTCGAGGTTGAAAGAAGCTTATTACGCAAGGAGAGAAGAGCTCTTGCAAGCTCGCTTTCACTCCAAATACTCGTGTAACAGCTAGCAACAAGCAAAAAGTCCTCATTTTGCTCCTGCTCCTCATAGAGCTCGTCAATAAGCTCCTCCATTGTCTGCTCCTCAAGTATTTTAAGCTCACCTGTTTCGCCAACTCTAAAATTGCTATCAATCATAAGTCTATCAAAGTTAGGACGAACAAGCTTCATACAAAAGCTATCAATGGTGCAAATATCGGCATAGGATGCCTTAACAAGCTGTGAGGAAAGATGCACATCAGAAGGATTGAGCCTTAGCTCAGCACCAATAAGCTTGCAAATCTTGTTTTTCAGCTCGCTTGCTGCCGCCTTTGTAAAGGTAACAATAAGCATTCTTGAAATATCAGCACCACTTTTAATTTTTCTGATTATTCTTTCAGTAAGAGTAGCAGTTTTGCCACTTCCTGCTGCCGCAGAAATAATAAGGTCAGAGCCATTATGCTCAATGGCTTCAAGTTGACTTTTAGTAAAATCCATAGCTAGCTCATCCTTTCCTTACTTCTGCAAAACGCCTTGTGCTCACAATATTTGCATGGCGATTTTTGACCGATTTTAATAGGCTTAGCAGATGCATTTCCGCTAAGTAGCTCCTGACCAATTTCCGTAATAGTTCCTTGAAGAATTTGGAAAATCTCATCAAATTGACCTATTGAAAGGTAGGAGTCCTTATTTTTTTCTCTGTGAGGTAAAATTTTTCCGTCAAGCTCCTTGTCCTGTGCAAGAAGAATCTCAATATTATCAAGGAAAAAGCCACAACGTGCAATTCTTTCGTTTATAGCACGTCTTTCAATGTCGTCAACCTCACCACCATCAAGGTCAACATCGTGCTTAATGGTTTTCTTACCCATATTCATAGGGAAGTACATAATTCCAGCAGGAATAAGCTCAGTTGTATCGCCAAGAAGCTTGCTTCTAAACTCACAATCTCCAAGCTTACAAAGAGTGAATAGATAAATAAACATCTGTAAGCCAAAGCCCTTGCTTAAAAATTCAAGCTTAGCCTCATCAGTGCCCGATTTATAGTCCACAACCCTTATATAAGTCTTGCTGTCCTTTCTGAAAATATCAACCCTGTCAGCTACACCGACAAGAGAGATGGTAGCATTTTCATTGATTTTGAATTTGAGAGATTTTGGTCCTGTTATTCCATCTCCTGAAATAGGAAGCTCAAAAAACTCGGGAACAAAATCGCTTTGTCCAAATTCCGAAATAAGATTTTTGAGATAAACAACAAGATTCTTTTTTAGCTTGTTAAATAAGAACCTTAGCCTCTTTGAGACATTTGTAGAGTAGCAAATAAGAGCTATATATTCATTGACAATCTCATCAACAAGCCTTGCAAGCTCCTCGTTTGTAAGCATAGAGGCATCAAAGCCCTCATTTTTGCAAAGAGCAAAGAATTTTTCCATAACAAAGTGGCTAAGATTGCCAACATCGTTTGATGAAAAGCTAACTCTGCTACTAGAATTAAGCTTCAACACATAGGAGCAATAGTATTTGAATTTGCACGAGGCAAAGGTCTCAATGCTTGACTTTGAAAGAGCAATATAATTATTAAAAAGCTCTGATGCATCATCCTTGTCAATACAAGCATTCTCATTTGAAAAATCAGCCTTAAAGCTGTTATCAATGTTAAAATATTCGCTAACCGCCACACCAATAGAGGTGTCTGAGTGAGCAAGATATTCAAGTGCTCCCTGTCTTGAATAAATTTTATCAATGGGGCTTATGCTTGAAATGTTTATAGGAGCCATATCGCCAAGAAGCTCCTTAACTCTTAAAAACGCAATCGAGGGCTGTAATTCCTTACCCGAAAGATTTGTTTTTAAGCACGAAATAGTAACCGTATCAGATGCAGAGGAAATAGCATTTTTGAAATTCAAAAGCTCATCGTCTGCACGAGTGTCCGACATTGAGGAAAGGTCAATCTCCTGTCCCTCAAGAGCAATCTTGTCCGCATCGCTGAAAAATCCGTCATCGTGAATATCAGCAGGGAATACACCCTCATTTACTCCAAGAATAAAAGTATGCTTTATCTTATTAACTCTTATAGTCCTTGCATCACCAATAACAACAACATCATTTCCGGCAGGAATTGAGCCGATTTCCGTCTCAGAAATTGCATAAGAGAACAAAACAGCAAAATCATCTGCTGTGGTATATGCATCTTTACAAATTGTGCAAAGAGAGTCAAGCGCTTTAAGAAGCAAATTCCAAACCTGTGAAAGCACATAGGCATCCTGCTTTGGTAAAAGAGCAATTTCACCTTCAAGCTTTTCCCTAACATTATGCGCTTCAAGAAATTTAAAAACAGCAGTAGCGCAGACCTGTATATTACCACCATTAAAGGCATTTTCAAGAATATCAAGCTTTTCAATAACCTTTGTTCTTGCGCTATGAACAAGAGCAAGGGCATTTTTTTGTGCATCCGTCATCTTTGGCAAATATCCGTCTGGATTAGATGCCCAATAGTCCTCATTCTTGAACCTTTTTCCGTATATATTCCACCTGAAAATATAGCTTTCAAGCTCGTTTAGCTCGTCCTCGCTTATGTCAAGATATGAGCATTTTATGTAAGAAATAACATCCTCGGGCCTATACGTAGAAATTGCTCTTAATGCACAGAAAATCATCTTAACAGCAGGAACAGTCATAATATCAACCCTTGAAGTAAGATGATATGGAATTTCATACTTGTCAAGAGAATAATCAATAAGTCCCTTGTATTTTTCTGCATCACGCATCACAATTGCAATTTCATTATATCTGCACCCATTAAAAATCAATTCCTTGATTTTTGAAGCAACAAAATCACATTCCTCAAACTCATCACCCGCAAGGGCAAGAGTGATTCCACTGTGCTCATAAATAGGCTCGGCAGAAAAATCCCAAAGAGCCCTTGAAAGATATGCAATTGCCTTGTTATTGTGCTTATAATCAGTATCAAAGGAAATACTGCTTATATTCTTTCCCCTGCACATTGTTAAAATTCTATTTTTTGTCTCAACTATTTTTGAATATTGTAGTGAGTCAGGCTTAGCATCAGCAGGGCAGTCAAAGGCAAAGGTGACATTTTTTGCCTGATTTAAAATATGATAAATTATATCATATTGCGTTTTGGTAAAGCCATAAAAGGAGTCAAAATATACATTTGCATCCTTAAAATAGTCAATTTTAGAAAGTAGCTCACTAAGAGAAATAATGTCATCATAGGAGTCATCAAAGCTCTCATAAAGAATCTTATCATAAGCAGACCAAATGAGTAAAAGGTCATCAATACGCCTTTTCAGACGTTCATTTTCAAGCTCTCCTATTACATCGTGTAGCCTTTGAGGAGTAACAGCATAGGATTTTAGCTCGCCAATAGCATCAAGAAAAAGCTTAACACAGCTATGCTCGTGTCCCTTTAAAATCTTGTATTCCGTAAGACTATCTCTTACCTCGCAAATAGCCCTGAACATAATTAAATTTTTATCGCTACGTGTAGCATAATTGTAGCGTAAGCCACCAAATTCTCTAAAAAGCTTATTTGCAAGACGAGTAAAGCTTATAGCCTCGCAATATAGCTGAGCACTGGGTGGGAGTAGAGTGGCAATAGCCCTTTCACAGGCAAGAGTTTGTTGCTCAGGAACAATCAAAAAGGAGTGAGTATGATTTTTTGCATCATTTTTGATTTGCTCAATAATATGAGTGCTTTTTCCGTGGCCAACATCACCTAAAAGAAAATTAATCATTTCTTGCTCCCTTCATAAATATCTACATTTCTTTGTATTACAGCTCTACCCCTCCAAGAGAATGGACGGGTTAAAAGCTCCGTATCACTCATAGCATTTAGTGCTTTGCTATCAAGCAGAGTAATAACATCCGTATTAAAATACTCAATCGGTGTAAAGCTTGCACTTTTTGTGTAAGGGCAAACATTTTGACAAATATCACAGCCCCAAATCACACCACTGTCAAGCATCATTGCAATATCTGTGCTTGTAAGCTCACCCTTCTTTTGAGTAATTGCAGAAAGACATTCAGCCTTTGGATTAGGACTGTCCTTATCCATACAATGAGAGGGACAAGCCCTTTTACAAGCACCACAGTGAATACATTCCTTAACAGTAGCATCCACAAAGGCATCTATTCCAAGCTCGTCTGCACTTAAATTTGTAATACATTCTGCAAGAAAAACAAACGAGGAATATTTTTCATTTATAAGCAAGCCATTGTCACCAATAAAGCCAAGCCCAGAGATACAAGCGCCGTGAACCTCATCAATAGGAGAATGGTCAGCAAAAAGCTTAAATCGACCGCTTGGATATTTTTTTGCCACATAGTATTCAAGCTCGTCGCTTAGCATATTCACAAAGCCATGGTAGTCCTTTACCGATGCATAAACGCTTAAATTTATAGGCATTTGCTTACTTCTGTATGGTATTAGAAATAAAATGGCATTTGCACTCTCGTCAAAGCCATTTTTTTCTAGTAAATATCTCTTTAAAATTTTGCATTTTGACACAGGTATAAGGGAATAAAACTCAATGCCAAATTGCTTAAAAAAATCCTTCATTTTTCGTCCCTTTTACTTCTAAAAATGATATATTTTGAAAAAATGTAATTGAGCACAATGATAACAATATTTGCAATTATCTTTATCGCCCAATAATTCATCAAAAGAGCATCAACAAAAAGCGCCATTGCACCAACCTCAAGAGCACCTGTAAAAAGCCTTGATGCATAAAACAGCGTAAGCTCCTTAAAAAAGCCCATTTTTTCCTTTTTTTCAAAAACTATAAGCTTGTTTGCAAAGAAAGCAAACAAAACGCTTACAGCCCAAGCGATAAAGGTTGCCAAAAAGGCTCTTGATAGAGGAATAACGTCCTTAAAAAGCCACTGCACAGCAAAGCTAACAAGGGTTGTTAATCCACCAACTATAAGATATAGTATTATTTCCTTGTTTTTCTTAATAAAATTTATAAATCTCGACATTTTTATCTCCTACGACTTACTAAAATTATTATAATATTATTTATAATTTTTGTCAAGGTCAAACACCAAGAGGTACCGAAATCAAGACAGGTATAAAAAAGTAAAAATAAAATGCTCTTGAAATAAATTAAAACTTATGTTACAATTATTGTATTAAGTATAAAACGGAGGATGAAAATGGCTTCCAAGGAATACAATGGACAAAGTATTTATGCTTTAAAAGGTGCGGACCGTGTACGAAAAAGACCTGCCGTAATATTCGGCTCTGAGGGTCTTGAGGGCTGTCAGCATTCTTTTTTTGAAATTCTTTCCAACTCTATTGATGAGGCACGTGAGGGATATGGTAAGGAAATTATCGTAACCGTCTATAATGATAGAACCATCGAGGTTGACGACTTTGGTCGTGGCGTTCCTCTTGACTTCAACAAGAAGGAAAATCGCTACAACTGGGAGCTTGTATATTGTGAGCTTTATGCAGGTGGTAAGTACGAAAACAACGACGGTGGTGCTTATAAGTATTCATTAGGACTTAACGGACTTGGTGCGTGTGCCACTCAGTATTCATCTGAATTTATGGACGTTTACTCCTACAAAAAGGACGTAATGTACGAAATTCACTTTGAAAAGGGAGAGCCTGTTAGCGACTTGAAGATAACACCACTTGAGGGTAAGCAAAAACGTACAGGTACTCTTACAAGGTGGCGTCCTGACCTTGAGGTATTTACTGACACTGCAATACCAAAGGAATATTACCTTGATGTTCTTCACAAGCAGGCAGTAGTAAATAAGGGACTTAAATTAATTCTTAACTTCCAAAATCCAGACGGAAGGTTTGAAAAAACTGAATTTATTTATAAAAACGGTATTTCCGACTACATTGAGGAGCTAACTGGTAAGAATTCAATGACTCAGCCAGTTTACTGGGAAATGAGTGCAAGAGGTAGGGACAGAGACGATAAGGATGACTACGACCTTAATGCACAAATCAGCTTTTGCGTTTCAAATACCACAAATGTAATTGAGTATTACCACAACTCAAGCTTTCTTGAGCATGGTGGCTCACCGGATAAGGCAGTAAGACGTGCATTTGTTGCTGAGCTTGATAAGTATTTAAAGACAAATATGAAATATCAAAAGAACGAGAGCAAAATCAGCTTTAATGATGTTCAGGACTGTCTTGTGCTTGTAATCAATAGCTTTTCAACCCAAACCTCATACGAAAACCAAACTAAAAAATCTATAACCAACAAATTTATTGAGGATGCCCTTTGCGAGTTTATAAGAGGTAAGCTTGAAATTTACTTCATTGAAAATCGTGCAGAGGCAGAGCTTTTTGCAAATCAAGTCCTTATCAATAAGCGTTCAAGAGAAAAGGCAGAAACTGCCCGTCTTGACTTAAAGAAAAAGCTTGCAACCTCATCTGACTTTACACAAAGAGTTGAAAAATTTGTTGCTTGTCGTTCAAAGGACCCAGCCAAGCGAGAGCTTTATATAGTTGAGGGTGACTCCGCTATGACATCCTGTAAGCTAGGACGTGATGCGGAATTCCAAGCAATTATTCCTGTAAGAGGTAAAACCCTTAACTGCTTAAAGAGCTCATATGAAAAGATATTTAAAAGCGATATCATCGTTGACCTATTAAGAGTTATCGGCTGTGGCGTTGAGGTAAAGACAAAGGAGAAAAAGGATATGGCTCCATTCAGCCTTGATGCCTTAAAATGGAGAAGAATCATTATCTGTACCGATGCCGACGAGGACGGCTTCCAAATCAGAACCCTTATTCTTACAATGTTCTACCGCCTACTACCAACACTAATTCAAGAGGGCAAGGTTTTCATTGCGGAATCACCTCTTTATGAAATTACAAGCTCAAAGGGCGAGATTTTCTTTGCCTACAACGAAACAGAAAAGGCAGAAATAATCGAAAAGCTTGACGGTAAAAAATACACCCTTCAGCGTTCAAAGGGACTTGGTGAAAATGAGCCAGATATGATGTGGCAAACAACAATGAGCCCAGAAACAAGAAGACTTATTCAGGTTAGTCCTGCTGATGAATACGAAACTCAAAGAATTTTTGAAACTCTGCTAGGAGACGACATTGTCGCAAGAAAGGCATTTATTGCCGAAAATGGTCCAAAATATATGGACCTTGCTGATATATGATGCATAATGAATATATGAGACAAGCCCTTGACCTTGCAAAAATGGCAATGCAGGAGGATGAGGTGCCCGTTGGCGCTATAATCGTTCAGGGCGATAAAATAATTGCAAGAGCATATAACACAAGGGAAAAGGACAAAAATGCACTTTATCATGCCGAAATTAAGGCAATTGATGAGGCGTGTAAGGTTCTTGGAGGTTGGAGACTTGTTGGCTGTACAATGTACGTCACCCTTGAGCCCTGTCCTATGTGCGCAGGTGCAATAATCAATTCAAGAATTGAAAGAGTGGTTTATGGTGCACCCGATAATAAAGCGGGAGCATTTGGTACAATGATAAATCTTACCGACTACCCACTATACAAGCCACAAATAATAAGTGGCGTTCTTGCCGAGGAATGCTCAAAAATTCTAAGCGACTTTTTCAAAGCAAAAAGAACATAAAACAACAAAAAACTCCGACACGTGTCGGAGTTTTTCTTTATTTTTTCAGTGTGTTTACAAATGCCTCTATCTTTTCAAGAGCAAGCCTTAAATGCTTCATTGAATAAGCATACGAGATTCTTGCATAGCCCTCACCGCACTCACCAAAGGCAGTACCAGGAACAATTGCGCAATTATACTCATAAAGTAGCCTACTTGCAAATTCCTCGCTTGAAAGACCAAATTTTCCAATGTTTGGATATAGATAAAATGCGCCCTGTGCCTCAAAGCACTCAATGCCAATTTTCTTAAAGCCCTCGAGTAGGAAAACACGTCTGCGATTGTATTCAGCACGCATCATTTCCACATCCTCGTCGCCATTTTTTAGCGCTTCAATTGCCGCAAACTGTGAAACAGTAGGAGCACACATAATAGCAAACTGATGAATTTTAAGCATTTGCTTTGCAATAGGTGCAGGGGCACAAACATAGCCCATACGCCAGCCAGTCATTGCATACGCCTTTGAAAATCCACTTGCAATAATTGTTCTTTCCTTCATTCCGTCAATTTCAGCAATGGAAACGTGTCTTTGCCCATATGTAAGCTCGGCATAAATCTCATCTGATAAGATTGCAATGCTCGTGCCACGAATAACACTGGCAATCTCCTCAAGCTCATCCCTTGTCAAAATAGCTCCTGTTGGATTGTTAGGGAAGGGAAGAACAAGAAGCTTTGTTTTGTCAGTAATTGCATTTTTTACCTCTTGCGCTGTTAGCTTGAAGTTGTTTTCAGGCTTTGTGTTTATATGCACAACCTTTGCGCCAAGCATTGTAGCAATAGGCTCATAGCAAACAAAGCAAGGGCAAGGAAGAATAACCTCATCACCGGGCTCAAGCAAAGCACGCATTGTTACATCAATTGCCTCAGAGCCACCAACGGTTACAAAAATTTCATCATTTGGATTGTAGTCAAGCTCAAAGCGACGCTTCATATAGCGTGAAATTTCATTTCTTAATTCAGTAGTACCGGCATTTGAGGTGTAATAGGTTTTACCCTTTTCAAGGCTTTCAATTGCAGCCTCACGAATATGCCAAGGAGTTATAAAGTCAGGCTCACCAATGGTAAGAGAAATAACGTCCTTCATCTCTGACATAAGGTCAAAGAATTTACGAATGCCGGACGGCTTTATTTCGCAAACCGTTTTGGAAAGCATCTTTTCGTAATCAATCATATGTTGCCTCTTTCGTCAATCTGTGCAGGGCCATAAATAACGCCCTTGTCCTTATATTTTCTTAAAACAAAGTGTGTAGCAGTAGCAGTAACGTATTCAATAGTTGCAAGCTTCTGCGCAACGAAATAGGCGACCTCCTTCATAGTTTTACCTTCAATGATAAGAGCAAGGTCAAAGCCACCGGACATAAGATAAAGAGATTGAACCTCTGGATAGTTGTAAATCTTTTCAGCTATCTTATCAAAGCCTCTGTCTCTTTGAGGCATAACCTTAACCTCGATAAGAGCACTTACATACTCTCTGTCAGTTTTATCCCAGTCAATAATTGTTTTATAACCGAGAATAACACCGTCCTTTTCATATTTCTCAATAATTTTTTTAATATCTCCAACCTCTTTATCAAGCATAGTTGCAAGCTGTTCGGCGGTTAGAGTAGCGTCATCCTCAAGTAATTTAAGTAGCTTATCCATAATAATCTCCTTAATAAATAGAATAATTATTTTTAATATATCATAAAAAACCACCTATGTCAATTGTTTAAGAAAAATATTTTATCATACTAAAAGCAAAAAAGCACCCAAAAAAGGGTGCCTTAAATTATCTTGCAACGCATTTAACTAGCTTGTAGTCCTTAACAGGTCCGGAGCAGTAAAAGGAAACAGCCTCAAACTGTCTTACCTCGTCCTTGTCAATATTGTCAAAGTCTACCCAAGCAGTACCAACAACCTGACCGTCAAAGCCATATAGCTTGAATTCAAGACTTACATAGCTTAGCTTTTTGCCAGAAACATTTTCAAATGAGCCATTTACATAGCCAAAATAAACTCCACTAGCGCTTGAATATGATGCATATGTATATTCAGAAAGCTCAATCTTGTCATTTGAGCAGGACCTTGGTGCAAGAATAAGCATAACTATGATAGCAATGCTAAGAATAATACCACCTATCAAGAATAAGCCCTTATGAATATTCTCCTTACTAAACCAGGATTGGAGATTAAAGGGCTTCTTTTCCTTTTTGATTATAACATCCTCGTGTGAAAGTGTGTATTCCTTGTCAGCCTCCTCATTTTCTAAATCAGGAGTAACCTCATTTGCAAGCGCGCTTAACTCACTCATAGGGTAAATAGAGCCAACAAGCAAGCCACCACTTGTGTATTTTCTACCAACTGAAACAACCTCTGCCTTGCTTTCATACTCTAAATTAACGCATTTTACCTTTAATTTAGCGCCACACTTTTCGCAAAGACAAGTAGCCGCCCCACTCTCTATTTCTAAAAGCCAATGTGCATCTCTGCCACAAAATGGACATTTCGGAACCTCTCCATCAATCTTTTTTTGTGGTGCAGAGCCGTAAAAGCCATCAAATCTTTTAAATGCCATAATAAATCCTCCAAATGATATTTGATAACATCATTATAGTACAAATGTTTACTAAAATCAATAGTAAATTTATTTACTTAATATAATTGAGTTATGAAGCACGTAAGGAGGAATTATGGACTACACATACATAAAGAGAATAAGAGATTTAAGAGAGGATAACGACAAAACACAGGAGGACATTGCCAAGGTGCTTGGCACCTCGCAAACAATGTATGCAAGATACGAAAGAGGAGCAAACGAGCTCCCAATCCATCATCTAATTACCCTATGCAAATATTACGGAGTTAGTGCAGATTACATACTAGGCCTCTTGAAAAAATAGCTATGAGATGATAAAATAGTAATGTAAGCCTAATCTTATAGGCTAGTTACATTTCTGTAAGACTAAAACAGGAGGACAATCTTGTGTTAAAAGCAAAAAATCCAATTTTAACAGGCTTTCATCCCGATCCGTGCATACTAAGAGTGGAGCAGGACTATTTTCTTGCAACCTCAACCTTCCAGTGGTTTCCGGGAGTTCAGCTTTATCATTCAAGGGACCTTGTAAACTGGCAAGAAATCCCATCACCCTTAAATCGCAAATCACAGCTTGATATGCAGGGCGTACCAAACTCTGGTGGAATTTGGGCACCATGCCTTTCATACGATAAGGGAACATATTATCTTATTTATACTATTGTAAAAAACTTTCACGGAATTTTCAAGGACACTCATAACTATTTAGTAACAACAACTGATATTTTCAGTGGTAATTGGAGTGAACCGATTTATTTAAATTCAAGTGGCTTTGACCCCTCACTATTCCACGACGATGACGGAAGAAAATATCTTGTCAATATGCGTTGGGACCACAGGGCAGAGTACCACGACTTTAACGGAATTTTGATTCAAGAATATTCCGAAAAGGAGCAAAAGCTTGTTGGCGAGGTTAAAAATATATTCAAGGGCACAAAAATAGGCGCAACAGAGGCACCACACATATATAAAAAGGACGGCTATTACTACCTTATGGTTGCCGAGGGCGGAACAATGTATAACCATGGTGTACAAATGGCTCGTTCAAGGAGCATTATGGGACCGTATGAGGCAGACCCCATGCCATTACTCACAACAAGGAATAATCCCGAAATGCCATATCAAAGGACTGGACACGGCTCACTTGTAAGCACTCCAAAGGGGGACTGGTACGTTGCATATCTGTGTGGCAGACCAATAACCGCTAAGGGCAGATGCATATTAGGACGTGAAACCTGTATTACACAGGTTGTATGGGATGAAAATGGTTGGCTTCGCTTAAAAAATGGTGGAGTAGTGCCACCTATGGAGTATGAGGTTGACCTACCAGAGGTCAAAATGCCACAGCTACCAACAAATGAAGCCTTTGATTTTCAGACACTCCCCCCACATTTTAACACTTTAAGGCTCCCATTTGACGAAATCGGCTCGCTTACAGAAAGAAAGGGCTATTTGCGTCTGTACGGCAATGAGGCAATTACCTCGTGGAACAAGCAAAGCATGGTTGCAAGGAGATTGCAGCACCATAGGGCAGAGGTAATTACCGAGCTTGAATTTAACCCAAAAACCTTTCAGCAAATGGCAGGACTGACAGTCTTTTACGATACCTATAACTTTTTCTACCTCTATATGTCAACTGATGAAATGGGCAGTAATGAGTTAAGAATAATAACAAGAGACAGATTGAATTTTAGAGAGGAAGTGCCAAACGGAGTTAAAATAGGCAACAATACGAGAGTATTTTTACGTGCCGATATTGATAATTGCGTTTTGAGGCTTTCATACTCATTAAACGGCATTGATTATTCAACCATAGGCGGGAAAATTGATTGCTCAAACCTTTCGGATGAGATATATGG
>JAZQHJ010000106.1:0-1734 GCA_045540515.1 Eubacteriales bacterium
TCTATCCATGAGAATGTACTGATACCAATGAGTAAAATACACTCCACAAGTGCCACGATAGTAATTATTAAATTGTTGTTTGATTTAAATAACTTCTTCATCGTGACACCTCCTTTGTGTAAGTTAATATTTAGTAATTACTACCAGTTGTCGCTTATATTATTATGCATAGAAACAGCTAAAGTTTCTTCTGCTATGCACTTATCTAAGGTTGTAATGTTGTGATTATCAATTATCTCGTTAATATGGGTACTTCTCTTACGGATGGACGGAGAATCGATAGTACCTTTAACTTCAAAGACCACACCGTTCTTGCAGCCATCAAGGCTGTGTTCAACCTGGTATCTGATGCTTTGCTGAACATTATGGTAAACACTGCTATATTCAAACCACAGTACGATAGTATTCTCATCATGGTCTAATTCTAAATCTACATCTGACCAATGTTCAACATTAGAACTATCTTTATAAAAAACTTTAATACCTGTAGAATCAGCAGGTACAGTAGCTTTATATACTTTAAAGGTCTGTGGTTGATTGTTCCAATAAGCATTACCAACACTATAGGATAATTCTTTATTAAGTGCAGTTAAAGTAGCATCGCCCGTGTTTTTACCACCCCAATAGCGAAGTTTAGGTGACCTACTCACAAGATAATCAGGCATACCTATATAAACATCAACCGTAGTTTTTCCGGTATCATTATCTTGACCATGTTTCTCATTCGAATAGATAGCTGTATCAAATTTAGAGACATTTGTCTTTGACGTTGATTTGTACAGCTTGTAGACAACACCGCCCTCAGTGTAATCTTTTACCCATGTTAGCGATTTACCAGGCCACTTAGACTCTTCGCCATGACCACCTTCGTCTTTATCAAATGGGTAATACTCAGGATCCCAAGAAGGACCTGCAAGAGTGTCCTTCTGTATCTGCAAGAAAGCTGAAAGCTCGTAGTACTCAAGTTTGCAAATGTTATTGCTAACAGCGAGAGGATTGACAGCGTGGTTTTTCTGTGCAATCATTGTAGACGTGTTGAGCTGTGAATCCTCTTGTTGAGCATAAGCGATGTAATCATCGTCAATCTCAACGATTGGTTGCTGTGCAGTAGCGTTATATACCTCTGAATGAGCACCCGGGTTACAACGCTCTACACGATAATAATAGTACTTTCTATCATTAGGGATTACACAAGCAAAGGCTGTACCTGAGCTATCATCACGTTTGAACTTATCATTAGAATGTAAGTATGCATAGTGGTCAGAACCACTTGTACTTTTATTAGCCTCATTTGACGAATAGAAGTGAACCTGCATAAATGACTTTGTCTTGCTAAATGCATCGCCAAAGATACTGTTGCTCTGTATGTACAGCAAGTCAGAACCCCAATAATTGCTGAAGTTACCATTTTCAGAAGACTGTGCAATCTGATAGTACATACCTGTACAAGATGTAGCATACCACTGTGATGAAGATGTACTGTCAAATTTCAACTTAGGTTGATACTCAGGCAAATTAAGAGCATAGTTGCCGTCAAAATTGTAATAACGCTTAAATTTTGTATTAATACCTGAACACAGATCAGCAGGTACAACAAAGTATGTAAAACCTAAGTCACCGGTACCCGAGCCCTTATATTCAATAGTCTGATTCTGATATGTATAGTTTATGGTCAGTGCTGCACTATCAAAGTGTAGCCATCTGCCTTTTCCACCGGTAGTGCCATCGTATACT
>JAZQHJ010000107.1:0-7008 GCA_045540515.1 Eubacteriales bacterium
TGGTACCTCACACAACTTTGGAGACGGCTTTGCAAAGGCATTTGGAATTCAATATCTTGACAAGGATAACACCTTAAAATATGGTCACCAAACCTCTTGGGGAGTATCAACAAGAATAATCGGTGCAATTATTATGACTCACGGTGATGATAACGGACTTGTTTTACCACCACTTGTAGCACCAATTCAAGTAGTTGTCGTTCCTTGTGCACAGCATAAGCCAGGCGTCATTGAAAAGGCAACAGAGATTTACGAAAGAGTAAATAGCTTTGCAAGAGCAAAGATTGACATTTCAGACAACTCACCAGGCTGGAAGTATGCAGAATACGAAATGAAGGGTGTTCCAATTCGTCTTGAAATCGGTCCAAGAGACATTGAGGCAAATCAATGCGTGCTTGTTCGTAGAGATACCAGAGAAAAAATATTTGTTTCACTTGATGAGCTTGAAGCAAAAATTCCTGAGCTACTTGCAGACATTACAAAGGGACTTTACGAAAAGGCATCAGAAAACAGAAAAAATCGCACCTATACAGAAACAGAGCTTGAAAGCTTCATAAAAACAGCATCAGAAAAATCTGGATATATAAGAGCACACTGGTGTGGAGATCAAGCATGTGAGCTCAAATTAAAGGAAATAGCTGACGTTACATCACGCTGTATGCCTTTTGGAGAGCAGGAAACAGACGGCAAGTGTATTTGCTGTGGTAAGCCAACAAAGACCCTAGTTTATTGGGGCAAAGCATATTAATAATTAAAATTTTATTGAAACGTATGGAGGAAAATACAATGAGTTTCAAAAATCAATATCTAAACGAACTAATGGAAAGGGTTATCAAAAGAAACGCAAATGAGCCAGAGTTCCATCAAACTGTAAGAGAGGTTCTTGAATCAATCGAGCCAGTTGTTGATGCACGTCCTGAGTATATCACAAGCGGTGTTCTTGAGAGAATGGTTGAGCCTGAAAGAATTATTAAGTTCAGAGTTCCATGGGTTGACGACAAGGGAAATGTACAAGTTAACCGTGGATTCAGAATTCAATTCAACAGCGCAATTGGCCCATATAAGGGAGGACTTCGCTTCCATCCATCAGTTTACGAGGGAATTATTAAATTCCTAGGCTTCGAGCAAACCTTCAAAAACAGCCTTACATCACTACCTATGGGTGGCGGTAAGGGTGGCTCTGACTTCGACCCACAGGGCAAGAGTGATGCAGAGGTAATGCGCTTCTGCCAAAGCTTTATGACAGAGCTTTCAAGACATATCGGTGCAGACCTTGACGTTCCAGCAGGAGACATCGGTGTTGGTGCAAGAGAGGTTGGCTATATGTTCGGTCAATACAAGAGACTACGCAACGAATTTACAGGTGTTTTAACAGGTAAGGGAATCTCATATGGTGGTTCACTCATTCGTCCAGAGGCAACAGGCTATGGTGCTGTATATTATACAGTAAATATGCTTGACTATTTCAAGGATGACATTAAGGGTAAGACCTTTGCAATCTCTGGCTTTGGTAATGTTGCTTGGGGAACAGTTAAAAAGGTTACAGAGCTCGGTGGTAAGGTTGTTACAATTTCTGGTCCTGATGGATATATCTATGACGAGGACGGCATTACAACCGATGAAAAAATCAACTTTATGCTTGAAATGCGTGCATCCTGCCGTAACAGAGTTCAAGATTATGCTGAAAAGTTCGGTGTTCCATTCTTTGCAGGACAAAAGCCATGGGGCGTAAAGGCTGACATTCTTATGCCATGTGCTACTCAAAATGAGGTTGGCATGAAGGAAGCTGAGCAAATCGTTGCAAATGGTGTTAAGTATTACGTTGAGGTTTCAAATATGCCTACAACAAACGAGGCAATTGCTTACTTAAAGGCAAATGGCGTTATCGTAGCTCCATCAAAGGCAGTTAATGCTGGTGGTGTTGCAGTTTCAGGACTTGAAATGTCACAAAACTCAATGAGATATAGCTGGAGTGCAGAAGAGGTTGACGAAAAGCTAAAGGGCATTATGAAGAACATCTTCACAAACTCAATCAAGGCAGCTAACCAGTATGGCTTAGGTGACGACCTTGTAGCTGGTGCAAATATTGCAGGCTTTATTAAGGTTGCGGATGCTATGCTTGCACAAGGTGTTGTATAATTTTTACACACAATAAGCGTCGCATTTCTACGTTGTTCCTCGTCTGTGAATTCGACAATCACAAGATTGCCATCATCCACAGCCTGTGGTACGCCTTGAACTACTAGCTTCTTGTGCGTAAAACTGAGAATAAGCGTCGCATTTCTGCGTTGCTCTGAAAACAAATAAAACAACCGACTGGGAGTTATTTTCAGTCGGTTATTTTATTAATAAAATATAAATTTAGTTAAAACATATAAAATTTGTAAATTTTCTTGTTGATTTTTGTATATAGATATGATACAATAATACTAGCGAAAAATGCAAAAAAACAAATAGGAGGTTTATAATGAAGAAAATTTTCGCATTAATTCTTGTTTTATTAATGCTTGTTCCATTTGTAGCTTCATGTAAGACTGGCGGACCAAATGATGGTAATACAGACACCGCTACAAATACTAACACAAACACTAATACAAACACAGATACTAATACCGATCAAGGTCAAACACCTGCTGAAAAGACACCTCAAGAAGAGATTGATGCAATCAAGGATTCCTTCGTTGGTCAAACAATCAACATTCTTGCAAGTGGCGTGTTTAGTACAGCAGAGGGTTCAGAGCCAGGTGCTCCTTGGGGACAGGCTGAGCTTTGCGTTCCTACAAAGGAAGAGCTTGATAATTATGATGGCAAAGACCCAGAGAAGGACCCTATGGCTAAGGGCTTCGGTGTAGAAATCAACACACAAGTAATGAATAGAAAGGCTGCTGTTGAAAGGGACTACGGAGTTACACTCAACTACATAGATGTTGGTGGTGCACAAATGCAAACAAGACTTCGTACTGCTGCTGGTAATACAGAAATCGCAGGTGAAACAATTCACATCGCAATGCCAAGAGTTCTTGAGGCACAATCAATCGTAATTGATGAAAGCGTATATAACCTAAATGGTAGCAAATTCATTGATTTTGATGCATCCTATTACAACCAAGAGGCTCTTGATGCTTATACACTAGGAGACAAGACATTCTTCCTAGGTGGTGACATCAGCTTCCTTGACGAGCATACATCATTCGTTATTTTCTATAATATGGCAATCGCTGCTGAAAACCAATCATTCCCAGATGTTTTTGAGCTTGCTTTAAGCGGTCAATGGACAATTGATACATTATACACACTCGCTTCTGCTGTAAGTGAGGATATCGATGGTATTGATGGATATTCAGATGCAGATAAATACGGCTTTGGTACAACACAATTGAAGGCATTTTATCAGTATTTCGGAGTTTATCAAGTAAGCAAGAAGAGCACAGGCGATGGCGAAGAGTACTACCTCTCAGTAAGAGATGATAAGGTTTCAACTATCATTCAAAAGATGATTCAAGCTAGCAAAAATGAAAGCTATTCTAGAACAAAATGGAAAGACTATGGTACAATGCAGGCTGCTTTTGAAGACAACAGACTTCTTTTCTACCATGAGGTAATTCAAAAGCTCGATTACTTTGGAAAGAAAAAGGACCTACAAGTAGGTGTACTTCCATTCCCTAAGCTAAACACTCAACAGGATAGATACTACTCACCATCAGCTTCACAAGCAACTCTTATCTGTATTCCAAGAGCAACAGATGACAGAGAAATGTCAGAGGCATTTGTTGAGATTCTTTCTAAATCAGCTTCAAGATATATTATGCCAGCATACTATGATATGATTGAAAGCAAGCTATATTCTAAGGTTGCTGAAAAGAGTATGCAGGTTATTGAGGAGCAAATCTTCCCTAACATGATGTACGACCAAGGCTATATGCTTGGTTACGGCGGACTTGTTACAGAATCAATCCAAGGTGCTTCAATTGATGGTAATGTAAACAGCTTCGAAACAGCATACGGAAGCATCTCAGGCGCATCCGCAGCAGAGGATATAATTGCTGACTGGAACGCAGCATATGACTCATATGTAGACGTTCTTGAATAAAGACAATAAAACTACTACCGATTCGGTAGTAGTTTTTTGTTTTTTGCCTTGAAAAAATTTTCTTATCGTGATATACTTAATATGTAATATTAAAAGTAATTTAAAGAGGTAAAAATGGCAATTATTGTAAATGAAAATAAAAAAATATTCACATTACAAACTCAAAGCACAACCTATCAAATGAAGGTTGATGAGTTCGGTATTTTGCTCCATATTTATTATGGCAAAAAGGCACTTGATGATGCTGATTTGTCGTATAATATTGGAAAATGGGGACTAGCCTTTTCTCCTGATGATGGTGCACAGCAAAATGGCACAGCGCACTCTGTTGATATTTTACCACAAGAGCTTTCCACCTTTGGCACTGGGGATTTTAGAGATAGCGCAATCAATTTAAGACAGGCAGACGGCTCTCTTGGAATTGAGCTTGTTTACGATTCCTATAAGCTTTATGATGGCAAATATAGCCTTGAAGGGCTTCCAGCCTTCTATGGTGATAATGCTAAGACTCTTGTAATAACCTTAAAGGATAAGGTGCACGACATTTATACACACCTTTATTATGGCGTTTTTGAGGAATATGACCTTATTACAAGAGCAGTAAAAATCGAAAACAGAACAAGCGAATCTGTTAGCATTGAAAAGGCAATGATAAGCCTTGATTTTTACAGTGGCGACTATGATATTATTACATTTCATGGCAAGCATATGAAAGAAAGAATGCTTCAAAGAAATGAGGTATTCTATGGCACAAGCAGTGTAGGAAGCACAAGAGGTGCATCCAGCCATATGCAAAATCCATTTGCAATTCTATGCGATAAGAATGCAAATGAGGAATATGGAAATGTTTACGGCTTTGCCCTTGTATATAGTGGAAACTTCTTATTCTCAGCATCAAAAAGCCCAATGAGAGAAACCAGAGTTTTAATGGGTATAAATCCAGAAAACTTTAACTTTGAAATCAAACCAGGTGAAGCCTTCACAACACCAGAGGTTGCAATGGTTCACAGTAGCGAGGGCTTTGGCAAAATGTCAAGATGCTATCACAAGGCAATAAGAAACAATCTTTGCCGTGGTAAATATAAAACAGCTCAAAGACCAGTGCTTATCAACAACTGGGAGGGTACATATTTTGATTTCGACGGTGACAAGCTTGTATCAATGGCAAAGGATGCATCCGAGCTTGGAATTGAGCTATTCGTAATGGATGACGGCTGGTTCGGAAAAAGAGACGATGACCATTCAGGACTTGGCGACTGGACACCAAACGAGAAAAAGCTTGGTGGAACTCTTTCAAGCCTTGCAAAGAGAATAAATGACACAGGAATGAAATTTGGCATTTGGTTTGAGCCAGAGTGCATTTCCGAGGACAGCGACCTTTACAGGGCTCACCCAGATTATGCATTTAAAATGCCAAGCAGAGCTCCTCACGTGGGTAGAAATCAGTTTGTTCTTGATATGTCACGCAAGGAGGTAAGGGACAATATATACGATCAGCTTTCAGCCGTATTAAATAGTGCAAATATCTCCTATGTAAAATGGGATTTTAACAGACATATAACAGACCTATATAGCATTGCGCTTCCAAAGGAAAAGCAAGGAGAGGTATTCCACAGATACATTCTTGGACTATATGAGCTACTTGAAAGAATTACAACCTGCTTCCCAGATATTTTATTTGAAAGCTGTTCAGGTGGCGGAGGACGCTTTGACTGTGGAATGCTATATTATATGCCACAGGTTTGGACCAGTGACAACACAGATGCAATCGACAGATTGCAAATTCAATATGGCACATCATTTGCATATCCAGTTTCAACAATGGGTGCCCATGTTTCAACCTGCCCTAACCATGGAAACGCAAGAGTAACTCCTCTTAAAACAAGAGGAATAGTTGCATACTTTGGAACCTATGGAATTGAGCTTGACATCA
Organism: Eubacteriales bacterium; assembly: GCA_045540515.1. Lineage (GTDB taxonomy): Bacteria > Bacillota > Clostridia > Oscillospirales > CAG-272 > RGIG2000. Next base: position 6,024 of record JAZQHJ010000107.1, read on the forward strand.
ATAAAATGACACAAGAGGAAAAGCAAGAGATTAAACGTCAAATCGTTGAGTTCAAAAAATATTATAGCTTAATTCAATATGGCGAGTATTATAGACTTCAAGGTCCATTTGAGCAAAACAAATTCCATTGTGCTTGGGAGGTTGCAACAGAGGACGGAAGTGAAGCTCTTGTAGCCTGTGTAAGACATGGCAATGAGTCTGGCTTCGTTCATGAAATTATAAAATTAAAGGGACTTATCCCAGATAAATATTATAATATCAATGGTGGTAAGGAAAAGTATTTAGGACTTGCTCTTATGGAGCAAGGACTTGCAATGGAATATGACTTTTTTGCATATCCTGCAAGACTTTATCATTTAACATTAGCATAATTCCGAACAGGAGTAATACAAACTAGCCTAAACCCTACCTTTAAAGCGATTTTTGGCTTATCGTAACATAATAAAAAAGGCTATCGTAAATTTACGATAGCCTAAAAATTATAGCTTAGGAGCAAATTCCTCTTCGAGCTTTTTGTTGAATTCCTCAGCAGTATTATATCCCATTTTTTTAAGACGTTGATTCATTGCCGCAATTTCAAGAATAGCAGCAAGGTTTCTACCTGGGCGAACAGGAACAGTGATAGAAGGAACATTGATGCCTAGAATCTCAGTGTATTCGTTTTCAAGGCCCATTCTGTCATAAAGCTTACCCTCAACCCAAGGCTCAAAGGTAATAACAAGCTCAATTTTTTCTGTTTCCTTAACTGCACCAGTACCAAAAATACGTCTTACATCAATAATTCCGATACCACGTAGCTCCATATAGTGTCTTATTATGCTAGGAGCTTTACCGACAAGAGTTTTATCAGAAACCCTGGATATTTCAACAGCATCGTCTGCAATAAGACGGTGACCTCTTTTAATAAGCTCAATTGCTGTTTCGCTTTTACCAATGCCACTATCTCCAAGAATGAGAATAAGTCGGAGGCCAAGCGGTCTTAGGA
>JAZQHJ010000108.1:0-18486 GCA_045540515.1 Eubacteriales bacterium
TTGTCTTCCTAAGACCGCTTGGCCCTCCGACTTCTCGGAGCTCACGTTGTTGACCTTGTTTACTACCTTTGCGGTCAGCTTAAATCAATTTTTGGGAAAAGCCAAATTGCATTTCCAAGCCGAATGCTAAATGGTAAGGAATGGCAAACAAATGCAGACGAGGCATTTTACGCAATCGCTACTCTTAAAAATGGTGCAACAGGCACTCTTACAATGAGCAAGATTACCTCTGGCTCAAACGATGATTTAGTAATTGAAATTCACGGCGAAAAGGGAAGTATAAAATTCGACCTTATGGATTTGAACTTCCTAAGCCTTTATACAAGCGATTCACAGGGCTACATTAAAATAGAATGTGTCAATCGCTACGAATACCCATCAGGAGTATTTCCGGGAATTAAGGCACCTATGGGGTGGCTAAGAGGACATGTTGGAAATTATTATTCCTTTGTTTCCTCAGTTTTAGAGGATAAAGCACCTGCAATTTCCTTTGATGACGGTGCATACGTTCAGCTTGTGCTTGAAAAAGCATACCAGTCTGACAAGGAGGGAAGGGAAATCTCTATTTAAAGGAGAGAAAAAATGAAGGTCATAGGATTATGTGGCTCAAGTGGAGCTGGCAAGGGATATGTCTGTGCAATTTTTGAGGAATATAATGTCAAGTACATTGATACTGACAGAGTATATAGGGATTTAACTCAGCCGAATGCTCCTTGTACGTTGGAGCTTGCAGGTCATTTTGGCAATAGCATTTTGAATTCAGACGGCTCTCTAAATCGCAAGGAGCTAGCAAGACTTGTTTTTCAGGATGAAAATGCAGAGCAAAGCCGTAAGGCACTTAATGAAATATCGCATAGTCATATTCGCAAAAAAACTGAAGCTCTTATAGAGGAGCATAGAGCACAGGGCTATCCTGCGACAGTTGTTGATGCTCCAGTTCTTTTTGAAAGTGGATTTGATGAAATGTGCGATGTTACGATTTGTGTAACTGCACCATTAGAGCAAAAGCTAGAAAGAATTATAAAAAGAGATAATATTACAAAAGAGCAAGCACTTGCTCGTTTGAGTAAGCAAAAAAGCGACGAGGAATTAAGAGTGCTTTGCAATTACGAAATTAAGAACACAAATGGCTTTGATGTAAGGGAGCAAGTTGCTTCAATACTAAAAGCACTTTGCATAATTTGTTAAAAAATTTACTACATATAAGGAGGTCCGCTATGGACAAAAAGGAACTTAAAAAGCTAAAAGAAAAGCTATTTTACAAAAAGGAAAATGCTTTTGATGTAGCAACAGAAAAGGAAGCAAAGAGGGTTGATGAATATGCACAGGGCTACAAGACCTTCCTTGATAACGCAAAGACAGAAAGAGAAGCAGTAAAGGAAGCAATAAAAATGCTTTCAGCACAAGGCTTTGCTGAATATAAGCTTGGTGACAAAATTGTAAAGGGCAAAAGATATTACCTAAACAACAGAGGAAAGAGCCTATTTGCATTTGTTGCAGGTAAGGAAAGCATTGAGAATGGTATTAGAATTTGTGCAGCGCACATTGACTCACCACGTCTTGACCTAAAACAACACCCAATGTTTGAAAACGAGGGCTTTGCATACCTAAAAACACATTACTATGGTGGAATTAGAAAGTACCAATGGGTTACAATTCCACTTGCTCTTCACGGCGTAGTAACAACGGCTGACGGCGAAAATGTTGAGGTTGTAATCGGTGAGGATGAAAATGATCCAGTATTCTGCATTACAGACCTACTCCCACACCTTGCAAGAGAGCAATCACAAAAGCCTCTTGGAACAGCACACTCAGGTGAAAGCCTCAACCTTTTAATCGGCTCACAGCCACTTGATGGTGCAGCTGATGATAAGGTTAAATTCAATATGCTTAAAATTCTTAACGACAGATACGGAATTACAGAAAGCGATTTTGTAAGCGCAGAGCTCACAGCCGTACCAGCAGGTAAGGCAAGAGACCTTGGACTTGACCGTTCAATGATTGCAGCATATGGTCACGATGACAGAGTATGCTCATACCCATCACTTACAGCTATTATGGAATGTAAGAATAGTGAGCACACAATTATGTGCATTCTTGCAGATAAGGAAGAAATCGGTTCAGAGGGCGTAAGCGGTATGAAATGTCGTTTAATCGTAGATTTAATTGAGGAAATTGCAAGAAACCTTGGTGGAAATCCAAATGTTGTAAGAGCAAACTCAATGTGCCTATCTGCTGACGTTAGCGCAGCATATGACCCAATGTACCCAGAGGTATTTGAAAAGCGTAATAGTGCAATTGTAAACTGTGGCGTTGTTATGAACAAGTACACAGGTGGTGGAGGAAAGAGCTCCACAAACGATGCTAGCGCAGAATATGTTGGCTACATCAGAAAGGTATTTAAGGATGCTGGTGTTATTTGGCAAACAGCAGAGCTTGGAAAAATCGACGTTGGCGGTGGTGGAACAGTTGCTATGTATATAGCAAACCAAAACATCAACACAGTTGACCTAGGTGTTGCAGTTCTTTCAATGCACGCACCACTTGAGGTTATTTCTAAGAACGACCTATATCAAACACATAAGGCGCTTGTAGCTTTCTGCAAATAAGAGGTAACGACAATGAAGAACATATTTGAACAGCTTCACGATTTTGGACTCGTTCCAGTAATTAAAATAACAAACGTAGAAAACGCAGTTCCACTAGCAAAGGCTCTTTGTGCAGGTGGTCTTAACTGTGCAGAAATTACATTTAGAACAGCCTGCGCAAAGGATGCAATCAAGGCAATTACTGATGCAATTCCAGATATGCTAGTTGGCGCAGGAACAATTCTTACACCGGAGCAGGCTGATGAGGCAATTGAGGCAGGCTCAAAATTCATAGTAAGCCCAGGACTTAACCCAAGAGTAGTTAAGCACTGCATCGAAAGGGGCGTTCCAGTTCTTCCTGGCTGTGCAACCCCAAGCGAGGTTGAGCAAGCAATTGAGCTAGGACTAAGCGCAGTAAAATTCTTCCCAGCAGAGGCAGCAGGTGGCTTGAATATGATTAAATCTATGAGTGCACCATATGGTCAAATCAAGTTTATGCCAACAGGCGGAATAAACGAGGAAAATATGCTCGCATATCTATCCTTTAATAAGATTATTGCTTGTGGTGGTAGCTTTATGGTTAAGGATTCCTTAATTGATGCAGGAAAATTTGATGAAATAACTGCACTTACAAAAAGCGCAGTTATGAAAATGCTTGGCTTCAAGCTTGCTCACATCGGTATTAACTGTGAAAACAAGGAAGAGGCAACAAGAAGCGCAAGGCTTATTTGCACACTCTTTGGACTTGATTACAAGGAAGGCAACAAATCAACCTTCTGTGGTGCAGATTTTGAAATGATGCACACCCCATATTATGGCAAAAATGGTCACATTGCAATCGCAACCAATTTTCCAGATAGAGCAAAGGCATATCTTGAAAAGCAGGGCATTGAGTTTATTGACGAAACTGCTGGATACGATGATAAGGGTAGCTTAAAGGTAATCTACCTAAAAGACGAAATTGCGGGCTTTGCAATTCACCTAGTTAAGAAAGCATAAGGATTTACAATGTTTGATAAATTAATCGAAGCAGAAAAAAGATATAACGAAATCGAAAAAAGCCTAGAAGACCCAGAAATAATTGCAAATCAATCCCAATATACCGCACTTATGAAGGAATACAAGAGCCTTACTCCAATTATCGAAAAATATCGCGAGTACAAAAAGGTTCAATCCGATATGGAGGGCGCAAAGCTCTTAATGGACGAGGAAACAGGCGAAATGTATGAAATCGCCGTTGAGGAATATAAGGATTGCAAGGCAAGACTTGAAATAATTGAGCAGGAGCTAAAATACCTTCTTATTCCAAAGGACCCTAACGACGACAAAAACGTTGTTATCGAAATAAGAGCAGGTGCAGGAGGAGAGGAGGCAGCGCTTTTTGCCGCTGTACTATATCGTATGTACTCAATGTACTCTGCAACAGTAGGCTTCAAGGCAGAGCTAACAGGCTTTAATGAAACAGGACTTGGTGGCTACAAGGAAATCACCTTTATGATTTCAGGAGAGGGAGCATATTCTAAGTTTAAATTTGAAAGTGGAGTGCACAGAGTTCAAAGAGTGCCCGAAACCGAAACACAGGGAAGAATCCATACATCAACCGCAACAGTTGCAGTTTTACCAGAGGTAGAGGACGTCGAGGTAGAGCTCAACCCATCAGATGTAGTGGTAGAAACCTGTAAAAGCAGTGGCGCAGGTGGTCAGCATGTTAATAAAACTGAATCTGCAATTCGCTTGATTCATAAGCCTACAGGTATTGTTGTTGAGTGCCAGGACGAAAGAAGCCAATTCAAGAACAAGGATAAGGCATTCAAAATTTTAAGAGCAAAGCTCTATGATATGAAGCAACAGGAAATGAATGACAAAATTGCATCAGAGCGTAAGAGTCAGGTTGGTACAGGAGACAGAAGCGAAAGAATAAGAACCTACAACTACCCACAGGGCAGAGTAACCGACCATAGAATAGGCTACACCATCTATTCTCTTGAAGCATTTTTAAATGGTGACATAGGCGATATGCTTGAAAAACTTGCAACTGCCGATGCCGCAGAAAAACTAAAAGGAAGTCAAGAATAAATGACAACACAAATTTTTAAGGTAGATAAGAATAGTACGGATATTTTGAAAAAAGCATCCCTACTGCTTAAATCAGGTCAGCTAGTTGCAATACCTACTGAAACAGTGTATGGACTTGGCGCAAATGCACTTGATAAAGATGCTTGTCTTAATATATTTAAGGCAAAGGGAAGACCTAGCGATAATCCCCTAATTGTTCATATATCAAGACCTGACCATGCCGAAAAATTTGCATATACAAATGAATTATACTATAAGCTTGCAAGAGCCTTTATGCCAGGACCATTGACCGTGATTTTGCCCAAAAAGGACATAATCCCCTACGAGGTAACGGCAGGGCTTGAAACAGTGGCAATAAGATGCCCAATGCACGAGGTTGCAAATACACTCATCGAAATGGCGCAAATTCCAATTGCCGCCCCCTCTGCAAACACCTCAGGTAAGCCATCACCAACAACAGCACAGCACGTTTATGATGATATGAATGGCAAAATTCCAATGATACTTGACGGTGGTGAGTGTAATATCGGTGTTGAATCCACTGTAATTGCAATAACAGAAGACAAAATAACACTTTTAAGACCTGGTGCTATAACTGTAAATATGCTAAAAGCCATTTGCGATAATGTGTTAATAGCAGATGCCGTAAAGGAGGAGCTAAAGCAGGGACAAGCCCCTCTTTCTCCTGGTATGAAATATAAGCATTATGCACCAAAAGCAAGCCTATATTTAGTGGATGAAAGCATCGACTTTGTTGAGCTTGCAAGGGAGAAGCAAAAAACCGAAAATTGTGCTATAATGTGCTATGATGAGGAAATAGAGCTTCTTGAAAACAAAAATCTTTTACCAGTAGGTAAAAAAGAGGACATAAAGGAACAAACTAAAAGACTGTTTATTCTTTTGCGTAGGGCAGACGATTTAAGTGTCGATACTGTCTATGCTCACCTTCCAAGCGACGAGGGTGAGTCCTTAGCTATTTATAATAGAATGATACGTGCATGTGCGCACAGAGTATTAACGAAAACTAAGGAGGGCACAAATGGCAAAAACTAAGAAAAAGCAAGAAAAGACTACATATGTCGAAAGAGAGCCATATCGTCAGCCGATAACCGAAACAATTGAATCAAACTATATGCCATATGCAGTCAGCGTAATGGTATCACGTGCGATTCCTGAAATAGACGGCTTTAAGCCATCTCACAGAAAGCTACTTTATACAATGTATAAAATGGGCTTGCTTACAGGACATCGTACAAAAAGTGCTAATATAGTTGGTGAAACAATGAAGCTAAATCCTCACGGAGACGCTTCAATTTATGAAACAATGGTGCGTCTTACAAGAGGAAATGAAGCTCTTTTGCATCCATTCATTGACTCAAAGGGCTCATTTGGTAAGCAATACAGCACAATGCCATTTGCGGCATCAAGATATACTGAGGCAAAGCTGGACAGCTTTTGCACAGAGATTTTTACAGGCATTGATAAAAATGCCGTAGAAATGGTTGATAACTATGATAATACCCAAAAGGAGCCAAGACTTTTACCAACCTCATTTCCAAATATTTTGGTATCTGCAAACTCAGGTATTGCAGTAGGCCTTGCATCATCAATATGCTCCTTTAACCTTGGTGAAATCTGCGATGCTACAATAGCACTCTTGCGTTCACCAAGAACGGATATTGATAAGCTTCTTGACATCGTAAAGGCTCCTGATTTTCCAGGCGGTGGCTATGTAGTTTACGACAAGGAGCAAATAAGAAAGGTTTATGAAACAGGTAAAGGGCCAATCAAGCTAAGAGGTAAATATACCTACGATAAGGACGCAAATTGCATTGAAATTACTGAGATTCCTTACTCTACAACAGTAGAGGCAATAATGAAGGAAATAACGGAGCTATTTAAGGCTGGAAAGCTCAAGGAAATCATCGAGCCACGTGATGAAACAGACATCAAGGGCTTGAAGATTGCTATTGACTTAAAGAAGGGCACCGACCCTGAGCAGCTTATGCAAAAGCTCTATAAGTTTACTCCAATGGAGGACAACTTTGCTTGTAACTTTAACGTGCTAATTGATGGCGTTCCAAAACAGCTCGGACTCCGTGGAATACTTGTTGAGTGGATTCGCTTCAGAACCAATTGCTTAACACGTGAATTTAATTATGAGCTAGAAAAGAAGAGTGCAAGACTACATTTATTACTCGGTCTTGGAAAAATTCTTCTTGATATAGATAAGGCTGTAAAAATCGTCAAGGAAACCGAAAAGGATGAGGACGTAGTTCCAAATCTAATGAAGGGCTTTGACGTTGATAAGGAGCAGGCTGAATACATTGCAGACATCAAGCTTCGTCATCTTAATAGAGAATACATTATGAATCGCTTAGCAGATATTGAAAGCATTCGTAAGGAAATGGCAATGCTAAAGGACCTTCTTGAGGACGAGCTTAAAATGAAGGCGTACATCGTTAAACAGCTAATGGACATCAAGAAAAAGTACGCAAAGCCAAGAAAAACAGAGATAATTGAGGCTAGCGAAATAACCACATTTAGTAAGGAAATTATGATTGAGGACTACGTAGCAAGATTATTCTATACAAAGGACGGCTACCTCAAAAAAATCACACAACAATCCTTACGTGGCAATTCTGAGCAAAAAATCAAGGAGGGCGACGAGCTCGTCTTTGAGGGTGATGTAAACAACAAGGATGAAATGATATTCTTCACCGATAAATGCCAGCTCTACTTTGCAAAAATGTCCGATTTTGAGCTAAGTAAGGCATCCGACCTTGGTGTCTATGTTCCAAAGCAACTCAATTTTGATGACGATGAGCATCCTGTATTTATGAAAATAAATCCAGAGCTTAGCGAAAAGCAAAACGTAATTTTCTTCTTTGAAAATGGTAAGGCTGTAAGAGTTCCAACCAGCCAATATGCGACACAGGGTTCAAGAAAAAAGCTTAAAAAGGCATTTTCTGATGCATCACCAATTGTTGGCATAGTATGGGAGGAAAGCGATAATCACATTCTTATTATAAACTCAGAAAAGAAAGCTATTTTGATAAGACCATCACTAATTCCAATTAAGACCACAAGAACCTCAATCGGCACAACCGTCTTTGCAATGAATTTAAAGAAAAAGCAAAGAATAGTAAAGGTTGTTGTGGATTATAAGGAAAAATATCCTGACGCAGTATCTTGCAGAAAAACGAAGATTCCAGCAACAGGAGTTCCAATGAACAATAAAGGCGTAAAACAACTTAAAATACAGGGCTTGGAGGATTAAAAAATGTCAAATAAAAACAAAAAGTCAAATAACGGCACAAATACTATGGCAAGAGTGCTTTGCCTAGTGCTAGTAGGACTTATGGTTTTCTCTGGTGCAGTTCTTGCAATCGTAAGTGCACTAATTAAATAATTTACCAATAAACAAAAAAACGGCTTTTGAGCCGTTTTTTGTTTTTGAAAATATAATTTACAATTTATTCACAATTTCTCTTTTTTTGTTAGAAATCACCAAAAAATCTATGCGTCTGTACCAAATGCAAACAAAAATCATACACGTTACGCACCATTATTGAAAAAAACAATCCGCTTTTGTGCAGCTTCAACAAAAAGCATCTTTTTTGTGCAACTTGACTTTTCCACGCGCGTGTGGTAAACTTAAAAAAATATTTTTTAAAGGAGAGAACCAATGAAAAAGAAGCTAACCTTAATTACACTTATGGTTGCCTTGCTCATTTGCGTATTTGCGCTTTCTGCTTCCGCTGAAGAGGTAGCAGTGCCTGAATCTGGCAGACTTGGTACAAACACAATCGTAGATGGCATCGCAATACCATCTGTAATCGACGTTGAGTCACAAATCCAAATGGATGATGGACTCATTTACCCATCCTTCTACTTTTTTAAGGACCAAACAACAACAGCATGGGACTTTTCAAAAGTAAAGAATGATGACGGAACCGCAAAGTACACAATTGACAATGTGCTTAAGCTTGAAATTCCACACGGTATTACAAAAATGGAAGCTCTTGGATATCGTGACCAAAACAAATCCACACTTACACACGTTAGAATTCCTAACACAATCAATTCAAACAGTTGGAATGGTGGCTTCCGAACAACGAAAAGCTTAACAAGCGTAGAGTTTGAAGAGGGTTATTCATACAAAATTTTCGGTAGCATGTTTTACTTATGCCCAATTCCTAATTTTGTAATTCCTGAGGGCGTTACGGAAATTGAATCCGAATCAATGTGCAATATGGGACTTACAACAATTACCATTCCTGATAATGTAACTGCCATTGGTGACAATGCTTTCTCTGGCAATCCACTTGAAGAGGTTATTATTTCACCAACCTCAAAGCTTAAAACAATTGGATATCGTGTTTTTGCATCAATGTCTAAGCTAACAAAACCATTCTATCTTCCATCCTCACTTGAAGAGCTTGGCGAATCTGCATTTGCTTCATCCTACAACATTCCAAGTTTTGTAAATTTAGAAAACACTAAATTAACAGCTATTAAAAAAAGCACCTTCTATGAGTGTAATAAAATTACATCAATTAGCTTGCCAAGCACAGTAACCTCAATTGGCGAAACCGCCTTTTGCAAAGCTACTGCCTTAACTACTATAACAGGCTTGGAAAATGTAACGACAATTGGTAAATCTTCATTTAATAGTTGTTCAGCTCTAACGTCCGTTGATTTAACAAACGAGGTTACGTCAGTTGGTTATGAAGCATTTGCATGGTGTAAAAATCTTTCAGATTTTGGCTTTGATACCGTTGACCTTGAAACCTTTGATCTAACTGCATTTAAGGGAACAGCTATAACCGCTGTTACGTTACCAAGTAATGTAACGTCGCTTCCAACAAGTGCATTTGAGGGTTGCTCATCATTAAAAACAATCAACACAGAGAATATAACCTCATACGGAAACAAATGCTTCCAAGGCTGTTCAAGTCTTGACGGCATCGTAATAAACAGTGCTGTTACGTCAATCCCTGGTGATTTCTGTAAGGGATGTAGCTCACTTACAAGCATCGTTATTCCAGCAGGCGTTACATCTATTGGTGGTTACGCATTTGATGGCTGTTCTAAGCTTGCAAGCGTAACAAACTATGCAGAGGGCATAACTGTGCTTAACGGCAATACATTTAGTGGATGTCCAATGACAGAGTTTAATTTCCCAGATAGCTTAACAGCAATTGGTGACAATTGCTTTAGCGGGGCTCAATTTGAAGAGGCAAATATACCAAGCACCGTTACTTCACTTGGTCAAGGTTCATTCCAAAGCTGTACAAAGCTAACATATTTACGCATTCCAGAGGGCGTAACACAAGTTCCACACGACTTTTTAAAGAATACTACAAGTGCCTCTATTACACTTGTTGTTCCAAAGGGCTGTACATCACTTTACTCACAGTATTCATTAGTAAATAGTGGCGTTACAAAAATCATCTTCACTGGAACAGAGGATAGTGCTTTTGTTCAAAGCGTTCAAAGCCTTGCATCAAGCTGGGTATCAAAGATTAGCTATGAAAACCACTGTGAGCACTACTATGAAGGTGAGCACAATGCAGAATGGGAATACATATTCACCTCATACATAACAGAGTGCTATACAGAGGGAACCTGTACACGCTGTCAAATAGTAGCAAAGGGCGAAACCTATAAGCCAATGATATCCTTCTATGGCTTTGCATTAAAGATAAATGCAACAGACGTAACAGTTGGCTATTCGCTTGATACAGATTCAATCGAAAAGTACGTAAGCGAGGGTAACACCTTTAATTATGGACTAGTTGGATTTGTTCCAACCGATGCAGTAGCTCAACCACTTGACGTAGAAAACAACGAAATCGTTGTAAATGATAAAGAAAAGACAATCTTTGCTGACCTTACAAAGATTTCATCAAATGTTTATTCAAGCGTTGACTTTGTAATCAAGGGACTACCAACAAAGCCAGTATCACTAATTATGTGTATGTATGTATTTGATGGTACAAATCTATGCTACCTATGCGGAACAAAGCCACTTAATAGCGAAACAGGCGTTGCTTCCGATTTAGCAGAGGTAAGCAGTGCATACGCAGTAACAATTGACGCAGTAAACGGAACAGTGTCAAAGAAAGAGGCAATAGCATAATGAAATACGCATCTCCAAAATATAAAATCGAAGTGCTAGAAGCTAGTGATGTTATCACAGCCTCATTAAATTGCTCCGTTGAAAGAAATGTAACAGGCTCATTCAATACTGAAAATGGAGAGCCAACCTCTGTAACAAGAGTTAGTGGATTTTTCAGCTCCATTTCAAGAGACTAATCAATAAAAGGACGAGATTTTCTCGTCCTTTTTTCATTTCATTTTACTATTAAATATTAGTGAGCAAATAAGACCAATGCATATAGCAAAGGTAATGCCACCCGAGGTTGCAGTAAGCCCACCAGTTAATGCACCCCAAAGCCCATCAGTATAAACAGCCTCACGTACACCCATTGCAATAGCATACCCAAAGCCCGAAAGAGGGACAGTAGCGCCACATTTCGCAAAGCTGACAATATGCTCATAAACACCAATTGCAGTTAAAAAAACACCACTACAAACAAATCCAACCAAAATTTTAGCAGGAGTTAGTCTGGTTTTATCAATTAAAAGCTGAGCAGTAGCACAAAGAGCACCCCCAACCAAAAAAGCAATCAAATAATCAATCATTTGTTAACCTCACAAGATGAGCCACAGCAGGAATGGATTCTCCTTGAAATAATGTCATAGGGCTCATTAAAGCACCAGTGCCAATAAAAAGCACGTTTTTAAGCCCTCCTACCTCAAGCTCCTTTAAAATAGTTGATGAAAGCACAACGGCAGAGCACCCACAGCCAGAGCCACCTGCGTGTACATCCTGTGCGCCTCTTTTATAAATCATAAGACCACAGTCGTTGTGATTTTTCGTTATATCAATACCCCTTTTAAGAAGCAGGTCCTTTAAAATCTCACTGCCCTCATATCCAAGATCCCCGGTTAGAATAAGGTCAAAATCCGACGGCAAAAGCGAGGACTCCTTAAAATATCTTTCAATAGTATCAATCGTTGCAGGGGCCATTGCCGCCCCCATATTTGCAATATCGGTTATTCCAAGGTCAATTGCCTTGCCAAACATAACCTCAGGGATTTTTACCGCCCCACCCTTACCTATAATAAAGGCTCCTGCGCCTGTGACAGTCCATTGAGCAGTAGGAGTGCGTTGACCACCATATTCAAGTGGATAGCGAAACTGTCTTTCACTTGAACAAAAATGCGATGAGGTAACAGCACCACAGGTGTTAATTATTCCACCACCATATAGACAAGCGCCAAGAGCAATTCCAAGAGCACAGGTGGAGCATGCACCATAAAGACCTGCATATGGAGTGTCAAAATCAAGTAGTCCATAATTTGAACCAACACATTGATTTAAAAGGTCGCCAGAAAACAAAATATCAAGCCCTGTATCTGAAATTTCAGCTCTTTTAAGAGCACCGCTAAGTGCTATCTCTTGCATTTTTCCCTCTGCCTTTTCCCAAGAGTCTTGTCCGAATTTATTATCACTTGATGTTATATCAAATGAGCTTGCAAGTGGTCCCTCAAGCTCCTTTTTTCCAGCAACGTTATAGCTTGAAATAATGGTCGGAGTGTGTTTGAATTTTATTATTCCTTGCATATTCATCCCCCAAATGTATAAATGAAGTATAAAATAACACCATAAATTGCACCGCTGAGCATACCAAACAAAATAACAGGGCCTGCAATTGTGAAAATCTTAGCACCAACACCCGTAATAAATCCCTCACTCTTGCTATCAATTGCTTGTGAGGAAATTGCATTTGCAAAGCCCGTAATAGGTAGAAGTGTTCCACCACCTGCCACACGTGCAATTTTGTCAAAAACACCAAGTCCAGTAAGAATAGATGCAATAAAAATAAGTGTAACAGATGCAAGCGTTGAGGCAAGCCTTTCATCTACACCAAAATGAATATACAAATTCATAAATATTTGACCCAGTGTACAAATAAGCCCACCAATTAAAAAAGCAAAGACACAATTTTTAAAGGCAGGGGATTTTTTAGCTCTTTTATCTACATATTTTTTATATTCCTCTTTATCCATAAGCAATCCTTTGTTCCTTTTTTATTCTAGTTTTTGCAAAAAATATGTATATTATGTAAATTGAAAGCAAAATATTGACAACTTGTCAAAAATGTTGTAATATAATTATGTTAGTAGTATCTTATTATTATATTGGAGGGACTTATGGCTGAATTTGTTGAAAGCATTAAGGGTGCAGTTAAGGTTACCTGCTCAAAGGCAAAAAAGGTTGCTGGTGTTGCCCTTTTAAAGGTATCCTTGCGATCCAAGGAGGTCGATATGGATGAGTGCCTTGAAAAGCTTGGCAGAGCATATTTTATGAGAACTAAAAGGGGAATAAGCAACGAGGAAAAAATCAATTTATTACTTGAACAGGCAGAACAGCTATGCAAGGACATTGATGATTTAAAGCAACAAATAGCAAATGCGCAAAGCACACAGGTTTGCACTCACTGTGCCTCAATATACAAGCAGGATGCAGAGTATTGTCCTTATTGCAGTGAGCATAAGGTTGTTGCGACCCCAAAATCTACTGATAATAAGCCTTCAGAAACAGAGGAATAGTAAAAAAGGAGATAAAAAATGACCGCACTTGAGCAATTATGGCAAAGCATAAAAAATTTCTTTCTTGGCGAAGCACTAATAAACGGAATTGTAAGAATAATAGTAGCACTTGTTTTTCTTTTTGTTGCTTCCAAAATAGTAAAGCTTATAGTAAAAAAATCCCTAGCATCAAAGGGAATGCTAAGATTAACTAAAACAGTAAGAAGCTTTCTAGGTCACTTAATTTCAATTGCATTATATATCGTTGTATCAGTAATCACTATTATGATTCTTGGTCTTGATTTGTCTGCCTTCTCAGCAGCAATTGCATCTGCTGGACTTGCAATCGGTCTTGCCTTGCAGGGTGGACTTTCAAATATTGCAGGTGGTGTAATGGTAGTTGCCTTTAAGCCATTTGAGGTTGGTGATTACGTTGCAACAAGCGGAGTTGATGGAACTGTAACGGACATCGGTATTTTCTATACAACTCTTACAACTCCTGACAACAAAAAGGTAGTAATTCCAAACGGAACAGTGTCAAACGCAATAGTAGAAAACTATTCAGCATATGATACAAGAAGAATTGACTTCGATTTTACAATTGCATATTCTGCCGATATCGACGTTGCAAAAAAGGTTCTTTATACCTGTGCAAAGATGGATGATAGAATACTTACAGACCCTGCGCCAGTTGTTATGATTACAGCTCACAATGACAGCTCAATTACCATAAGATTAAGAGTTTGGGTTGATACAGAAAACTATTGGAATGTTAATTTTGATATGATGGAGCAGGTAAAGCGTTCATTTGACCAATGCGGTGTTGAAATTCCATTCCCACAGCTTGACGTTCACATCGAAAGATAACAATTCAAAAAACTGCCTCGGCAGTTTTTTGTTTTTAATTGACATTATATTATAAATATGTTAGAATTAAAATGTAAATTTTAAAGGAGGGTGGCTATGAAGAAAAAAATATTACTTTTTATCTTTATGCAAATAGTGGCTTGCTTACTAGTTGTGTCAGTAGGTGCTGTATGCAATCATAAAAGCAGGGAAACAACCCTTGTTGAATACACAAGCTATGTTGAAACAGGCACAGAAAGCTTTATATGCCCAAATTGCGACCAGACCTCAAAGCCAATTGACCCCCTTGTAACCTTTGTCGGATATGCAATTTCATCGGGTAATGATGGCATTTGCTCAGGCTATGTAATAAATCAAAGGGCACTTTCACAGCTTTTAAAGCAAAATGAAAAATTTGAGCTAGGACTTGTTTGTGCATCACAGGAGGTTTTAGGAGACAGACTACCACTTAATCCAACCACTGCCGAGCCAACAGATTTAAGTAGTCAGGGTGCCGTAGTTATAAAGCGTACCGTTCCAAACGACGACTATTTAAGCATGGATATGATAGTAGGAGGCTTAACCTCAAGCTTCTTTGATAAAAAGCTTTATATGTCAGCATATGTTTTTGACGGCAACGAGGTGTATTATCTAGGCAAATCTCAATCAACAACTAAGATTGAGGCAATCAGCTTTTATGACTTGCACGGAAGCACAGAAATTTCAATTGAGGATATGGAGTATTCCTTGATAAAGGAAACAGAAAAATCCGCTGATCGCTTAAAGCAAATGACAGGCTCATATGAATCCTATAACACAGGCTCATCAATGTCAGCACAGGAGCTTGATAGTGTAGAAAGCTCTGCAATGGTAATAATTGCAGGAGGGGACCTTCTTGGCTACAAAAAGGCAACAGGCTTTCTTGCATACTATCTAAACAATACAGGTGAGCAGCTTTCTCTTAATATGAATAGCTTTTTAAAGGATTCAGTTGCTATTCAAAACCGTAATGAACATATCAATCTTATGCTTAGAGCAGCAGAGAGACTAGCAATAAAAAATGCCTCGGTGAATGTAAATCAAACGCAGGAAAGAGTAAATCACAACCTTACAGGAGACTGGAAATACTCTCTTGGCTCATATTTTGATGATGTTGATTTAATCAATCTTACAGTAAGAGAGGTAAATGGAGAAAGGCTTTATTCAGCAACAGTAAAATATATTGTTATTGATTTTTACAACTGGAATGAATCCGAAACACAAGGCTTTTTAAACGGTAAGGGTCCGTCACAGTATGAGCTCTATCAGCTTCATAAGTCTGGCAGAGCAAAGGAATTTTTAACATATGGAGAAATCTCTTATGAAATTACCTGGAAGCAGGGCGAATTAGTAGAGCAAATAAAGGAATTTAATTAAAAAAAGGCACTTCAAAATGAAGTGCTTTTTTCTTTGCTTAAAAATTCTAATCTGTCGTCCTTAACCGAAACGAAAACCTCTTGACCTGAATTGATTTTTCCACTCAAAATAAGCTCAGAAAGCTCATTTTCAACCATAGTGGTAATGGTCCTTCTTAAATGCCTTGCACCGTAGCTTTTATTATAGCCAACTCTTGCAATAAATGAAATCGCCTCATTATCAAAAGAAAGCTTAATCCCAATTCCTAATGCAAGCTCCTTTATTTCATTTATCATTATTACAGCAATTTTTTCAATGTCCTCCTTACCAAGCTGATTAAAAATAATAATTTCATCAAGTCTGTTTATAAATTCAGGGCTAAACTCGTTTTTGACTGCCCGTTTAATTTGCTCATCAATATCGTATTGAGAGGAAAATCCAACGGACCTTGAGCTAAGGGCATCCTTTATTCCAATATTTGATGTAAGAATAATAACCGTATTTTTAAAATCAACCGTTCTGCCAAAGGAATCAGTAAGAATACCGTCATCAAGTATTTGCAAAAGGATATTATAAACATCGTGATGTGCCTTTTCAAGCTCATCAAAGAGAATAACAGAATAAGGATGTCTTCTTACAGCCTCGGTAAGAATCCCACCATCATCATATCCAACATAACCGGCAGGAGCACCTATCAGCCTTGAAACACTGTGCTTTTCCATATATTCCGACATATCAATTCGTATAAGATTATTTGTCGAGCCGAATAAAGAACGGCAAAGAGCCTTTGCAAGCTCAGTTTTACCAACACCAGTAGGACCAAGGAACAAAAATGAGCCAATGGGCTTATTTGGATTTTTAAGACCAACACGACCTCGTTTTATAGAGGAGGCAACTTTTTTTACTGCATTATCCTGACCAACAATAGACGAAAGCAAAGAGTCCTCAAGCTCAAGTAGCTCATCGTCTCCATTCGTGCAAAGAGGAATACCCGTCCATTTTTCAACAACTCGTTTAATATCATATGAGGAAACAACCCCACGGTTACTTTCAAGACGCTTTTCTTGCTTTTTTTTCGCCTTGTTATACTCAATTTTATTTAATATCTCATCATCTCGTATAAGAGAAGCAAGATTGAAATCTCCGTCAAGAATAGCCTCCTCCTTTAACCTGTCAAGCTCCTTGATTTTCTGTTCATAATGCTTAATTGAAGGAGATTTTTCATAATTATGCATTTTTACAAATGAGCACGCCTCGTCAATAAGGTCAATGGCCTTATCTGGCAAAAATCTGTCGTTTATATATCTAACAGAAAGCTCAATGGCACTTTCAATAGCATCATTGCTTATAATAACACCATGATGCTCCTCATATTTTGGTTTAAGAGCAAGGAGCATTTCATACGCACCCTGCTTGCTAGGCTCATTTACTAATATGGGCTGAAAGCGCCTTTCAAGAGCAGGGTCCTTTTCTATATATTTTCTATATTCATAGGTTGTAGTAGCTCCAATAAGCTGTAAGCTTGATCTTGCAAGAGCAGGCTTAATAATATTAGCAGCATCAACCGCACCCTCGGCTGCTCCTGCGCCTACAAGAGTGTGAATTTCATCAATAAATAGAATTAAATTCTCTGAGCTCTTTAATTCTGCAAGAATGCTTTTCATTCTTTCCTCAAATTCTCCACGATATTTTGCTCCTGCAATCATAGAGGATAAGTCAAGACAAACAACAATCTTATCGTATAAAACGTCAGGAACCTCGTTGTTGACAATTTTCAAGGCAAGACCTTCAACAATTGCAGTTTTTCCAACACCTGGCTCGCCAATTAAACAGGGATTGTTTTTAGTTCTCCTACAAAGAACCTGAATTAGTCTTTCAAGCTCATCATCTCTACAAGCAAGTGGGTCAAGCTCTCCTTTTTTAGCAAGGGTGTTAAGGTTTTTGGCATAGAGGGAGAGAACAGGGGCTCCAGGAATCTCTTGGTTATCCGTCCTTTCAATATCACAGGAGGCATCTAAAAATGAAGCAATTTCGTTCTTTAAAACATAAAGATTAACGCCAAAGCCTACTAAAATCCTTGAAGCGACGCTTTCGCCGTCATCACAAATAGAATACAAAAGATGCTCCGTGCCAATGAATTTACTGTTAAATTTTTTAGCACAAACGGATGAACGTTCAATAATTTTTCTACACTTTGGTGTAATTTCATTTATTGATAAATTTGAAAAGCTCCCAGTACCAGAAATCTCTGCCACCTTTTCATAAACAGCCTTATATTCAAGTCTTTTGTCCTTGAGTAGCTTACCACCCACGCACTCCGTGCTTAAAAATCCCAAAAGCAAGTGCTCGGTGCCAATATAAGTATGTCCCATTTTTTCTGCGCATTTTTTAGCACCCTGAAGCACCTGCTGTGCCTTTGACGTAAAACGATTAACCATTAAATCCCCCAAGCCAAACTATTTTAAGCTATTATTGACACAAATGCTCCTAATATTTCACTGTGAACGAGAATTTATACGTTCATATTCGTCAGCTAAGCGATTAAAGGTTTTTGCATCAATTACACTGGTGTTATCAAGCAGATTTTTTCTTTTAAATAGCATTATTGCATCCTGTGTTGGTTGGTCATATATTCCATTCAGCTCAACACTTATACTCTCATAATCCCTTGAAATTGTTTCAAGCATATGCTGAATTATAAAAAGAGCATTGTCCTTAGCAAAAGGCTGAATTTCGTACCCCTCAAACCTTGGCAAAACATAAATTGCACGTGCTAGCTCATTTTCATCAAGCTTTAATTGCCAAACCCTGTTAAGGAGCTCCCATGTTTCAAAATCCACAATGCCACTTGGCTCAAGACCATATTTTTCTTGAAACCTCATCACCTCCTCACGAGTAAGTCGGAGGCCAAGCGGTC
>JAZQHJ010000109.1:0-2951 GCA_045540515.1 Eubacteriales bacterium
CAACAGGTGCTTGTGCTGCTGGTGCTGGCTGAGCCTTAATATCTGCCTTATCAATAACCTCAATTGTGATGTCGTAAACATTTCCGTTTACATTAACTCTGTAAGCTTTCATTTCTATTTATCTCCTTTAATTATGCTTTAATTAACCTTTTTAATCGATACTACTCTGATTGCAGATATATCGGTTCCTTCCTCCTCGGCAATAGCTGCGCATACGGCTGCAACAAGCTCCTCACGATTTGGAATTACATCATTCTTAGCACTTACAACAGGTGCATTTTCTGCTTTTTTTGGTGCTTTATCCTTAATTAGCTTATCGCAAATAAGGTTCATTAAGTACACAAGACCGATAAGAATTACAAGTCCTACAAAGACAACCGCAATTCCAAAAAAGCAAACAAAAGCAAGTGATGGTGCTTCAAGTAATGTTTGTGCCATAATTTTTCTCCTTACCAAATATTTGGGTAAAATTTGGTTATTTTCAAGACCTGTTAAAGGCTAATTTTTTAACAAGGACTTAAACAAACCCCATTCTTTCCCATTTTACTATATTGTACCATACTAATCTTAAAAAGTAAATAGCTATACATTAAATTAAAATGTAAATTTTAACAAAATCAAGTTAATTATTTTTTTGTAATTTTTTTACCCTTATTGAATATATTTTAATTGCTGTTTACTGTTGACTTTTTTGATTTAAAGTGCTATTATTTGTTTATTAAAAAAGAAAAAGGGGGCTAGTATGCAAAAAATTAAATATTCAAACAAAATGCTTGTTTTGCTTTGTACGGCTGCATATTTTGTTGGTTACATTTCAAGAAAAAGCTTTGCTGTTGTTTTTGCCGATATGGTCCCTGATATTATCACAAGGGACGTAGCAGGGCTTATTGGTACTGCTTTGTTTGTTTTTTATGGAATTGGACAGCTTATAAGTGGTTATCTTGGAGACAAAATTTCTGCCAAATGGCTTATGTCCTGTGGCCTGTTTGTCTCTGCAATTTGCAATTTACTTTTGCCTCTTATGCCAAATGGCTATATTATGATTCCTATTTGGGCAATAAACGGCTTTGCACAGGCTCTTTTATGGCCTCCTATTGTGAAAATTCTTGCAGAAAGCCTTTCTCACAAAAAATATGTAACAGCAAATTTAATTGTTACCTGCGGTGCGCATATTTCCACGATTGTGCTTTATGTTTATGCTCCCTTCTGTATTCACTTTATGTCTTACAGGGCTGTGTTTTTCAGTGCATCAATTATAACAATTGTGGTTGGAATAATTTTCTTTATTTCAATGTCTCTTTTACTTAAAAAAGACGAAAAATCAGACACAGGGGCTGAAATTTTATCAAAAGCAACAAGCAAAGAGCAAGGTCCTTCACTTTTATCAATCTTTAAAAGCAGTGGACTTTTGGCAATTTTCGTTTGTATAATTTCAATGGGAATTATGCGTGACGGAATTGAAAGCTGGCTACCAACCCTTTACTGTGAGGTATTTAACAAAAGCAGTGAGGAAGGAATTTTAGTTTCGGTTTTATTGCCTATTTTTTCAATCATCAGTCTATTTGTCGTAAGACTTGTACATAAAACGAAAACATTCAACAATGAAGCAAGGGGCAGTGGAATTTTGTTCCTTATTGCAATCGGCTTATCAATCCCTGTAATGTTCCTTATCAACCTCGGTCAAAGATGGTCGCAAATTACTTGTCTTGTGCTGATTGCTCTTGTGTGTGCTCTTATGCACTCGTGCAACTTTTTGCTTATCTCCTGTGTGCCAGGAAGATTTGCTAACTCGGGTAGGTCATCAACCATTGGTGGAATCTGCAATGCTTGTACATACATAGGAGCATCAATTTCATCATACGGCTTTGCCGTTATTTCAAGCACTCTTGGTTGGAGTACTACTATCGGCTTTTGGATTGGTACGCTTGGAATTGGCGTAGTGTTTGCAATTTTTGCCTTAAAGCGATACACTAGCTTTTTAAAGGAAAACAAATAAAGGCCTTTGCATTTGCAAAAGCCTTTTTTATTTAGTTAATTTTAGCACAAGGCAGATTTTGTTTTTATTTTTGTAGTAGCTTTGCAACAAGTGCAAGTGCTTCTTCAATTTTGGAAATGTCCTTACCGCCACTCATTGCACTATCAGGACGTCCTCCGCCCTTACCGCCTGTTACAGCACTTACCTCACGTAAAATATTTCCTGCGTGAGCACCATTTGCAACTGCATCCTTACCGCATACTGCAATAAAGTTTAGCTTTTCTCCTGTATGAATTGCAAACACTGCAACAACACTTGGGTTCTTATCCTTCAACTTATCTCCCAGTGAACGAACTGCATCTATTGCCATATCCTTTAAGTCCGCTGTGATTACTGAAAATACGCCAACCTGTGTAGCATTTTGGAGCATTTCGTCAACCCTTGAGCCTGCCATTTTTGCATTTAGAGCATCAAGCTCCCTCTTAGTTAGCCTAATTTCCTCAACGGTTGCACTTGCTCTCTTTGCAATATCATTTATGTTTTGACACTTAAATTCCTTGGCTGTTTCCTCAATCAAGTGTTGCTTTTCATCAAGCAAATTAAGAACGCCGTATCCTGTTACAACCTCAATTCTACGAACACCTGCTGCAACACCAATTTCACTAACAATCTTGAAAAGTCCTGCCTTAGCAGTATTATCAAGGTGTGTTCCTCCACAAAGCTCAACGGAGAAATCTCCCATTTTTACCATTCTTACAACGTCGCCGTACTTTTCGCCAAATAGTGCCATTGCACCGTTCCTTCTTGCGGTTTCAATGTCGGTTTCAATTGTTTGAATTTCAGTACCCATAAGAATGTTTTCGTTTACGATTGCCTCAACCCTTTCAATTTCGTCCCTTGTTAGTGCTGAAAAATGTGAGAAGTCAAAGCGACCGATTCTTTCATCAACATATGAGCCTGCCTGCTCAACGTGTGT
>JAZQHJ010000110.1:0-1928 GCA_045540515.1 Eubacteriales bacterium
ATTATTACAACGAAATTTTAGTTCCAGCGCAAAATGCAGGAAAAGCAGTTGGTGTTCACATTTCACCATATGAAAAGGGAAATATATTTAATAAGGACCCAATGCGAGAAAAACGACTTTTAATGCACAAAAAAGAAATAATGAAGCTAAATGGCTTAGTCGGCAGAGACGGCTATTCCTTAATCCCATTATCAATTTATTTTAAAGGCTCAAGAGCAAAAATGGAGGTTGGAGTGTGTAAGGGTAAAAAGCTCTACGATAAGCGTGAAAGTGATGCCAAAAGAGACGCAAACAGAATGATGGAAAGAACAATGAAGGGAAAGGGCGACGAATAATGAAAAAGTATTTAAATGATTTTATGGTGGATTGTGAATATCTTGATTCAGACAGAGAATTTTTAATAAACGCTTACGAAGCAATAACAGGAAACGAAACCACCAAAAAGGAATGGGAACGCATTTTAAAGGTTTATGATAGTAATATCAAATGCGATTATTACAACGAAATTTTAGTTCCAGCGCAAAATGCAGGAAAAGCAGTTGGTGTTCACCCATACACCTCAGGACTTCTAATTTTTATGTGTATGACAAAGCGCTTAAAGGAGATTTATATTGAAAGAAATATAAGTCTCGACATATACAAAAAATCAGTTCTTGACTTAAAGTATAAGCTCGATGAATGTAAGGTTGTACGTGGAGTAATAGGCTCCTTTGTTGCTTGGTGGTTCCCAGGATTTTTCGACCTTACTCGCTTTGGACTTGGCAGACTTCAATTTGAAATTTCAAAGCTAGGTCACGACTACGAAAAGAACGGCAAAAAGCTTACAAAGGAAAGTAAGGTAATCGGCATACATATTCCAAGAGATGGCACACCATTTGACGAGGATAGCTGTATTCAGGCATATAAAATGGCAAAGGAATTCTTTACCGAAATAGATGGTGAGGAAAAGCCTTTTGTTTGTCATTCTTGGCTACTCTATCCCCCACATGAGGAAATTTTAAACCACAACAGCAATACATACAAATTCTTTTCACGCTTCGACGTGTTTGAATATGGAGACAACGAGGGAGAAGACCTATGGAGACTCTTTGACACCGAGGACAGAAACCCAGATAGACTCCCAACAAACACCTCTTTCAGACGCAACTATGTTAACCACCTCAAAAATGGAGGCTTAGTCGGCTGGGGCTACGGAATTTTCTTCTTCTAAAAAACAAAAAAGACGGATTCAATCCGTCTTTTTTATTGTATATAGAAAACTTTTGTTGTAAATTCAATAACAACAACATTTATTGGTGGTAGTAATTTAATTCTTGACATTATGCTTGGAATATTTACAATTGTTGTTGCATCATTTTGTGGATTTACCACAGGAGCAAACGATTTTAAGCATATGGAAGATAGGACAAAATCAAGAGCTTTGTTTTGCGAAAAAAACAACATAAAATAACCTGACTACTTTTTGACTACTTTTTGACTACTTTTTTGACTACTAAAAAACAGGGTAAAAACAGGATAAAAACAGGGTAAAAAAATTAAAAAGGGTAGAAAATACCTAGTTTTTAGGTACTTTTTACCCTCTTTTTTGGTGGATACGGCGAGAGTCGAACTCGCGTCCAAAAACCACTTGATACAACCTTCTCCGTAGGCAGTTAATCTATTGAAATTCCCCTACAAAACGCCGATTAACAGGCTTTTATTCAGGTATTGTCTTAATGCTTGATTGATACAGACAAGACTCTCAATTCAAGTTCACCTCTGATGTTACGCTCAGTCTTGGGTCGAGGTACTCCCAAGAGGAACGGGTGGTGCATTGACCACAGCACTGCCGCTAGTCGCCCCTAGGGGCAACTAGTTAGGCAGCCATAGCAACTCTATTGTTGTCGTTTGTTTTTTAGTTTTAGCCATTATACGGGAGTAGCTAGCCC
>JAZQHJ010000111.1:0-2685 GCA_045540515.1 Eubacteriales bacterium
CATATTCATATATGGCACTTGTTCCTGTAATTCAACCACCAATTATGAGACTTCTTACAACAAAGAAGGAAAGAGCAATTGTTATGACAAACCTTCGCCCTGTTTCAAAGAAGCAAAAGATTTTGTTCCCAATTTTGGTAACAATCGTTGTTGCTCTTATCGTTCCTTCCGCAGCAGTTCTTGTTGGTTGCTTAATGTTCGGTAACCTACTAAAAGAATGTGGAGTTACAGAAAGACTTTCAAAGACAGTTCAAAACGAGCTTATGAATATTGTTACTGTATTCCTTGGAGTAAGCGTTGGTGCAACAGCAACAGCAGAAACCTTCCTTTCACCAAAGACACTTATCATCATCGTAATGGGTGTTGTAGCATTTGGCGTTGCAACAGCAAGTGGTGTTCTTATTGCAAAGCTTATGAATCTCTTTTTACCAGAGGGCAAGAAAATCAACCCACTTATCGGTTCAGCAGGTGTTAGTGCTGTTCCAATGGCGGCAAGAGTTTCTCAAAAGGTTGGTCAAGAGGAAAATCCTGGAAACTTCCTACTAATGCACGCAATGGGTCCAAACGTTGCAGGTGTTATCGGCTCAGGAATTGCAGCAGGTATTCTTATCGCACTCCTTCAAAGCATTTAATAGGAGGATGACAAAATGGCAAAAAAATTACTAATTACAGATACAATTTTACGTGATGCGCATCAATCACAGGCAGCAACTCGTATGAGAGTTGAGGATATGCTCCCAGCCTGTGAGGCGCTTGACAAGATTGGCTACTGGTCGCTTGAATGCTGGGGAGGCGCTACCTTTGATAGCTGTATGCGTTTCCTTAACGAGGACCCATGGGAAAGATTAAGAGCTCTTAAAAAGGCAATGCCAAACACAAAGCTCCAAATGCTTCTCCGTGGACAAAACCTACTTGGCTACAAGCACTATGCAGACGACGTTGTTGATGCATTCGTAAAGAAATCAATTGAAAATGGTATTGATGTTATCCGTATTTTTGATGCTCTTAACGACCCAAGAAATATGGAAGCAGCAATAAAGGCAACAAAGAAATATGGCGGACACGTTGAGTGTGCAATCTCATATACAGAGTCCCCAGTTCATAACAAGGAATACTTTGTAAGGCTTGCAAAGCAGCTTGAGGAAATGGGCGCAGACACCATTTGTATTAAGGATATGGCTAACCTACTTTTGCCATATGATGCATACGAGCTTGTTTCTGCACTAAAAGCAGAGCTAAAGGTTCCTGTTCACCTACATACACACAATACCACAGGCACAGGCGATATGACATACCTAAAAGCAGTTGAGGCGGGGGTTGACATCATTGATACAGCTCTTTCACCACTTGCAAATGGTACATCACAGCCATCAACTGAGGCAATTGTAGCAACACTTAAAGGAACAGAATATGATACAGGACTTGACCTCAATCTCCTTTCAGATGTTGCAGCACATTTCAGAGGCGTTGCAAAGAAGCTAAAGGAGCAGGGAAGCCTTGATCCAAAGGTATTAAACGTAGATCCAAATACTCTACTTTATCAAGTACCAGGTGGAATGCTTTCAAACCTTATTTCACAGCTAAAGCAGGCTAATGCCGAGGATAAATATTACGAGGTTCTTGCTGAAATTCCAAGAGTAAGAAAGGACTTCGGTTATCCACCACTTGTAACCCCAACTAGCCAAATCGTAGGAACACAGGCTGTTCTCAATGTACTATCTGGCGAACGCTACAAGATGGTAACAAAGGAGTCAAAGGGACTTCTCCGTGGTGAATATGGTAAGCTTCCTGGTGAGGTTAACGAGGAGGTAAGACGCAAGGCAATTGG
The DNA here is from genome assembly GCA_045540515.1 of Eubacteriales bacterium. GTDB lineage: Bacteria > Bacillota > Clostridia > Oscillospirales > CAG-272 > RGIG2000. Next base: position 1,829 of record JAZQHJ010000111.1, read on the forward strand.
CGATGCAGAAATCATCACCTGTCGTCCAGCAGACCTACTTGAGCCAGAGCTTGAAAAGTACAGAAAAGAGGCAGGCGACCTTGCAAAATGCGACGAGGACGTTCTATCCCTTGCACTCTTCCCACAGGTTGCAAAGAAATTCCTTGAAACAAAATATGCACCAAAGGCAGAGGAAAAACCACAAGACGACGGCACTGTAAGAGAGCTTTACGTAGAATTACTATAAAGCAAAAAAGGACTCCAAACGGAGTCCTTTTGTTATTTTAATTTACTTGGTATATCGGTAAGACCAGCAAGATAGTCAAGCGACACATTATAATATTTTGCAAGAGTGATAAAATGGTGTAAGGGGATTTCTTGACTTCCACTCTCGTATCTTGCGTATTGCTGTTGCTTCATTCCAAGAACAGAAGCTATTTCAGCTTGACTTTTGTCATTATCCTCTCTTAAATCTCTAATGCGCTTATAAAACATAAACTTCACCTCACTCTATACAACAAAAAAATTGTAACACGAATTTTGGTTCTGCTCTTGATTTACAACTTATCAGTTGTTATAATAGAGTATGAACAATAATTTTATTGATAATTTAGCATTGTGAGGAGAAAAAACATGGAAAAAATAGGAATAGTTAAAGGACTAGACGGACTTTGCAGAATTGTGATTCCAAAGGACATAAGAGCAAGATATGGAATTACAGACGAGATTGAAATAGTATGCCGTACAGGAATGACACGAACCAGTTTTGGAACGGTCAAAAAACCTGTCTTCTACGTTAAAATTTTTTGAAATATTTTTATATATCGGCAAAATTTTGCCTTGAATACAAGCCTTTTGCCTCGTTCTAAAATGCTACG